>DATLDN010000105.1:0-6469 GCA_035525855.1 Gemmatimonadaceae bacterium
GTTTTGACATTCACAACTTCATTTTGTTGACGAGGCATCGGGACGCTCATGTCAAAACTGCCATGGCGCTCCCGCATAACTCCCCTCTCACGTTCAGTCTCTTCCAAGCATCCCGAATATCCCCTTTTTTTATACGACGAACGCGCGCTTTGCGCGCGGCGCTCTCGCGGTACCTTCTCGAATCAGATTGTGCGAATAGCACCGCGCGGGAAGCGCGCGTCCGTCGTATAAAAAAGTGGTGATGAAAAAGCCTGCAGGAATAGTGCGGGTGTCAGGTGCAAATTCGCGCCGGAGCGGGAATGTGAGAGGGGAGGTATTTGTGAGCCTAATGGCAGTTTGGCATTGCGTCCCGACGCCGACGCAACGCAATGAAATCCGTGAATGCCAAACTGTCATTCCAGCTCACTAATAACTCCCCTCTCACATTCCCACCCATTCGTACGCCGTCGTCCGGGTGTGAATGCAGTTCCTAACCGCCCGTCTGGAACGTATCGCAGGCCTTTGGATCCCCCGAATCAAATCCGCGCTTGAACCATTGAGTCCGCTGCGCAGATGATCCGTGCGTAAACGAATCGACGTTTACATTACCTCTTGTTTGCGCCTGAATTCTGTCATCGCCAACCGCTGCGGCTGCGTTCATCGCTTCTTGAGCGTCACTCGCATCGAGCATGTTTCGCTGATTAGTCGTCGCGGCCCACACTCCGGCAAAACAGTCAGCCTGTAGCTCGAGACGCACGGACAACTGGTTTGCTGCGCCGGGATTCGACTGCTGCTGCTGGCGAACCTGTTGATCGACACCAAGCAAATGCTGCACATGATGACCGAGCTCATGTGCGAGCACGTACGCCTGCGCAAAGTCGCCGGACGCGCCGAAGCGCTTCTTCAGCTCTTCGTAGAATCCCAGATCGATGTAGACTTTCTGATCGAGCGGACAATAGAATGGTCCCATTGCCGATTGTGCCGCGCCGCAACCCGACTGAGTCGAATTGCGAAACAGCACAAGCTTGGCGGGCGTGAACTGTTCGTTGTACTTGGTGAGAATATTTTGCCACGTCGACTGAACGTCATCCAGCACGAACGACACGAATTGAACTTCGGGCTCTTCTCGCGCCGAATCAGCAGCCGTCATTGGAGCGCCGCCTGAAGTGACGGCCGGCTCGACGCCGAGATCCGAAAAAAGATTACGGCCGAAGAGCAAGCTCAGAGCGAGAACAACTACAGTGCCGCCCAAGCCGAGGCCCGCACCCATGCCGCCCATGCCGCGGCGATCCTCGAGATTTCCACTTCTGCCACCAGGGGTCCATTTCATTGTCGTCCTCCGTAAGCACGTAACAAAAGCAAGAATCTCGCCCGAATTAGAACCCTGTCGTTCGGCTTGATCCGCTCACAACTTTATGGACCTCAACGGAGAAGTTATCGATGGCCAAAATCGACCCGCGGGTGGATGCGTACATCGCGAAGAAGCCCGAGTTCGCGAAACCGATCCTTACTCACATCCGGAAGGTGATCCATTCCGCTGTGCCTGACGTCGTGGAAAGCATCAAGTGGGGCGCTCCTGCATTCGAGCACAAAGGCCTCCTTTGCATCATGGCAGCGTTCAAGGAGTATTGCGCGCTGAACCTGTGGAAAGGCTCGCTCATTCTGAAGAAAGGCGACAAAGGCGTCGACGAATCCGCTGGAAATTTTGGAATATTGAAAAGCGTAAGAGATCTTCCGTCGGATCGCGTGCTCGCCGGCTACTTCAAGCAAGCCGCGAAGCTCAACGAGGAGGGTGTTGTCGTAAAGAAAACAGCTCCCAAAAAGAGAGCGCCGGTAACCGTTCCCCCGCTCCTCCGTTCCGCACTCGCAAAGAATGCAAAGGCACGCGCAGCATTCGACGAGTTTAGCCCAAGCCACCAGCGCGAATACATCGAGTGGATTACCGACGCAAAGAGCGAAGATACAAGACAACGTCGACTCGAGACTGCACTTGAATGGATCGCGGAAGGAAAGTCGCGCAACTGGAAGTACGAGCGGAGATAGCGCAATCGCATCCGACTTCAACTACGACGAGATTGCCGAAGCATACGCTGGCGGCGTCGACACGGCCCCGTACAACGCGCACTACGAACGGCCTGCGACACTCGCACTTCTGCCCGACGTAAGCGGCAAACACATTCTCGACGCCGGCTGTGGATCCGGCTTCTATACTGAAGCGCTGTTACGACGCGGCGCTCGTGTTACAGCAATCGATGCAAGCGCGGGTATGCTCAAGTACGCCGAGCATCGCCTGGGATTACTTGGGCTGATCGGTTCGTCAGAGGGACAAGCAGCTCTCCATGTCGCGGATCTAACCAAACCGCTGCATTTCCTCGATGATGATTCGGTGGATGGAATTTTGTCGCCGCTCGTTCTGCACTATATCCGCGACTGGGCACCCACCCTCGCTGAGTTTCAGAGAATACTGAAAAGCGGCGGATGGCTCGTTTTGTCTACTCATCATCCGGCCACTGAAGCACTGAGGTTCGATGTGGCCAACTACTTTGCAATCGAGCCGATAGAGGATCACTGGAGCTGGGTTGGCACGGTGAAATTTTTCCGCCGACCATTGACCGCAATTACCGGCGCCCTTACGGACGGTGGTTTCGTCATCGAAGAGCTTTCAGAGCCGCTGCCCGATGAAGTGTTTCGCACCGAGAAGCCCGAAGCGTTCGAGCGGATTTTGAAGCATCCGGACTTTCTCACCGTGCGCGTAACGAAGCCGCTGTAAGTCCAAGATTTTTCTTTCGAATTCGGGCGGAGTCAGCTACTCTTGTCCGCTCTCTACCACAAAAAACACACAGGAGTCGCGGTGAATTCTCGAAGTAAACGGCGCCCGCTTACCGCTGGAATCGCATTTGTTCTTCTTGTTGCAGGCGTCGGACTCTCCTGTGACAGCTCAACGTCGCCGGCAAACGACGATATCGTCCTGGGCGGTGCTTTTTCGCTTACGGGAAACTGGTCAACGCTCGGCCTCACAAGCAAAGCCGCAATGGAGATCGCGGTTGCTGACGTAAACACGTACTACGCCGGTCAAGGTCTTCACTTCTCAGCCGACGTTCAGGATACGAAGCTCGATCCACAAATCGCGCTGACGAAGCTGCAGGACTTCAAAGGCAAAGGGGTAAAAATCGTGATCGGCCCGCAATCGAGCGCTGAGGTCGCCGTTCTCAAGCCGTACGTTGATGCGAACGGAATTATCCTCGTAAGTCAATCGAGCACTGCGGGATCTCTCGCTGTCAGCAATGACAACGTTTACCGCTTCACACCATCCGATACGCTCGAAGGAGTTGCCATCGCTGCGTTCATCGCTGCCGATGGTTTGCAGGCGATCATTCCTATCTGGCGAGCTGATGCTGGTAATCAAGGACTGGCAGTCGCAACGCGCAGAGAATTCTTGAAGCGCGGCGGAACCGTTTCTGCCGGTATCGAGTACGGAACGACAACAACAAACTTTGCAACTACACTGGCGACGCTGACCACGCAGGTGAACGCCGCGATCGCACAGAACGGTGCATCGAAGGTTGGAGTTTACCTGGCCGCTTTCGACGAAGCAGCAGACATTTTTGCAGCGGCCGCTGCGATTCCTGCGCTTGGGTCAGTGAAATGGTATGGCAGTGACGGGGTTGCGCTCAGTACCGTCGTTATTGGAAACGCGGCGGCTGCCGCTTTTGCGAATCAGGTTAGTTATCCGAACCCGATCTTTGGCCTCGACGAGAGCTCAAAGGAGAAATGGGCTTCTCTGGCGGCGCAGATCAAAACAAAATCAGGTATCGATCCTGATGCGTTTGCGCTCGGCGTATACGATGCGGTTTGGGTTGCTGCGTCGGCGTATGTTGCAGCGGGCGCGGATGCAGATGTCGCGACATTGAAAACCAAGTTTGTCGCAAGCGCGAACTCGTATTTCGGTGCAACAAGCTGGACAGCACTGGACGCTGCCGGCGATCGCAAATACGCAGACTTTGATTTCTTCGCGATCAGAAAGGTCGGCAGCACCAGCCAATGGACGCGTGTTGGTCAGTACGACACCAAGCTCGGAGTACTTACCCGGTAATCCATGCCTCGCGAATGCGTCGCTGTTTTGGCGACGCATCGCGAATTGGCGTAACCGAGACAGTTGGGCGATCATATCCGCTGACGACAACCGTTACCTGTGTCGGCTTGCCGGCTCGCACTATCTCGAAACGTAGAGTTTCGCCCATTTTCAGATTCCTGAGGACGTTTCGAAACTCAGGCCAGCTGTTCATCGCGACTCCATTCACCGAGACGAGCTGATCATCGGTATGCAGTCCTGCTCTCACCCAGGTGCTGTTGGGGTCGATGAGCAGGAGTCGCGGTCGTTGCTCACCAGGGGGCATCCAGGCGAAAATGCGAAGGTCGATGGCAGGTTTGCCCGCACCTTCAAGTGCAGGCCCCACTTTTGTCTCTGACCGTAATCCTGCAAGGCGCAGGTAGCGATTAAAGTCGATCGGTTGTGTCCCTCGAACATGCGCATCGAAAAATTGTTTTACGTCGCAACCGCATACGTCAGCGACCGTGAGCTCGATGTCGCGGCCACCGAATCCGCGCTGTCCTGAATAGCGCTGCATCATCAATCGCATCACATCATCAATCGATCGCGTATTGTTGGTCGCATCTCGAATGATAAGATCGACCATTGCGCCGATCACTTCGCCCTGCAGGTGCACACTCGGTGAGTAATCGCCGAACGTACCCGGGCTCGAGCGGTATGCGCCAAGACTCGCCTCTTCCGGCGAAATGTGCTGATAGCTGCTGTTCCCCAGGTATTGCTCGATGAGGTGGCTGAGATGAGCGAGACGAGTCGAATCACTTGTCGGAATTTTTCCGCGCCGAAGGAGCAGGTCGGCGTAATACATCGACAGTCCTTCACTGAACCACAAACCGCGTGTCTCTCGAGCGGGGTGATAATCGAGTCCGGTTCTTTCGACCGGACGGATGCGCATGAGATTCCATAAATGCATGTATTCGTGGGCTGCTTCCTCTAGTAATTCCGTTTGATCCTCGGCGAGAAGAGCGCTGGGTGCGCCGAGTGTCACCGAATTCGGGTGTTCGAGCGCGCCATACGCGCCGTCCTGAACGAGAAAGACGTATTCGCGGTACGGCGCGCCGCGAAAGAGTGCAGTCCCCTGCTCGGTGATGTGACGAATCCGATTTACAAACACGGTTGTGTCGAACTTCGTGGCAGATGGAAGTGGCCAATACACGACGCGGTGGCGCACACCCGAGGTCGTGAAACTCCACGTGTGCAAATTCCCAACGAGAATGGGTGACTCCATCACTTCTTCGGCACTTGATGCGCGAAACACTGTCGGATCAGTTGTGGATTGCAGAGCGGTCGCAATTTTCCATCCTGACGGAACATCGACCTTGATCGTAGCGGGCGCTTTCTCTGCGCCGATCATATACATGAAAGTGTGAAGATCACCGGTTAACGCACCCGTTGATCTAAAAAACGGACGCCATGAGCCTCGTTGATTCTGTTCATTCACCGGCAGACGAATGCGATAGTGAACGAGTGTCTCACCGTGTGATGCAACCCGCCAGACCGCGCTATCCTCGCGAACGATGGATGCGCCGAGCTTCATTCCAAGAACTGTGGGACGCTCGACGTACCGCCAGAAGCGGTCGTCATATTCGGGATGAGCCGCCATCGCGAGACGAAACGTGTCGGGCGCGTTGCGAATCCGCATCGAGACATCGAACGATGTAGTATCGTCGGCCGTCAGTCGAACTGTGTAGTCGATAGACGGGAGCTGCGCTTGCGCTGAGATCGGCGCGAGAAGACAAATTGAAATGAGCCATCGAGTCAGCAGCATCGGCGATTCCGGGGAAGGATTGTCACAGCTTACGATGCCGCTCGATGCAAGCGGGTTTACACCGGAGTATTACCCCGTCGGGCCAACTACCTCGACGTTCAGTTTCTGCAGCGACGGCGGGATCAACGATGTAACTCGTGCCCCGAAGAGACACACGTCCGTGTATCCCGGCTCGGCGCCTTCGCAAAGCGCACTGCGCGAAGCCTGATCATTTCTTAGAGTACCGATCTGCTCTCCGACGGCTTCGTAGCACTTGAGCTTGTTGTTATTCCCGCGCAGCTCTTTGCACAAAGAAAAACCATCTGATGGTCGAGCATTGAGATCGATCAGATTCTTCACCAGACCCACGTAGCACCACGGTTGATACTTCTCGGTCCCGAGCGAGCACATCTTGATTGCAGTTGAATGGTTCTGCAGCGAATACGAGCTGATGTCGCGACCGAGACTCGTGTAACACACGAACTTCATTGGACCGGGCGCCTTGTCGCACTTCGTAGCGGCATCACCGATGTTGCCGTGATTCAGATAGAGCATCACTGACGTCTGCATCTGATAACATGACGACAAATATTTCTTGTCGAGCACAGAGCACGGATACTGTGGATCAGCGGGAT
>DATLDN010000159.1:0-3203 GCA_035525855.1 Gemmatimonadaceae bacterium
CTTCCTGCAATCGCATCGATCTCGCGGTTCGAGCTCGAAACGTCGCAGTCCGACGGTGCAGGCGTAGCTCTCGAAACTAGTGGCGGTACGGTTGCAACTACCCGCGACGCAGCGAGGCGGAAGGGAACGACTGTCAGTGTCGGCCAACTTTTTTACAACGTTCCGGCACGAAGAAAATTCTTGCGCAGTGCCCGCTCCGAATGGCGCGCAATCACCGAAGCAGTCAACAACATCGCTCTCACTCGGCCAGATGTTCGCTTCTCATTGTCACACGATGGCAAGAATGTCTTAACGCTCCCTCCGGTATCGGGACTGCGCGCGCGCATCGCAGGTATCTGGGGTGGGCGATACGCCGGCGCGTTGCTCGACGTCGAGGATGTTTCAGGAACAGTTCAAGTGAGCGGTTTGGTCGAACGGCCCGCAGATGTTGGAACAACTACACGCCGCGTTTTCGTTTCGGTGAATGGTCGATCCGTGCGAGACAACGGAATTATTCGCGGAGCTGAAGCTGCTTATCGATCAACTATCAGTGCGGGCTTGCGGCCGTCTCTCTTTCTGAATGTGGAGCTGCCCGCGGATTCAGTTGATGTGAATGTGCATCCTGCAAAAGCAGAAGTCCGTTTTCGAGATCGATGGCCAGTAGAACGAGCGGTTGAAGCGGCGGTGCGGCGCGCGCTCGGCACGTTCGACAGCTCAGCGATGGTCGGCAATCAGTTTGGCAATCGGTATTTCCCACCATCGCAAGTTCCTGCGGGGGGAGGAGAAAGCGTCGCCATTCTTTCACCGGCACCTGCCGATGTCGAACCATTGTTCGAAGAAACCGGGGCGGCACCCCGCGAGCATGTAGAGCCGCAGTCTTATCAGGAAATCCCGGCTCTCTTCCAATTTCGGCGGACATATATCGCTTTCGAGCACGATGATGGGCTAGTTCTCATCGACCAGCATTCCGCTCACGAGCGCATTCTGTACGAGCAGTTCATGAAATCTCTTGAGAGCGGCAAGGCACCTGCGCAGCGGCTGCTTCTTCCAATCACATTGCACTTGGGCCCCGCCGAGGGTGATGCACTCGAGGAGAATCGCGAGTATCTGGAGCGGCTCGGATTCGAGATAGAAGGTTTTGGCGGCAACACCTTGATTGTAAATAGCGTTCCAATGCCTCATTCTCGTTTCGATGCAGAGCGCTGCCTACGTGAAACGCTCGACGCTTTGACAGGGAACCGCGTTGCAGGGACCGCAACGCGTCACGAGCATCTAGCTGCAACTGTCGCGTGCAAAGCTGCAATCAAAGCCGGCGAAGAACTGTCGCTTCCCGAGATGCGCTCGCTGTTCGCGTCGCTGCGTGATACTCAGCTTCCCGCGCACGATGTGCACGGTCGCTCGACGATAGTGCAGCTCCGGTGGGATGAAATCGACCGGCGATTTGGCCGGAAATAGAGTGCGTGTGATCTGCGGCCCAACGGCCGCAGGCAAATCAGGAATCGCGACGCGCCTTGCAATCGAGTACGGCGGCACGATCATCAGCGCCGATTCGCGCCAGATATATCGAGGTTTTGATATTGGAACGGCCAAGCCGGGATCGAGCGAGATGCGAGTCGTTCCTCACCGAGGAATCGATGTCGCTGATCCCGCGGAGCGTTATTCGGCATCACGGTGGGCAACCGAAGCGAAAAGCTGGATTGCCGAGGCTGCGAATGATGGTCGCGTCGCGTTAATTGTCGGCGGAACGGGGTTCTATATCAAAGCGCTCGTCGACCCTTTGTTCGATGCTCCACCACTCGACCCGACGAAACGCGAACAGCTCGAATCGTGGATGGGGCGTCAGGCCACAGAGCGACTTCGCGAGTGGTGCGCGCGCATTGATCCGGCCAAGGCGCTACTCGGTCGCGTCCAACTTGCGCGTGCGATCGAGATCAGTCTGCTTACTGGACATCGGCTCAGCGACCTTCAGCTGGCGTCGACGAACACCAGTGATCGAACCGAATTCGTTGCACACTATCTGGTGGTTGATCCCGGCGGAAAACTCGGATCGCACATCGAGCATCGTGTTGATGCGATGATCGATGCGGGCTGGACCGATGAGGTGCGGTCACTGATGGCCCATGTTCCCGATGATGCGCCTGCATGGAAAGCGAGCGGTTATCGAACAATGAAGTCGTTCGTCAGCGGCGAAATCGATTTGTCATCGGCGCGAGCGAGAATCATTATTGAGACAAGGCAGTACGCAAAGCGGCAGCGAACGTGGTTCCGTCACCAGCTCGGTGCAGCCAGCGTCACTCGTGTCAATCCGGACGATCCAAATTGCGACGCGGCCGTCGAACGTTGGTGGAAAGAGGGAGTATTCACTTGAAGATCGGCATTACCTGCTATCCCACGTACGGCGGATCCGGTGCCGTCGCCACCGAGCTTGGCATCGCGCTCGCCCGTCGTGGCCACGAAATCCATTTCATCACGTATCGACAGCCGTTTCGGCTTCCTGCTTTTTTGCCGAACGTGTTTTTCCACGAAGTCGATGTCGGCCGTTATCCGCTGTTCGAGTATCCTCCGTATGATCTCGCACTCGCCGTGCGGATGCACGAGGTCGTTCTCTCGCATGGGCTCGAGATACTTCACTGTCACTATGCAATCCCACATGCGACGAGCGCGTGGATTGCGCGTGAGATGCTTCGCAAACAAAAGCGCGATGTAAAAGTCATCACGACTCTGCACGGCACCGACATCACCATTGTCGGCCAGGACCCGTCGTTCAATGCAATAACCAAATTTTCGATCGAAAGATCAGATCGATTGACCGCTGTATCAGAGTATCTCCGGAAGGAGACCTACAGCGCATTTGGCTGCACGGCATGCGATGTGAAAGTGATTCACAACTTCATCGACCCGGAGCTTTACAATCGCGAGCGATACCCCACCGCACGGAGCAAATTCGTCAGTGCGCCGATCATCATGCACATCTCGAATTTCCGAAAGGTGAAGCGCGTGCGTGATATTGTTGGAATCTTCGCTCGCGTTAATGCCGAGCTTCCGAGCACGCTCGTTATGGTTGGTGATGGGCCTGAGCGAGTCGCGGCGGAAGAAGAAAGCCGGCGGCTGGGAGTCGAATCATCAGTGTCCTTTCTCGGCAAGATCGATAACGTCGCTCCGTTGCTTGCCGCAGCGGACATTTTCCTTCTGCCGAGCGAAACGGAATCGTTTGGACTTAGCGC
>DATLDN010000163.1:0-10818 GCA_035525855.1 Gemmatimonadaceae bacterium
GACCGTGCCTGCTGTTGCAGTAGCGTGCGTTACGTCATCGGTTGCGATCCGCGCGATTCCGAAGTCCACGATCTTCGCGACACCTTGTGAGGTGACAATGACGTTGCCGGGCTTGATGTCGCGATGCACTAATCCAGCTGCGTGCGCAGCCCTGAGACCCTCGGCCACCTGGGATGCGATAGTTACGACATCAGTAATCGCGAGTGGACCGTGCTCGAGCTTCTCGCGCAGCGTCTCGCCCTCGTAATACGCCATCGCGATGAAGAGCTGGCCGTCATCGGTTTCGTTGACTTCGTACACCGTCGCAATGTTCGGATGATCGAGCAACGATGCAGCGCGCGCTTCTTCCTCGAACCGGCGACGCGCACTTGCATCCACGCTCAAATGTGCAGGCAGAAGCTTGAGAGCGACGGAGCGATCAAGTCGCGGATCGGATGCGAGGTATATGACGCCCATTCCACCGCGCCCAATACGCCGAACAATACGGTAGCGTCCGACGGTTTCACCCGGCGACAGTGACGATGTCTCTGCGTCATCGGCACCAACGAGCTCGAGAAGATTGGAAGCGCGCCCGGTGTCTACTGATCCTGGAAACGCATCGTCGCCGCGAATCTCGAGTGCGTCGTGCGCGCGAAGCAGCTCGTCAACCTCGCGTCGCAGCTCGGCGTCCACCGAGTGTGCACTGAGCAGTGATTCACGCTCTTCTAGCGGCAGCTCGCGCGCCGCATTGAATAATTCCTCGAGGTCGTGCCACCGGCCTTGCGGTGTCATCAGCTCGACGGCGAAGCTGTTTGCGTCTGCGGGCTCAATTGATTGAACAGCCACGCTCGCGCCATCGCCCAATCGGACTTGACGGTTCTTGGCGAAACGTCCAACACCTCCGCCGTTTGCTCCACACTCAATCCGGTGAAATACCGCAGCTCCACAACGCGTGCGTGACGCGGACTGTGTTCGGCAAGGCGACTGAGAGCGTCGTCGAGATCAACGAGATCTGCAGCGTATGCATCAACCGCAGCCTGATCTTCGTCGAGACTTAACAGCTCCGCGCCTTGACCGCGTTTGATGGCAAGTCGCCGGCGCGCACGATCAACGAGGATTTGACGCATGGCGCGGCTCGCTGCGGCGAAGAAGTAAGGTCGCCCACGCGCTGTAGCGCGCGTGTCATCAACGAGCTTGAGGTAAACCTCGTGAACGAGGCCAGTTGTCTGAAGAGAATCCTCTCGGCGTTCGCCGGCGAGTTGGCGATGTGCGAGTGCGCGCAGCTCGTCGTACACGAGCGCGATCAGCTGGTTGAGCGCTACAGCGTCACCGGCTTGTTCTGTCTCGATCAGATCTCTTGTCGTTGTGCGAATTGACGGATCGTGTGTCATGCGCGGCGCGGCGTGACTCCCCTATTAAGGTAGCGGAGCGAAACGACCGGGCAATCGAATAACGACTTCTGCCCCTTCGCGCAATTTTTTGCGCAGGAACAGTTGGACGTTTATAGCGAGACAAACAAGATGCCTGTGCGTACACGTTTTCGACTGTTGCCAGCTGCGCTTTTCGCCCTCGGATGGTACACATCGGGTTGCAGCACGAACGAACCTGCTGCTCCGGATAGTGAACACGTCGATTCTCCGAGCACCGAGACCCTCCGGCTCGAAGCATTATCACCCACGCAGCTGCAGGGAACCGTGGACACTCCGGCCGATCCAGTTCCCACCGTGGTGGTCAGAGATAAGTCTGGTAAGCCGGTGCGGGGGATAACGGTAACATTCAGCACGTACCGGACGAGTCCAATCGGTGGTGAAGACATTTGGGCGAGCTGGAGCGCCATTACTGGTTCCACAGGAATCGCAAATCCGGGAGAATGGAACCTCAGCGTGTTCGCGGGAACTCAGATCCTGGAAGCGAGCATACTGGGTGCGCACCTCTTCGATGCAGATTCCGGCGCCGGTCGCGTAGTGGTGTTTCGCGCTGCGGCCAGCCCGGGTCCGGCTGTATGGGTTTCCAAGGCGTATGGAGACAAGCAGCTCGGTTTGACTAACGAGCGAATGGAACCGCCGCAGGTTCATGTCGTCGACCGGTTCGGAAACCGTGTTCCTGGGCCGACAACAGTCACTTTCACCGTCACCGCCGGCGGCGGGTCGCTGGGTAATGGCAACGTCGAAGTTTTGAGTCTCGAAACCCGGGACGGCGTTGCGTCACCGGACAGATGGACGCTCGGCACAAGCGGCGGTATAAACTCCGTGGTCGCGAGTGTTCCGGGTCTCAACTCGGTGACGTTCACTGCGGAAGCGCTCGACCCGGGACCGCTAGTCCGGTATGACCTGGAGCCCGAGTCTGTGAGGGGGATTGTGAGCGCCTCGATTGCACTCGGTGAAAACGGGATCTTCGAGCTAAAGGACGTCGAGTGGTCTGATGCGTTTCCCGGAGAGTTCTTCGACAGGCGGCTTGGCAGATACACGCTCAGTGGAACGAGAATCGTGCTGACCTACTCGACCGGCGAGACTGACGAGGGAACGTTGGTCGGTGACAAACTGTCCGTTCAGTATACAAAGCTGAATTGGCACCCACATGTCCCTCAGGAATGGAGGTTCGTGAAACGAAATTGAGAGTCACGTAATCGCGTCACACACTCCGCGGAAAAATTCCTCGTTTCGCGGTGAAGCGATTCCAGTTGCAGTTGTTGTGGTCTTACAGTGACAGACGGGCAGCGAGCCAATCGAGCGCAATCTTTTCGAATGACGCGCTCCCTTTCAGAATTTCGGTACCGTGTCCGGCGCCTTTGAGTATGATCATGCGGCTCGCCTTGTTAGAGGATGCTTTCACGATCGGCTCGATGTTACTCACTACACCCGGACCTTCCTCTACACTCAAGGCGCCGAGGATGCCGATGCTCGACGTGCGTGTTATGAATGCCCGCTGTGCTGAGTCGCTTGGTCCGGAGAGAACAACGACACCTTTGAAGTGATCAGCATGACTCGCGGCGAAGTCGAGCGAAACCGTTACTCCGCAGCTACCTGCTACAGCAGCGAGCCTTGTACGATCAACAGCCGGTTTCGATGAAAGCCACGCATACACACGATCCGCATCGCCGATGCGAGTGTCTCGCCAGGAGCGTCCCGCCGCTACTCCGCCGCGATAATCGTAGACGACAACGTGAGCGCCGCGTTCCGCGAGTTTTCTTGCAAAGCCGTCCATGCTCGCGCGATTCTCGTCGCAATTGCGGAAGAACACTACTCCGGGTCCCCCGACTCCAGGATCGTAATACGTTGCCGACAGTCGTGACCCGTCGAAAGACGGGATCTCAACGCTGCCCACCTCCACACCCGGGACAGCAGCAAGCTGAACGACGACGGCCGCGCCAAGAATAGACTTGAGGGTCATGTGGCCTCAAGATGCGATGTGATTGAACGCTCAGGTAGACGTGTGACTGTACAGAATTTGTTGGTGACTCATTTGGACGTCACGAATTGAATGTCGTAGGTTTTCTTCATGCGCCGAATTGTCTTCATTGCGCTCGTCGTCGTGGCCACATCATCCACCGGACTTGCGCAGAAAAAAGCATTCACGATTAACGATCTGTACCGGATCAAAAACATATCCGATCTCGCAGTTTCATCGGACGGGCGGGCAATTGTCTACGCTGTATCTACAACGGACCTGCCACGCGCGAAGCGTACGAGCCGGATCTGGATCGCTTCTGCTGACGGATCGAACGCGCGATTACTTACGCAGGATACAGCGAATCAATCATCGCCTCGGTTTTCTCCCGACGGAAAATCCATCATGGTAATCATGGGAGATTCCGCCGGTGATCAAAATCTGTTTGTAGTTCCGGCTGCAGGAGGTGCGGCGCGGCAGGTGACACACATTGGTAGCGGTGTGTCAGATGCA
This sequence comes from Gemmatimonadaceae bacterium, assembly GCA_035525855.1. Lineage (GTDB taxonomy): Bacteria > Gemmatimonadota > Gemmatimonadetes > Gemmatimonadales > Gemmatimonadaceae > UBA4720. The sequence continues at coordinate 3,880 of DATLDN010000163.1, forward strand.
GTGTGGTCTCCCGACGGCACGCGCATCGTCTTCTCTAGCGACGTTTATCCTGAATGCGGTGGCGATGATGCGTGCAATCGCCGGATAACCGAGCAATGGCAGAAAGGTCCGCTCAAGGCGCACATTGCGGATGCGCTTCTCTTTCGTCACTGGACCAGCTGGAAAGACGGGACGCGCACACACGTTCTGCTTGCAGATGTAGCAACCGGTTCGGTGCGAGATCTCACACCGGGCAAGATCGACGCTCCTCCGTTTCAGCTCGGCGGACCTGTGCAGTACGCGTTGTCACCGGACGGAAAGGAGCTGGCATTCGCGCTGAATCCCGATTCAGTGCCCGCAAGCTCCACGAACTCGGACATCTGGGTGTTGTCGCTCATTGATCCGTCTGCAAAGCCGCGCAACATCACTGTTGCGAACAAGGCGTACGACAATTCCCCCAAGTATTCGCCGGATGGTCGCTACATCGCATATCGAACGCAGCTCGTGCCCGCGTACGAGTCTGATCTTTTCCGGCTCGCGCTATATGATCGGACGAAGGGCACGACACGCGTGCTGAGTGAGTCGTACCGCGATTGGATCGACGATTTCGATTGGAGCGCCGACTCCAAATCGCTCTACTTCACCGGCCCCGCACTCGGAGAAACTCCGATACGAAAATTCGATCTTGCTTTGGGCACAATCACTACGGTGCTCACCGGAGGAACGATCGATCAGTTTGCTGTGACTCCGGATCAGCAGCGGATTTTCTATATCCATCGCACTGTTGGTGAGCCTGCAGAAGCATTCGTCGCTTCATTGCGAAGTGGACGCGCGCAATCACCAACGCGACTCACGCATCTCAACGATGCGTTTACTGCGGAAGTCGACATTCGCCCCGCCGAAGCGATGTGGGTTGAGGGCGCGGGCGGTGCGAAAGTTCAGTACTACGTTGTGAAGCCGCACGGATTCGATCCGTCGAAGAAGTACCCGATGATTCTGAATGTGCACGGCGGACCGCAGGGGAATTTCGGTGATGCGTTTCGCGGCGACTGGCAGATCTATCCTGGCGCCGGATACGTCGTCGTGTTTTCAAATCCTCATGGATCAACTGGATTTGGTCAGGACTTTACAGCGCAGATCTCCGGTGATTACGGCGGGCAGGTTTTCGACGATCTAATGAAGGTGACCGACGCTGTCGCGAAGCTTCCGTATGTCGATTCAACTCGCATGGGAGCGATGGGATGGTCGTTCGGCGGATACGAGATGAATTGGTTCGAGGGACACACCACGCGATTCAAGGCGATTGCGTCGATGATGGGTCTCTACGACCTGCGATCGTTCTACGGCGCGACGGAAGAGCTCTGGTTTCCGCGCTACGATTTGAAGGCTGAGCCGTGGGAGACATCGAAGTACATGCAGTGGTCGCCGTCCGGTTACGTGCGGCATTTCCAGACTCCGGTTCTGATCATTACCGGAGAGAAAGATTTTCGCGTGCCCTATACGCAGTCGCTGGAATTTTTTACAGATCTTCAGCTGCGGGGAATACCGTCAAAGCTGATTGTGTATTCAAACGCGGGGCATTGGCCGAGCTGGTATGAGATGGCGCTGTACTATACGGCGCATCTCGAGTGGTTCAACAAATGGCTGGGTGGAGCACCGCCGCCGTGGACCTCGGAGGCTTTTCTCCGTAATGCTGTCTTTGATCAAAAGACAGGTGCGTTGTTGCAGACATCAGTGCACTGAATGAAATCCCGAGATTGCAGAACTACTGTGTCACGATCTGACCCATTTTCACAACTTCGAAATCGCGTCCGTGCAGCTGCTTCATTGCATTGAGCTCATCGTCGTTCCATCGCATGTCATGCGAGCCGGTCAAAAAGAACGACGATCCATTATCTGCGAGGAACATCCCGTACGTTTTGAGTGCACGAAGAATAACCTGCACGTTTGCCGGATAGCCGCTGATGTTTACGTTCGCTTTCAATCTGACTCGCATTCCCATTGGCGGTTGTGATGCATCAGTCCGCGAGCTCGCGAAATGCCGGGCCGGCGATATGTAGGCGCGACGCGTGGTCGGACAGGTGAACCTCAGCGCGTGCGTAATCTCTTTCTGGTCCACTACTTCGTCGTAGCGAACCAGGCCGGGCAGAATTGGAAGACCTGCTGCGTCTGCGGATGTCCAGCCTGCAGGTCGCAACGCATTGCTCGAGAGATCGAACACCGCACCTGATCCGGCTGTCCATCGAGCGCCTCCATCAACCGGATGCGCATCAAACAGCTCGTACAGTTTCCAATTATCCGAGTCGAGTACAAGAACGTGACGGTCGCCAGTGGATGATGCGCCACCCTCGATCGGCGCGTCGGCAGGAACGGGGTACGGGCCCGGATCACTTTGATCGTTGTAGTAAAACGAGACAGGAACTTTCGCCTGATTTCCTTTCACGACGACATATGGAATGCCGATAGGTGCGCCCAGGTACGTCGTTCCGAAGTCCGGATGAAGTGATGCGTTCGCTCCGCATGTTGCGATGAGCACATCGCTCGAGGGATCTACGGGATCGCTCGAGATGTCCTTGTTCCATGGATTATCCGCCGGAAACATTCGTCGAGTTACGCTCGGCGTGGGCCCATCATCGGGATTATCGGTGTCTGGAGTCGTCGCCGATTTGCAGCCAGCGGCGAGGAATGAGACTGCGATAAGGAGTGTCAGATCGCGCAATCATGCCACCGGTTCAGGTTGCACAGGAGGTTCGACCAACGAGCCTGCGCGACGTTCCGCTAGCGCAGAGCGCAGCATCGTTGCGGCTGCGTAGATAACGACGAATATGACCATTCAACGCAATACGCTTAATGGAAGCGAGCGTATGAGAAGTCCGGCAACCAGCACACCTGGAATTCCGCCGATCGCGAGACCTTAGTGATGCATCAACAAAACTCAGCCGCGGAGCGCAGCCTCGATTTTGGCGACGTCGATCTTTTTCATTTGCATCATCGCATCGAACGCGCGCTTCGCAGCAGCTCGATCGCCACTATTCATCGCTTCGGTCAGCACCGTCGGCGTAATCTGCCATGACAATCCCCACTTATCCTTGCACCACCCGCACATGCTTTCTTCTCCGCCATTACCGACGATCGCATTCCAGTAACGATCCGTCTCGGCCTGGTCTGCAGTCGCGACCTGAAATGAGAACGCTTCGCTGTGCTTGAACATTGGGCCGCCGTTGAGGCCGATGCACGGGATTCCCATCAGCGTAAAATCGACGACCAATGCGTCTCCTTTCTTTCCTGACGGATTGTCGCCCGGTGCGCGGTGTACCGCGCCCACAGATGAATCAGGAAAAGTCTCTGCGTAAAATTGTGCCGCTTCTTCCGCATCGCGATCGTACCAGAGGCAAATCGTATTTTTTGCCGGCTTCGTCATTGTTAGTTCTCCGTCAATGGGTTTCGAATACAAGCCTGAAGTTCATGTAGTAGAGACCTTTATCCAGTGCGCCTGCCAGTTTGTTGGTAATGTCGAATAGCCGGCCGATGCTGCCTTGTGGTGCATCTACGATGTAAACGTTGTGCTGTGGACGCGACATGGTCACTGCAGTGGTTCCCGTTCCGAACAGAGCCGTCCCGCCCTTGTTGCAACCTTCGCCTAGTGCCTCGGGACCGAGCTGGAGCAGATAATACCGACCGCCGTACGTGAAGTCGATATGAGCGAGCGCACTCTTCCACGTTGATCCCACGCGGACGTACTGAATCACCGGCTCGACCCCGCGCCGCGCCAGCGTTGGGCCCCATGCATGAAAATCAGCGTAATGATCATCGATGACACCAAGAGAAGGCGTCCTCGAGTCCACAGGATGACTCATGTCGATTCGCAGGAACCGCCGGGCCGCTGAACTGCGAACCTTGGGGGCGGTGGCGTTGAGAGTGACGGCGGCACGCACGTAGACAAGACTCGAGTCAGATCCTTCCGTGTATGCTGCCTTTCCGTCGTCAATCAAAAATCGACCGGGCGTAACCGTCACCGATGCAGTCAGCCTGGGAACGGCGGGCGGCAAGCGACAAGACCACTCGGCAAAACACTCGTCCATAGTGGTACAAGTCGGAGCGATAGTGCCTGCAGGCTGAGTGCGTTGAGGGGGACGCTCTGTTCCCGCACGCCGTCGCGCTTGAGAGGCACAACCGAACACTAGGAACACTGCGCTAAGGATCACAGCTCGATTTCGGTGATGCATTACGTGCTCAGGTTGACGGGGAATGAATGATAGACGAATCACGGCTCTTGGCGTAGCTTCGGCGACCGCAATCACCAGGGCGAAATAATCCGCGATCAAAGCGCCGACACAAAAACTTTCCTCGGCCATCCAAGGGGACTTGCTGTTCTGGCCGGCACTGAGCTCTGGGAGCGCTTCTCCTTTTACGGCATGCAAGCGCTGCTCATGCTGTACATGACCAAGTATCTGCTGTTGCCAGAGCATGCGCGTAACGTGCTCGGCCTGGCGCAGTTTCGCGGCGTGCTGTCAGCCACGTTTGGACCGATGACTGATCTCGCGTTCGCAACGCAAACGTACGGCATCTATTCCGGGTTGATCTATGCATCGCCGCTAGTCGGCGCATGGCTCGGAGACCGTGTGATCGGCAAGACAAAAACGGTTACGATCGGCACGCTGCTCATGGCGGCGGGACACCTTGCGATGGCGTCCGAACATTTCTTCCTCTTCGCGCTGTCACTGCTGATCGTGGGATCAGGTTGCCTGCTCGGCAACATGGCTGCGCAGGTTGGTCTGCTCTATTCGCCTGACGATGCGCGACGCACGCGAGCGTTCGGCTTGTACCTGCTAGCGCTCAATGTCGGCGCATTGATCGCCCCGCTTGTCATCGGCACGTTGGGAGAGAAGGTCAGCTGGCACTGGGGATTCGGCGCAGCTGGATTCGGAATGTTGATTGGGCTGGCAACGTATCTCTTTGGCCGGCGTCATTTACCGCCTGACGTCATAACCGAACGGACCGCGACCGCAAAACTCACTCGCCCGGAATGGAAAACTCTTGGCGTGCTGATGTTGATGCTGGTTCCATATCTCCTGGCGACAGCAGCACTCAACCAAGCGTATGGCATCATGTACATCTGGGCCGACACGTCCGTCAATCGACACGTGTTTGGATGGGAAATGCCGGTGACGTGGGTTGGCATCTTCGATGGATCGATGACAATCGTCGGTGTGCTGATTGGTAATGCGATCTGGAAACGTAGCGCTGAACGCGGACGTGAAATCAGCGATCTGTCAAAGCTCGCAATCTCGTGTGTCGGAATGGCGCTCGGATATTTGTATATCGGCGGAGTCGCGACGCTCGCCGTTACGCCGATTGTGTTGTGGCTGGGATTTTATCTCATCGTCGACTTCGCGACTGTGTGGATGGAAGCGCCGCCGCAGGCGATGATCACGCGCAGTGCGCCAAGCTCGACAAGTGCGACGATGATCGCCGTGTTCAAACTTGCCAGTGCGTTCGCGTACTTCCTTCTTGGCTGGCTCGGCAGATTTTACGAGCCGCTGGGTGCGCCATTGTATTGGACTCTCACTGCAAGCTTGCCACTCATTGGTCTTGCAATACTCCTGGCGACGCGAGGCACTATCACGCGAGTGCTCAATGCGAGGGCGAAAGCAGCGTCGGATGGATCGGGTACCGCCGAACCGGCGGAGACCGTTGCGTTAGCGTATTGACCTTCGGGAGCGCGGAGCGTACTCTGTACTACAAAGTACTTGGCGTGTCATGATTCGGCAGCGTGTCCGATCGAGTTTCGGGAGGTATTCATGCAGAATTGGGGACGACGCATCCGCGCGGCACTCGGAATGGGACTCGCGTGGGCAGTAGCAGGAATTGTCCTCGGGGGTGTGCTCGCGAGGTTACCCGGACCTAAGACCGACTTACCGTTACCCTTGCTGTTTGGTCCACTCGGATTTTTTTGCGGCATCATTTTCTCCGCGGTCCTCGTAGTTGTCGGAGGTGGTCGCGGGCTCGATCGCATGTCGATGTCGCGCTTTGCTGTATGGGGTGGAGTAAGTGGCCTGCTGCTGACCGGGATCTTCGTTGCCGGCGCAGCGTTTCGAGGCGACAGTATGTGGGGAGAGTTCCTGGTATTCGGCCCGGCGCTCGCAATAGCGAGTGCGGCCTGCGCTGCTGGTTCGCTCGGCTTGGCCAAACGGGCTGAAAGGAGAGAGCTCGGAAGCCCAAACATAATTCCCGCAGTGGCCGAACTTCTTGCGCACGAAAAGAGGGAAGTGCTTAGGCGCCGTGACTGATTACGTCACGTCGAACCAACGGATTGAAACATTTCGATCGAGCTACCTGTGCCTCATCTCGACGAGAATGATTCGAATTGTCGAATTGCCTGTATTTTCGGCCCAGTGTGTAACCTTGTCGCTGAATCGTGCCTCGCCTGAATTGAACTGCGCATCCCTTGTTGTGCCGTCGGGATAATGCATCACCACACTCCCACCATTGATGATGTACATCGCATACGGTGGATGCGTGTGCTGATGTTCCTTGAGACCAGGTGGGAGCACTGCTTCCATCACGCGAACTGAATCGTTTTCCAGCAGGACGCGAAGACTTGTTGGGTTGACTGTTGGCGGATCTTGCGCAGCCGGCGCAGCCTGAGCGTCAACACGCTTCACCTCGAAGAGCACGATTCGAACGGGCGTTGCTCCAACGTTTTGCGCAAAGTGCCACGGGGTGTTACCCCTCCATGAGACTTCCCCGGTGCTGTCATTGGAGACGAACGCCGTATCGTGCAGAACTATCCGAAGCGAGCCACCGCTCGCAACGTATGACACTTTCGCCGGATGCGTGTGCGGCTTATCACTTTCGCCGGGAGCGATCGAGTATTCGACGACGCGGACGTATTCGTTCTCGAGGAGAACTTTGTACTTGTCAGGCGACACGCTGACAGGATCGATGTTCGTCGATTGC
>DATLDN010000166.1:0-6223 GCA_035525855.1 Gemmatimonadaceae bacterium
GATCAGAAAAAGCTTGATGCGTCGCCACGGCAATGCTACTGGAAAACTGCGAACTGACAAACTGAAATCTCCAAACCCGCAAACTGCAAACCCGTTTGTCAAAAATGTAGTCGAAACTCGGTCCTAACTGAGGCGTAAGAAAAAGAATGGAGAGTGACGACGAACAAGTAGGACGAGTGCTCACCCGCCGCGAAGCGGTCGCGCTCCTCGGCATAGCTGGTGCTTCCCTTCTGACGGGTTGCTCGCCTGGACAAAGTTCCGCCGCGAGCCCATCAACGGCCTCGCCGAACACCGCGTCGAACGCATCGATTCCAGGGTGCGTTGTCCGCCCAGCGCAAACAGAGGGACCTTACTTCGTCGACGAGAAGCTGAATCGTTCAGATATTCGCTCCGATCCATCGGACGGCTCCGTGAAGCCCGGAACCCCACTCGAGATAACGTTCGCCGTTTCGCAGCTCGGCGCTGGATCGTGCACACCGATCGCCGGCGCTGTCGTCGACGTCTGGCACTGCGATGCATCAGGCGTCTACTCCGACGTTCAAGATCCCGGCTTTAGTACACGCGGCAAAAAATTTCTTCGCGGCTATCAGCTCACCGACGCTTCGGGACGCGCAACATTCAAAACGATTTATCCGGGATGGTATCGCGGACGGGCCGTTCATATTCATTTCACCGTGCGAACAAACCCGAACGCATCGTCAGCACACGAGTTCACATCACAGGTTTATTTCGACGACGCGATGAACGATAAGGTTTTTTCTCAGGCGCCATATTCCGGGAAGGGACAAATTAGAAATGCCCAGGACGGAATCTTTCGTGATGGCGGATCACAGTTGATTCTCGCGGTGAGGCCTGCGGCTCGCGGGTACGCTGGAACATTCGACATTGCACTTCAAACCACGTGATGCAAGATCCCAATCCGAACCCAAATCCGAATCCCAGCACGACTCTGACTCCCGGAGAAATAGTTGTCACGGTGCCTGGCGCAGGCGGGGCAGCGTCCGCCATCTATCGCGGATTCCGGGCGCAGCGTACCGAGCTAGCGAATCAGCTCGAAGAGCTGCAAGACACACGATCCCAGCTGATGCGCGAGATCGAGCAGCTTCCTCAAGGTGCGGCAGGGCGTGCGGGCCTTGAAGCGCGAGTCGCTGCAATCGACGCCCGGATTGCTACAATGGATAAACAAATCGCGGACGCAGACGCACAAGTTGCAAAAGCCGCAGCGGTTCCCGGAGCAATCGTAGAACCGCCGCGCATCGTCAGGTCGGGACCGCCTGAGGAGCTGTACATCGTCGGAACCGTCTTCACATTCATCTGCGCCATCCCGATCGTCATCGCGTGGACACGCAGATTATGGAAACGCGGCGCGGTAGCTGTGACACAGTTTCCGAAGGAGATTTCCGAGCGGCTTGCGCGGCTGGAACAATCCGCAGACTCCACTGCTCTCGAAGTGGAGCGGATTGGAGAAGGTCAGAGATTTCTTACAAAAATTTTGAGCGAAGCCACCATGGTTCCGGCAATCGGCGCAGCGAGCTCCACGATGATCGCGGATCGGAAGGGCGAAGGATCTTCCCGCCCCTAGGGCGATGCGACTCATTGGAATCGTTGGTGGTACCGGTCCTGAGACGACGGTCGAGTATTACCAGCGTATCATCGCTTTGTATCGCGAGAAAAGCGGCGACGAGAGCTGGCCATCGATTCTGATCAACAGCATCAACGCCAAGCCGTTGCTCGAACACATCAATGCGGGTCGATGGGACGATGTCACTTCAGTTTTCGTCTCTGCAATCGGGCGGCTTGCAGCTGGCGGAGCTGAATTTGCCGCGATTGCAGCAAACACTCCGCACATAGTATTCGATCAGATTCGCGCGCGGTCAAAGCTTCCTCTTGTAAGTATTGTCGAAGTTGCCGCAGACGCTGCAAAATCCCGCCGATATAAAAAGCTCGGATTGCTCGGCACGAAATTCACGATGCAGGGGTCGTTTTATTCCGACGTTTTTTCAAAGAGCGGGCTCGCCCTGATCGTACCAGCAACGGAAGAACAGACGTACGTCCACGAGAAATACATGGGCGAGCTTTTCTACAATGTTGTGCGGGACGACACGCGCGACGAGCTGACCGGGATTGTCAGCAACATGGTCGAGCGCGACGGAATCGAGGCCGTAATACTCGGGGGAACTGAGCTTTCGCTCATTCTTCGGGAAGCGACCTGCGCCGGCATTCCCGTTCTCGACACCACCCAGATTCACGTCCAAGCGATAGTCGATCAAGCACTTAGCTAACCCGAAGTGGCCGCCTGAAATAACTGATATCTTTCAGTCATGGCCATTTCCCGTGAACTGGCCGGCGCAGGTATTCTCGCAGCCGGTCTCGCGCTTGGAGGCTTGTTTGTCGGCAGCGGATTCTCACGCATGCGGACGAATGATCGCTACGTCACCGTCAAAGGAATTTCCGAGCGTCAGGTAAAGGCGAACCTCGCCATCTGGCCCCTTCACCTTGTCGCCGCTGACAACGATCTGTCGAAAGCTCATGCTCAGATCGAAAGCAGCGTCGCTCGCATCAAGACATTTCTCGCTGCATACCAGCTCGATTCTGGTCAGGCCGAGCTTCAGGATTTTTCCGTCGCCGATGCAGCAACGAATCAATATTCGGGCGAGCGCGCCGGGTCGCGTTACGTGATCAAGCAAACGGTAGTTATCCGCTCGCTTAAACCGGATCTCGTGCGCGCAGCAAGCCAGCGTGTCGGAGAGCTCGTCAGCGCCGGTGTCGTGCTCTCTTCAGGCGGCGAATATGGAACAGGCGGCCCAACGTTCGTGTTCACCGGACTGAATGAGCTGAAGCCGAAGATGATCGGTGAAGCAACAGCTCGCGCACGAGAATCCGCGGAGCAGTTTGCGCGCGATTCGCACAGCGACATCGGCGGAATCAGATCGGCAAGCCAGGGAGTGTTCGAGATACTTCCACGCGATCAGGCGCAGGGAATCTCCGAGGAAAGTCAGATTATGAAAACAGTTCGCGTCGTCTCGACAATCGAGTACGCGCTCAAGAACTGATCGAGACAACGATGGATCTCTATACAACTTTATTTGCACTTGGCGCCCTCGGGCTCATTGCAATGGCGTTCAGCGGATTGGGCCGGCATGGACGCGGCGCTGATGGACACGCTGGTCACGCTGGTCACGGTGGTCACGGCCACGCCGGACACGCGCACGCTGGACATACGCACGTTGGTCATTCTCACGCAGGCCACGACCATGGGGTGCATGCAGCTGCGCCTCATTCACACTCTGCACATACACCCGCGGGTTCAAGATTTCTGTCGTTGATGTCGCCGCGAGTCCTGTTCAGTGTTTGTCTCGGACTCGGTACGGCTGGTTTGGTACTTCGACCGCTGCTACCGGAACCACTACTTTTCGGCGCGTCACTCGGGGTCGGAATTCTTTTCGACCGACTGCTCGTTGCGCCGCTATGGAACTTCATGTTCCGATTTGCTTCGACACCTGCATTGACACTCGAGAGCGCGGTCTCCGATGAGGCGCGAGCTGTCACATCGTTCGACGCAAATGGACAGGGATTGATCGCTGTAGAGCTCGACGGTCAAAGCGTTCAGCTATTGGGAACGCTTCAATCATCCGATCGCGAAATGCACGTAAGAGTTCCCGCGGGCGCGCGCCTGCGGATCGAAGAAGTTGATTCTGCACGAAACCGCTGCATCGTTTCACTGGCGTAGCGGCAAACATCTTTCAGCTAATGCGGAGTTCATATGAATAGCCTGTTATCCAGCGGAGCTCTGGTTGCCGGCGTAGTCGTTTTCGTTCTCGTTGCGATTCCTGTCATCGTTGCAAAGTTTCTGCGCAACGTCGAAGCGGGTGAGATTCGTCTGGTCAGCTGGCTTGGTGGCGGAACTGTCATTTATCGCGGTCCCGGAAAATCAAAGGAGATCCCGCTTCTCACAACCGGAACGACAGTATCGAGCAAAGTTATCAACGTCGATCTGGACATCACCGATCAAACTGCCGACATCGATGACAACGGAACCCCCCGCCCAATCAAGGTTCGCGTTCTCGCCAGTGCGATCGTGTCCGTCGGTGACAGCGACGTTCTAATCAAGACAGCAGCAAATCGTTTCTTCTCGAAGCGTGAGCCCGATCAGGTAAGCACACTGACAGATCTGCTCTCGAGCTCCGCGCGACGCGCGATCAACCTGCTCACACACGATCAGCTTTTCTCGGCGAAGGCCGCAACGTCGGCGAGTCGGGCGCTACAAGCGGGGGGTGGCTCACCGGTTCCCGCCAAGATTGCGCCCGCGCCGGTGACGGTCCACGCTGGTGACCAATCGGTAATCGAAGACGAAGACGATCCGCTCGCAGTCATCATTCGGAAGGCGTGCTCACGCGAGCTGACCGACCTTGGACTCATCTTCAATTCACTCAACATCAAGGTCGTTCAATCGGAAGTTGCCGAAGCACGACGCCGTCAATCAGCTGCCGAGGCGCAAGCGAACGCGGAAATCGTTTCTGCAACACAGGCTCGACGCGCCAAGGAAGCGCAGATCGAAGCAGAGCGCGCAATCTCAGACAAGCAGCGCGAGCTGGAACAAACGAAGGCCTCGAACGCCGCGTTGATTGCACAGGCAGAAGCGAAACGACAGGAAGCCGCGGGATTGCAGCGAACCGCTGAGCTCGATGCAACGCAGATCGCGCAGGCGAAAGCAGACGCAGCGAAGGTAAGACTTGCAGCAGAAGCCTCAGCTGACGCAGAAGCAATTCGAATTCGGCGAATTGCAGATGCGACCGCAGAGAGCATTCAAAAGGTCAATCAAGCAATTGAAGCAGGCGGCGAGAGTTACTTCCGGTATCGCCAGATCGAAATGCTCCCGGATATTGCGCCCGCAATTGCGATGGCGTTGGGAGAAGCAAAGCTTGTTACGATCGCCGGCGGGGACCGGGGAGCCCCCGAGACGACTACGAACAACATGGTCAGCGTCATTCAAACTGTTCTCGCGGCGCAGATGGTAGCGAAGGGTGGCTTGCTCAACGAGCCCGCCCCGGCACCGCCGAAAGCAACTCCGCCTGCGTCAAGCGGAAATGGGGAGCGCACACAACAACCCCCGCAGGCGGAAACGAATCGCACCGATCCAGCCTGGGGGATTCCGCCAAAGCGCTGATCTCTAAGCGCAGCGTATGACAACATTCCCCTGGCTGTCGTCATACGACGCAGGAATTCCTGATACGCTCGAGCCTTATCCGTCGCGAACTCTTCTCGATTACCTCACAGAGTCCGCGACGGAGTGGCCGACTCGTCCCGCGCTGTTGTTCAAGGGCTCGACAGTTGATTACGCGACACTCGAGCGCCTGAGCGACAACTTCGCCGTCGCGCTTCATTCGTCCGGCGTGAAAAAAGGCGACCGCGTTGCCCTCGGCCTGCCGAATTGTCCGCAGTTTCTCATTGCAGAATTCGGAGCGTGGAAGATTGGCGCGATCGCTTGCCCGTTCAATCCGACGTACAGCGAACGGGAGATGGAAGATGCGCTGAATGCAACGGGCGCAGAAACCGCTGTTGTGCTGAATCGCACTTACACGCAGATCAAATCGATTCAGGGTCGCACCAAAGTGCGTCGAGTCATCGCGACGAACATCAAGGAATACCTGCCGTTCAAGCTGCGGATTGCCTACACGTTCCTGCGGGAGAAAAATGAAGGCGATCGCGTCGACGTTCTCGATGGTGACAATCGATTCTCGAAACTTGTTGCCGGACAGCATCGCGTTCCGTCCGCCGATCTGCGCCCACATCCCGATGATCCGTCGATTGTCCTGATGAGTGGCGGGACAACAGGCGTCCCTAAAGGCGTAGTAGGATCGCATCGCGGGATGGTGATCGCCGGGATGCAGCTGAAAACATGGCTCAGTCCTGCAATGCTCGAGTGGACAGATACGATTATGCTGCCGCTTCCACTGTTCCATGTTTACGCGAACGTTGGAGTGCAGGCGCTCGCCCTGATGAATCACAACCCCGTTTCGCTGATTCCGAATCCGCGCGAGATGCGCGACGTGTTGCTCGAGATAAATTCCGTCGCTCCCGCATTCATTTGCGCGGTCCCAACGCTGTTGATCGGATTGATGAGTCATCCGCTGACACGCGACGGAAAAGTGAATTGGACGTCGATCAAGTTGTGCTTCTCAGGCGCGGCAGCGTTGATGGCTGAGACTCAGCGAAAGTTCGA
>DATLDN010000171.1:0-7032 GCA_035525855.1 Gemmatimonadaceae bacterium
GAACTATTGACCCGATACCCAACGGGTTACCAATGTGCGAAAGCAGTTACTTCAGGCTGATATTACTTCGAGCTAACGTAGCTGGAGAGCCAGTTGAACACCCTCGTCCAACCATCCCTGTGGTTCTCGGCCATCTGTTCACGGCCCTCGAAGCCCGTGTGCAACAATTTCACCCGTGTCCCATTTCCGCGCGGTTCCAACTCGATCCGAACGCGACTAACGGTGAAGTTGTCCCAACTCGGCTCCCACGTGTACTCGAGCACGCGAGGTGGGTCGACGGTGATGTACTCGCCGCCCACAGTTGATTGCTTGCCGTCTTTGCCTGTCGCCGTGCACTTCCAGCGTCCACCAGGACGGAGATCGATCACGTAATCGTGAGTCTTGTACAAATCGGACTGTCCCCACCACTCGGCCTGCTCTTCGGTCGTTAGCGCGCGAAAGATTCTTTCCGGCGACGCGTTGATGTCCGCGGTGCCGCTGATGATCCCCTTCTTCGTGTCAGCGCTGATGTTGACCGCGCTCGCATTCTCCGTTTCCGTGCTGACTGCTGTCATTTTGTTTTTTCCTCCGTCTCATTCTCGAGGCGGCGTTTGAGGTTGGACAAACTCTGGTGCCAGAATTCGCGGTACTCCTCGGCCCATTTTGCAACCTGCTCGAGCCGCTCAGCCTCGAGCTGGTAGATCCGCTGGCGCCCTTCTTTTCTCTCTCGAACAAGACGCGCTTTGCGAAGAACGCGCAGGTGCCGCGAGATCGCCGGACGACTGACCCGAAATCCTGAGACGAGCTCATTCACTGGAGCATCGCCCCGACGCAGGCGGTCGAGGATCGCCCGTCGCGTGGGGTCTGCTACTGCGAGGAAAACGTCGGAGGTGGCAGCTGGTCTAGGCATAGGATGAGTAACGTTTCTGTTACCTATTTTAACCGGTATTTATTTGTTGTCAAGTCGCGGTACCCGGTGCCCGATGCCGCGTGCCGAGACGCGATGTCAGAACACCCAGGGCAGTTAACGGTGTTGTTTCGGATATGCCCTCGGCACGCGCCATCGGGCACCAGATACCGCGAGTTGAGTCCTCCCGCCGAACGAGCCTAGACGATAGGTTTTTAATCCCCGCTGAATAGGTGTCCCGTTGCTCGAGCGTCTCGAAAAAGCTCTATCCGATAAGTACGCCATCGAGCGCGAGCTGGGCCGAGGCGGGATGGCAACGGTGTATCTCGCAAAGGATCGGAAGCACGATCGTTCAGTCGCACTAAAGGTTCTTCATCCCGAGCTGTCATCATCGCTGGGACCCGATCGTTTTCTGCGCGAAATCAAAGTCGCAGCGAGACTCAATCATCCGCACATACTCCCACTTCATGACTCGGGCGAAGCGAGCGGATTTCTCTACTATGTGATGCCGTACGTCGAAGGCGAATCGCTTCGCGCGCGAATGAATCGCACCGGCAAGCTTCCACTCGACGAAGCGCTCTATCTCGCACGCGGAATCGCTGGCGCACTCGACTACGCACATCGACAGCGCGTCGTGCATCGCGACATCAAGCCCGAGAACATCATGCTTCACGAAGGCGAAGCGATGGTGATGGATTTCGGAATCGCGAAGGCAGTGAGCGTCGCCGCCGGCGACACTCTCACTCAAACGGGAATGATGGTCGGCACGCCGGCCTACGTCAGTCCCGAACAAGCCGCAGGCGAAGGCGAAATCGACGGACGCAGTGATCAGTACAGTCTCGCATGCATGCTGTTCGAGATTCTGAGCGGCAAGAAAGCATTCACGGGGGGCAGCGCACAGTCGGTTTTATCGAAGCGCTTCACGGATCCTGTTCCCTCACTTCGCAAAGTGGATCCCACAGTTCCCGATGAAATCGACGAAGCGATCGGGAAAGCAATGTCGAAAGAACCGGTCGACCGTTATACAACGTCCGGCGAATTTGCGAGGGCGCTCGTTTGGCCCAAGTCGACGACTCCATCAGACACAACAACAGTGAAGCCTGCTCCCGCACCAAAATCGATAGCAGTTCTTCCATTCGCGGATATGAGCGCCGAGAAAGAGAACGGCTACTTCACGGACGGGATGGCGGAGGAGATCATCAACGCACTGACAACCATTAAAGCACTGCGAGTTGCGTCACGCACATCGTCGTTCGCGTTCAAGGGAACTACAGAAGACATCCGGCAGGTTGGTAAAAAACTCGACGTCGCTACAGTCCTCGAAGGCAGCGTTCGAAAGGCGGGCAACAAACTTCGCATCACCGCGCAGCTTGTGAACGTCGCCGACGGATACCAGCTGTGGTCGCAGCGGTACGATCGCGACATGGAAGATGTGTTCGCGATTCAAGATGAGATCGCGCAGAACATCGTGAAGGCGCTGAGCGTTATTCTCAGCGAAGACGAAAAGCGCGCGATCGAAAAAGTCCCGACGGTGAACGTCGAAGCATACGATTGCTATCTGCGCGGACGACAGTTCTTCCATCAGTTCCGCAAACAGAGTCTCGAATTCGCTCGGCAAATGTTCAACAAAGCAATCGAGATCGATCCGACATATGCCCTCGCATACGCGGGCGTCGCGGATTGTTGTTCGGTGTTGTACACGAACTTCGATGCGAGCGATGCGAACCTCACCAACGCCGATGTTGCAAGCCGTCGAGCTCTCAAGCTCGCACCGCAGCTTGCTGAAGCACACGTCGCGCGCGGATTGGCAGTGTCACTTCTTGGACACCACGCGGAAGCGGAAACTGAATTCGAGACAGCGATGGGCCTCAACCCTCAACTGTTTGACGCTGCATACATGTTCGGTCGAGCACTGCTTGCGCAGGGCAAGCTCGAGCGGGCAGCGACAGTCTTCGAACGCGCGATGGAGCTCCGGCCGGAGGATTACGTCGTTCCCGGTTTGTGTGGCGGCGCATACGCAGGACTTGGACGCACCGCCGACGCGCAACGCGCGTTCAAGCGCCAGCTCGAAGCGGCAACAAGAAGACTCGAGCTGAATCCCGACGATCCGCGCGCTCTGTACATGGGCGCGGTTGGACTCGCTCGCCTCGGTGAATCAAAGCGGGCGCGCGACTGGGCAAATCAGGCGATGGCGATCAGCCCGAACGACGCAACTGTTCTTTACAACGTTGCTTGCGTGCTATCCAACATCGGTGAAGCAGATGAAGCGATATCGGTGCTTGAAAAGAGTGTGGACGCAGGATTCGGACATTGGGCCTGGATCGAAAACGATTCGGATTTCGATTCACTCAGAAATAATCCGCGTTACCTGACGCTTCTGGAGAAAAAGAACAAATAGAGGAAGCGCGTGAGAAAGATTATCGCCCAGCTTGCAATCAGCATCGACGGATTCATAGCGCGACCCGACGGCGCAGTCGACTGGCTCGACCGGCCCGTGCCGCCGAGTGGTTATGGAATGTCCGAGTTCATGCGATCAGTCGATACGCTCGTCATGGGCCGAGACACCTGGGATGTCGGAGTGAAGCTGGGCGGTGGCGTGACGAAAGGAATGGAGAACATCATCCTTTCGCGGACGCTCGATTCCGACGCGATACCAGGTGCGATCATTGAAAGCGGCGATGCTACCGAGCTGGCGAAGAAATGGCGCGCGAAGAAGGGCAAGGATATCTGGTTGATGGGCGGCGCTAAAGTCTTCGGCGCCTTTCTCGATGCAGGTCAGATTGACGAGCTGATGATGCACGTCGTGCCCGTCGCGATTGGAGTCGGGATTCCACTACTCGATCCGAAGTCGCGAACGACCCAGATGAAACTTCTGGGCGTCAAAGAATTCGAGGACGGAGTGGTGCAGCTGCGGTACGGACAACTACCCGGAAAATCGAAGAAAAAAGCACATAAAGCGCCCGCATAGCATCTTTGTCTTCTATGAAAGCGATTCTTTTAGTCGACCACGGCTCGATACGACGCGAAGCGAACGAGATGCTCGGCGAAATGGCTGACCTCGTGCAACGAATGATCGGCCCCGAGGCAGTTGTGCGGTACGCTCACATGGAGCTGGCCGATCCGACGATCGATGAAGGCTTCGCGAATTGCGTGGAAGCGGGCGCAACCGAAGTCATTGTTTTTCCCTATATGCTCTCGCCCGGGCGTCATTCGACAACTGACATTCCGCGAATGGTCAACGAAGCCGCGGCGAAACATTCCGGTGTCACCTTCTCCGTCACGCCTCCGTTTGGAATCGAAGAGAAACTCGGCGAGATCATTCTCGCTCGCGCGCAGCTTTCGGCAGAATCGCCGGCGTGATTCGCAACAGCTTAATCGAGCATTACGAGCGCGCGGGACGCGCAAAGAATTTTCGCAATCGCGAAATTTCGCGGCTCGAGGGCTTGAGTGACGCAGTATTCGGATTCGCAATAACGCTTCTCATAGTTTCTCTCGAAGTTCCAAAGACGTCGGGAGAGCTGATCGAGACGATGCGCGGGTTCATCGCATTCGCGTTCACGTTTTTCATTCTGTTCACGATCTGGCACCGCCAGTTTCAATATTTTCGCCGGTACGGCCTCGAAGACACAGTCGCGGTCGCGCTCAACGCAGCGCTCTTGTTTGTTGTTCTGTTCTTCGTTTATCCGCTCAAGTTCCTTGCGACTTATCTCGTTGGCCGAGCGATGGGTGGAAGCCGGATGGTAACGCTGGATAATGGCGCGACGGAACGCATCGTGAATCCCGAACATTTTCCGTGGCTGTTCGGGATTTATGGATTGGGATTCGCTGCAGTGTTCGCGGTATTCGCGCTGCTTTATCGTCACGCGTTGTCGAAACGGACTGAGCTCGGGCTCAACGAAGTCGAGGTGTTCGAGACACGCCATTCGGTCAAACTCTATTCGGTGATCGCTGCGCTTGGAGTACTGATTGGATTGAGCGGCTGGGCGAGCATTTTCGAGAGACGCGGAGGAGCGTGGGCATCGATCAGCTGGCTGTTCGTCGTTGCCGACCTCGTGGGAGTTGTGATTTTGTTTCGTCTACGCCTGCGCGCGCGCGGGCAACGTCACGCACTGGAGACACTCACGCCTTTTCCTTCGGCTCCCATAGAGATCAAGCAGACCAATTAATTTCATCTCATGCAAACAGACATCGCGAACTCACCGCTGACGCTGCTCTCCGAAGAAGAGGAAATGTTTCGCGAAGCGGTGAATGGTTTTGCAGAAGATGAGGTGCGTCCGCGTGTGATGGAGATGGAACGCGCGGCGAAGATTGCTCCCGACCTGATTCCGAAATATTTCGAGCTTGGCCTCATGGGAATTCAGGTTCCCGAGGAATACGGCGGCGCGGGTGGAACGCTGTTCATGGTAACTCTCGCCGTTGAAGCGATCAGCAAAGTCGATGCATCTGCTGCGATCGTGTGCGATGTGCAGAACACACTCGTGAATTATCCGATCGAGCGTTACGGAACCGACGCCCAGAAATCGAAGTATCTGCCAATGCTGACTTCGAACACGGTCGGCGCATATGCACTTTCCGAATCCGGCTCGGGCTCTGACGCGTTTGGATTACGTACACGCGCGGAGCAAAAAGGCGATCGCTGGATTCTCAATGGGCAGAAGCTGTGGATTACCAATGGCGGAGAGGCAGGCGTCTTCGTCGTTTTTGCCAATGCAAATCCGTCAGCGGGCTACAAGGGAATTACAGCGTTCATTATCGAGCGCGACTTCCCGGGCTTTGCCGTCGGGAAAAAAGAAGACAAGCTCGGCATTCGCGCTTCGAGTACGACGGAGCTGATTCTCGAGGATTGTGAAGTTCCCGAAGAGAACGTCCTCGGGCCCGTTGGACAGGGATACAAGGTTGCGATCGAGACGCTGAACGAGGGGCGCATTGGTATCGGTGCGCAGATGATCGGTGTCGCTCAGGGAGCGCTGACCGCGGCGATCACTTATCTCAATGAAAGAAAACAATTCGGGAAAGCGCTTTCTGAATTTCAGGGAATTCAATTTCAGGTCGCTCAGGCTGCGACTGACCTCGAGGCCGCGCGTCTCATGGTGTATAACGCCTCGCGGCTCAAGGACGCCGGTCGTGACATCGCGCGCGAAGGTGCAATGGCGAAATTGTTTTCGTCGCAGGTCTGTGATCGCGTTACGTCACTCTGTGTCGAGCTGTTCGGCGGGTACGGTTACACGAAGGATTACCCCGTCGAGAAGTTTTATCGTGATGCAAAGATCGGAACGATCTACGAGGGAACTTCCAACATGCAGCTTCAGACGATTGCTAAAGCAATTCTGAAATCGTAACCCCGAACGAAAACTGAGGAACACGGATTTAACTGATGAAACGGATCAGAAGCAGTTCTTTTGTTAAGAACAAAAAACAGTTTCTGATCCGTTCGATCCGCTCGACCCGTTTTCTGAGTTTGCTTGTTGTAATCGCTCCTGCAAATGCTCTCGCCCAGATCCCTCAAGCGGAATACGCAGCACGACGAGCCGCACTCGCCAAAATCATCGGAAACGGCATCGTTGTAGCGTTCGGATCGAACGAGCCCCAGGAAGATTACATCGCGTTCAACCAGAATTCCCCGTTCAGTTATCTCACCGGATTCAATGAGCCCGGTGCGGGGCTCGTTTTTCAAGTAAGAAATGGTGAGATCGCCGGGCGGCCGAAGCTTTTCGCACGCTCGAGCAATCCGGAGCGCGAAGTATGGACGGGGGCTCGTCTCGGTTTACCGGGAATCGAGCGCACGCTTGGGCTTGAAGGGCGGGAGTCCGCAACGCTGCTTCGCGTTCTCGATTCGCTCCTGACAGTCGACAGCACGACAATACTAAACATTGTCGGAGACTTCGCTCTCGGACGCCAGGCGCAAACGGAAACCGATCAGCGAATCGCTGCTCTGACCAAGCGACATCCACGAGTTGTCGCGCGCAACCTGACGGCCGCTGTCGCTGAGCTGCGGCGCATCAAGAGTGCAGCTGAGCTGGATCTGATTCGCAAAGCAGTGGCGATTACCGTTGACGCCCAACGTGAAGCAATGCGATTTATCGAGCCCGGTCAGAATGAGTTCGAAGTGCAAGCGCTAATCGAGTACACGTTCAGACGAAATGGCG
>DATLDN010000210.1:0-6521 GCA_035525855.1 Gemmatimonadaceae bacterium
GTTCACGACGTACCGCCCGATTCCCGGCCAGGAGAAAATTGTCTCCGTAAGAATTGAACCGGTCAGGTAGTAACCGAAATCCAATCCGAGGACCGTGACAATCGGGATGAGCGCGTTGCGCAGCGCATGACGAACCACAACAGCGCGCTCCTTCAACCCCTTCGCGCGCGCGGTTCTAACAAAATCTCCACCCAATACATCGAGCATCGCGGAGCGAGTGACTCGCGCAAGAAAAGCGATCGAGCGTGAGCCGAGAGCAAGGGCGGGAAGAATCAGATACTTAATTCCGCCGTACCCCGAAGGCGGAAGCCATTTCAACGTGACGGCAAAAATCAAAATCAGAATCAATCCAACCCAGTAAACCGGAAATGAAATTCCGAGATACGCGAAGCCGAGTGACAAGCGATCGAACCAGCCGCCGGGATTTCGTGCGCTAAGAACTCCGATCGTTATGCCGAGGATCGAAGCGAGCAGCATTGCGGTGCCTGCGAGCAGTAGTGTTTTCGGAAAGCGCTCCTTGATATCGCGAATAATCGGGCGCTGCGTGATGTAGGAGCGACCAAGGTCACCCTTGAGCACGCCACCGGCGTAAAGAGTGAACTGCTTCAGTACCGGCTCATCGAGATGTAGATCCTTGCGAAGACGCGCAATCGTTTCTGCATCGGCGCGCTCGCCCACCATATCCTGAACGGGATCACCGGGCGCGACATAGAGGAGCAGGAACACTACGATCATAACCCCGATCAAAGTCGGGATCGATAGTGCAAGCCGGCGAACGATGAACCCGAACACGCTACTGCACGATTACTGCTGGCGTTTGATCGAAACGTCGGTCCAGTTCTGACCGGTGAATATCGATGGCACCTTGAAGCCGGTGATCCACGGCTGAACTGCGTACAGCTCTTTATAGAAGAACAGATAGATCATCGGCGCATCGTCGTACGCCATCTGATCGGCCTGCTTGTACATCCCGGTACGCTTCGCATCGTCGAGCTCTCGTCTCGCCGAGGAAACAAGCTGGTCGAATTTGGGATTCGCGTAGAACGAAACGTTGCCGCCCACACCCTTGTTGGCGCTGTGAAGCAGTGGATACAGGAAATCCTCACCATCGGGATAGTCGGCAAACCAATCCTTCAGTGCCATGTCGGTTTTTCCGGCGCGCGCGGCTTCACGCATCGACGATGCATCGCGCTGTACCAGCTTCACATTGAACCCTGCTTCGTTGAGGTTGGCCTGAATTGCCTGCGCAATTCTTGGGAAGGGCGCCGTTTGCGACGACCACAGCTCCAGAGTTGCGCCGGTCTTACCCGCGGCAGCAAGAAGTTGCTTTGCTTTCGCAACATCGTGCGTGTATCCCTTGCGAGTTGAATCACCGCCCGGAAGCGATGGAGGGATGACACCAGTGGCAACGTTGCCGCGGCCGCTCATGATCGAATTGAGAATCGCTCGATTGTCGACTGCGTAGTTCATGGCCTGCCTCACCCGGGGATCGGCGAGCGGGCCGCGTGTTGTATTGATCGCGACGTAAAGCATGCGAAGAGCGGGCGCTGATTCGAGCATCGCTTTCTTATCGTCGGTGTCTTCCCAGTTGCGTGTCTCAGCTTCCGGCACGTAGAGAACATCGACATTTCCAGCCTCGAACTCGGCGACTGCGGTGCTGGGCTCCGGAATAATTCTCGCGCGCAGTGAATCAGCTTTGGGCGCAGTTCCCCAATAGTTCGGATTCTTTGCGAAGAGCAGATAGTCGTCGTGCTTCCACTCGACAAACTTCCATGGACCTGTGCCTACAGGATGCTCGCCGAAATTCGACGGAACCGAATCCGGTATGATCGACGCGACCGGCATTGCGAGAAGCTTTGGGAAAATCGCAAACGGCTCGGTGAGTCGAATGACAATCGTGGAATCATTTTGGACGGTTAGACCTGATACAGATTTCGCTTTGCCATCTGCGTAATCCTTTGCGCCGGCGATTGGATAGAGGGGCCAGCCGCGTCCGCCTTTCGTTGCCGGATCGAGAGCCCGCATGAAGCTCGACACAACCTGGCGCGCGACGAACGGACGGCCATCGGAAAACTTTACTCCTGTTCGAAGATGGAACGTGTAGGTCAGTCCATCATTCGAAACCGACCATTCGCGGGCGAGGCCCGGGACGATCTGGGCGTCAGGTGTAAACCGGGCCAGACCATCGAACATGTACGCGACTGCCCTGCCGGTTGGAACATCGGTGGAGAGGGCGGGGTCTAGTGATCTTGGATCGTAGGTGTCGCGCGAGTCGATGAGCGTGCGTCGCGCAGGGGAGGATTCGCCCCCGGTGCACGCGATGAAAGCCACCAGTGCTACGAGGGAAATTCGCCGGTTACGCATCTGTGTTACCGTTGACATGGGGTGGTCGAACGCGAGAACTTACCGGGCCCTCTTGAAGGCGTCAATTTGAGCGATAACTACTATTACAGGCGCCAACTGAGTGCCACTGATCTAATGCCCGCTATCGGCGTCGGCATCGCCGCCGGTCTGGCGGGTTTTTATCTTGTGCAACTCTTAATCCAGCGCACTCCACTCATACCGCCCGAGGCGCTCGCGCGAGTGCCGGAGCCTCCGGAGCCGAGAAGCGGGCCGGCAGGCCCTTGGGACCGCCGACCAGGCGGCTGATGCGCCACCGATTCGCGCGGCGTCTTTATTTCTTCGCTCTCGCAGTCACGACCTTCACCGCCGCGCGAACCGCCACTGCCCAGGATGTAACCTGTGACCGCGGCGACCTCGAAGTGCGCGGGCTGAAGTTTACTGGCAACACTGCGTTTTCATCAGCGGACCTTTCGAAGATCATCGTCACCACGCCATCGGCGTGGGCGAGACGGTTCCTGCACCTGCCGTTTACAATCCGCCGCTGTCTCGACCGATCTGAGCTCCCCAGAGATCGAGCGCGTCTCATCATCTTCTATAGAAAGCGGGGATTTCCAGAGGTCGCCGTAGACACTGCAGTTAAAAATGCCGGAAGCGACGGCGTGGAAGTTCAGTTCATGATCAACGAAGGAATGCCGACGCGGCTTCAGTCGCTTGTGATTACTGGACTCGACTCTGTGCGCAATGCACCCGGCATCGCACAAAATCTTCCGATACGTGCGGGCCAGCGATTCGATCGTGTGAATATCGAAGCGGCGCGCGATACGATTGCGCGACGACTACGCAACAGTGGATATCCACGCGCGGAAGTCGTGAACACATTCGCG
Source organism: Gemmatimonadaceae bacterium (assembly GCA_035525855.1). Taxonomy (GTDB): domain Bacteria; phylum Gemmatimonadota; class Gemmatimonadetes; order Gemmatimonadales; family Gemmatimonadaceae; genus UBA4720. Next base: position 3,228 of record DATLDN010000210.1, read on the forward strand.
GTAGACTCTGCACAGCTCTCGGCTGTCGACACAATCGCTGTGGCAACAGGACCGTTCACACGACTTGGCGACGTCGACATCAACGTTGTTCCGTTCGCAGGGAAGAAACAGCAAATCTCGACTCCCGTTGTTCGACGCATAATTGGCCTCGACCCCGGAAGAGTTTACCGAGAGGAAGATCTACTCGATGCGCAGCGCACGCTTTATCGGACAGAGGCGTATCAGCACGTATCCGTTCTTCCTGATTCTGCGTCTGATCCGAAGGATTCTGTAATTGGTGTCCGCGTTCTCGTTGCAGAGAATACGACGAAGTCAGCGCGATTGGGTGCGGGGTACGGCACGCTCGATTGTTTTCGCGTCACGGGCGAGCTTACCAACTACAACTTTCTTCGCACGGCACGACGCCTCGATCTCACGACGAGGCTTTCTAAAATCGGAATCGGCGATCCGGTAGGTGGATTGAAAGATTTATGTCCACAGGCCAAATCGGATCCGTTCAGCAAAAAACTCAACTACTACCTCGGCGCGACACTGAGACAGCCTGTTTTTTCGGGACTGCGGGCGCTGCCGACGATCACGCTGTTCAGCGAAAGAGTCTCCGAGTACAACGCTTACCTTCGCACGACATCGATTGGAGGAATCGCATCGGTTGATGTACGGCGATTCCGGCGAACTCCAATCACGTTTGCCTATTCGATGGATCTTGGTAGAACGGAAGCGCAGCCGGCTCTGTTCTGCGCAGTCTTCAACCTTTGCGCGGAAGAAGATCGCCGTCGCGTGCAGCAGACTCAGCGACTTGCTGTGGTTAGCGCGGTCATCTCGCACGATGGGTCGAACAACGTTTTTTCGCCGACAGCCGGATCGCAGTGGCGCATGGAGCTGCGACATGCATCGCCCGCGACGTTTTCCGACACTTCATTGCGCTTCAGCAAGCTGCTCGCTGAGCGATCACAGTACTGGGGAGTAGGCGCCGCAGTTGTGGCATTTCGCGTGAGAACCGGAGTGGTGTTCGGGAGGTCGCTCAGCGACAACACTGGATTCATTCCCCCGCAGGAGCGACTGTATGCGGGAGGTCCAACGACAGTGCGCGGCTACCCGCAAAACGAGCTCGGCTCGGCGATTTATATCGCGCGTGAGGTCGAAACTCGATTTCCAATTCCCCCTGGAGTCGATACGACTCTGCAGATTCCAGGCGGCGACAGGTCATTTCGTCGAGCGGTGCCGGTGGGCGGAAATTCTTTGCTTGTTTCCAATCTCGAGCTGCGATTGAGGAGTCCGTTTCTCCCCGAGATTCTGCAATGGACGTTGTTCGCCGATGCAGGCGATGTATGGAACCGTGGTCGCAGCGAAGCGTTTCAAAATTTCAGTCTGAAGGTCACGCCGGGCATTCAAATGACTGCTCTCACTCCAGTGGGACCAGTGCGGCTTGTGGTGGGGTACAATCCCTACAATAGACCGTCCGGGCCGATTTACTATGAAGTTCCAAGGGTCGTTCAGACTGAGCTCGGACCGGAGCCAGGAGCGCTGCCCTGCGTGAGCCCGAACAATGGCCTGCCTGTGCATCGGGTAGACCGGCCCGATCCGGAACCCGATGTTCTAGTCCAGAAGGAAGGACTGTGTTCGCCTTCGTTTATTCCCAAGGCCAACAAAAGCTTTAGAAGCCGGCTCACCTTCGGGCTGGCAATAGGTCAGGCTTTCTAGACGATGTCACGACGTCAGCAAATTGTCACATGGAGCGCACTCTTGCTGGTTTCAGCGATGGTGATCGTTGTATTGATCACCATCTCTCTGACCCAGACGAGTTACGGCCAGAGGCAGATTCGTCGCTACGTGCAGACGTGGATCTCCGGAAAGGTTCACGGAAAGATTTACATCGGAAAGATCACTGGCGGTTTGTATAACGGTGTTACGATCGATTCGGTCGACATTCGCGACGCCGAGGATTCGGTGTTTATCGCGACAGGCCCGGTTCGAGTGCACTACGACGCTCGCGACATTTTCGACCGTCGAATTCTTATCAGCCATCTCGATGTGCAGCGCGGCTTCGTGCACTTGAGACAACACGAGAATGGCTCCTGGAATTGGCGGCAGATTTTTCCCCAAGGTCCAGCGGGCCCAAAGAACGGGCGCGGATTCGGCGATTTCATCGTGATGGATTCAGCAGATATCCATGGCGGGCAAGTTCTGTTGACGCTGCCGTGGCATCCATCGGACACGTTGCGCGGATACAAACGCGACAGTGTCATCGCTCATGCTCTTGCGTCATTGACTCGCGACGGGCCGGGAAATGATTGGCCGACTGAGATACGAAGAACGCGCGAGGGTCTCGCGCGCACGTGGCGATTCAATGATATCAATGCGAATCTCTCGTATGCGCGGATAGCAATCCCTGACACAGCGGGACGTTTCTTCAAAATTGCAAAAGCATCGTTGCGCACTTCCGATCCACCTCTCGATGTCAGAACCGTCAGTGGTGACGTTCGCGTAATTGGAGATTCGGTATGGTTGGATCTCCCGAAATTCACGCTGCCTGCGTCGGCCGGAAGCGCCAAAGGAAAAGTCTTCTGGGGCGGACCCGAGCCAATGAAGTGGGCAATCCACATCAAGGGTGATTCGGTCTCACTCAAGGACATCGCGTGGGTGTATCCGACACTGCCGACGACAGGTGGCGGGCGTCTCGATCTCGACATCAACAACGTGAAGCATCCGCGCATGATGGACTACGCGATCACACGGATGGACGTGCGCGCCGTTCGGTCACGTTTGCTTGGAAACATGACTTACGGTGTGGGCGGTCCGGTTCTGGTCGTGAAGGATGTTGCCCTGGAGGGCGCGCCGCTCAATTTCGATTTGATTCGCGCGCTGAATGGCAAACCATTTCCATATGACTGGCGCGGCGATTTCAACGGAACTGTACGTGGCGCAGGCGGACCGCTCAATCGCTTCCGCGTGGACGAATCGCGATTCACGTTTGCGGATGCGCACGTTCCTGGTGCGATCACGCGCGGAAGCGCCCGCGGCTCGCTCGATATTCTCTATCCTGCATTTACGAAGTTTCTCGGACTCGATGTAAACGTCGAGACGCTGGATCTTCGGACGATTCAGTATCTCAATCCTGAATTTCTGGAGCTCAAGGGCACTATCAGCGGCACCACCCGACTCGATTCATCGTGGCTGGACGTCCGCTTTTCGAATGCGGACATAGTTCATCACGACGGTGCGCTGCCCACTTCGCGCTTCACGGGATCAGGCAGAGTCACATACGGCAAAGACTACATGCACTACGACATGGCG
>DATLDN010000112.1:0-18543 GCA_035525855.1 Gemmatimonadaceae bacterium
AGAAGCGCCCAAGCCACCGAAGAGGAGCGTCACCGGCGGGAACTCACTGCGCCGGGACACTCTGGTATTTCTCTTTGGAGGTTTTGCGATGCGACAAGTTTCTGATTCATATCAACGCAATACAGTAGTAGTGATTTCAGCGGCACTTATCACGGTGCTCTCAGCGTGCTCCGATAGCGCTGACAAAATGATGGCGCCGGCCGCGAGCGTTCGCGCTTCGACGGGGTACGTCAGCTCTTCAGGACACGGCACTGGCTACGCCGGGAAGGTGAAGCTGTGTGTCGATGCATCCAGCCCAGCAGGAACGTACAAGTTCCGCAACAGCAGCTGGAACGTTAACAAGGCGATCGCGGCAGGGTCGTGGGACGGGGTATCCTGGAATGCCGGCGGTTACGATCCCGGCGATGGTGGCGAGGGATGGGGCGCCGCAGGTGGATCAACGAGTTGGCAACCCGCCGAGGGAGACAACAGTGAGTACACGGTTGCCGTCGGATCGTGTGTCACTGTAATCAACCGGACGCAGCCATCCGATCACTACTGGAACGACATGGTCGATGATTTCCAGTCTGTGAACATGACGGCGACGGCATGGCCGCTGAGTGCAACGTTCGACCATGTCGACTGCGTCGGAGATCAGGGTGTCGTAGCGCCGCAGCCAACACCTTGCGGATCGACATCGAATCCAACGCGCGCATTTGCGAACTATGATCATGGCACACAGGTGACCTTCGTATTTGCAGCAGCAGCTCATTCTACAGGTATCATCGCCCCGACTGCCACGACTTGCGAAGACTATGCGCAGGGCACGAGTCCGACGTTGGCGGAATTGCTCGTTGGATTCAAAGGCACCACGCTCAACAACATTGCCCCCGGTGTGTTTTTTTACTACGCGCAGGTCACGAAAGGCGCCGGACAAAACGTGGGCTTTACTCAGACAGTAAATCCAAATGCTGCGAGTTTTCCGAAGTATGGTGTGATGCAGACGCAAGCGTACCTCTATACTTACAACAGCTCTACCAAGCGGTGCACGACCGTATCAACGCTCCCGCTCTCGAGCGATGGCACCGCAAGCCTGGGCGGAGGCGCAGGTCTTCCTGCAGGCAACTACATCCTCGGCGTGAAATTCACGACGGATGCTGCGAAGGGAACGACGGTTGCGAGCTCAGCGCTGCGAGTTTCAGGTGCACTGCTTGCGACACACAACTATTGGGCGACCGTCAACGGTGTCTCGGATCCGATGACAGCCGCGTCGGTGAACACGAAGACGAAGTAAGTCACATTGCACTCATGCCTTGCGTTCCACGTGAGGCAATGAAACGGGGACTTCCGAGAGGAAGCCCCCGTTTTCGTTTCTGTTACACTTTCGTCATAGAGCCACATTTCGCTGGTGCGCTATTCCCTTCGAGTTTAGCATGATCTCCGAAGGCGAGCGTACCGAATGCGTGTACGGCGCCTCCAAACAATTCGAGACTCCTTCCGATAAGGGCAAACCGGTAGCGATGCCGGGCACGCAAAGTTTGGGCTTCTCACGCAGAAGCGCCCAAGCCACCGAAGAGGAGCGTCACCGGCGGGAACTCACTGCGCCGGGACACTCTGGTATTTCTCTTTGGAGGTTTTGCGATGCGACAAGTTTCTGATTCATATCAACGAGATTGCTGGCCGACGGAAGTACGCAATACAGTCGCGCTGATTTCAGCGGCACTCATGATGGTGCTCGCAGCCTGCTCCGATAGCGCTGACAAAATGATGGCTCCGTCGTCTGGGGTTCGCGCTTCGACGGGGTACGTCAGCTCTTCAGGACACGGCTCTGGCTACGCTGGGCAGGTGAAGCTCTGCGTCGACGCAGCCAGCCCGGCAGGAACGTACAAGTTCCGGAACAGCAGCTGGAACGTCAACAAGGCGATCGCGGCAGGGTCGTGGGCCGGAGTATCCTGGAGCGCCGGCGGTTACGATCCTGGCGATGGTGGCGAGGGATGGGGCGCAGCCGCTGGCTCGACGAGCTGGCAGCCCGCAAAGTACGACGGCAGCGAGTATACCGTTGCAGTCGGATCATGCATCACTGTGATCAACAGAACGCAGCCATCCGATCACTACTCGAATGACATGATCGATGACTTCCAGTCTGTGAACATGACTGCGACAGCATGGCCGGCGACTGCCGGGTTAGATCACGTAGACTGCGTTGGAGATCAGGGCGTAGTAGCCCCGCAGCCAACACCTTGCGGATCGGCATCGAATCCGACACGCGCATTCGCAAACTACGACCACGGCACACAGGTGACGTTCGTCTTCAAGACGCTGCCGCCGCCGCCGAGTGATTGCGTGCTGGGATATCCGGACAATAGCGCACTTCCGCGAAGCAACGCTGCGTTCAATGAGAGTGAAGTGCTGCGCGCCTTTGGCCGCGGAGCAGGCCAGATACGGATGTGGTACAATGACGAGAATGCAATGACTCTTGGCGTGCGACAGCTCTTCGTAGACAATAAGACTGGTGCAGATGTTACGGCGAATTATGGAATTGCAACGATGGTCGGCAACCCTGCCAACGCAACTGGAGCTCCGGTTGCTTACGGTTCGGTTCTCACATCTGGTGAAGGCGCGGCAGTGGACGGGGCGGGCCGTCCGCTGTTTCCAGCGCTGTTTGTAACAGACCTCACTGCCAGTGGTGCAACAAGTCGCGCGGGTGACTGGCAGAGAGGTGGAACGGCACTCGCACCGAATGGAGTGTACGGTACGTGGAAGGGTGCAGTGATGAAGGTGGACAAGACAAGAAATCCGGCCGTGACGACAATCACGCCTGATGCAAATCCGTCGGTGAAAAATCACACGAACGTCGGACCTGGTGGAATCAATCTTCCCGCCGGTGTAGCCGACGAGGGATATTCGACTGAAGTGGTCTGGAATATCGCGAACATTCCTGGCTACGATCCCACCCACACGTATCGCCTGCAGTTCATGGTGCACGACGGCGATCAGAACAAGACGGGGGGGGACGTTGGACAGGCGTGCTTCAACATCGGACCAGGAACGCCTGAGAACTTCACGAAGATCGCGAACTAGAGAGGCGACGAACAAAAAAGGGCACCCGGAAACGGGTGCCCTTTTGTTATTTGTGCATTGGGCTTCATCGAAGCCTCCGCGCAACGCCTGCACGGCAGCGCCGATATTGTTGTCTCGGCAGGTCACAAACGTCCCGAGTGGTATGCGTTGTGCATAAACATTCGTTTTCTCCTTTCGACAGTGGCCAACCGGCTTCGAAGCCGGCCACGCAAAGTTTGGGCGTCTCACCGGTAGAAGTGTCCAATCCACCAAAAAGAGGAGCGACACCGGCTGGTCGTGCCGGGACCAAGTTGCTCAGGAGTTTCTATGCGCTATGCGCATTCGTTCAAGGCGTTGTATGCAGTCCGTTCGACATTTGCAGCCGGCGCAGTAGCAGGGCTTGTTGTTCTGGGAGCATGCTCCGATAGTCCGACAAGCACAAACTCAATCACCGCACCGGCGAGCCCTCGCAGCGCCGACGGGAGCAGCGGCACTCAGGGACACGGCTTCGGCTTCGCAGGACGCGTCGAAGTCTGTGTCGACGCCTCGAGCCCTGCCGGAACCTACACGTTTACCAATAGCGGCTGGAACAGTGGAATGGCGCTGGGTGGCGGCTATGACCAGGGCGACGGCGGTGAGGGTCTCGGCGCCTCAAGCGACGGCACAACCGTCTTCAATCCGCCCAAAGGCGACGGCAGTGCATACACTGTTGCCGTCGGCGTGGGTGGGTGCGTTACTGTCCTGTCACGCACAGAACCATCACTGCACTACGACTCGCCAGATCCGGCGAACGGCTTCCCGACAGCGACTCAAACCGATGACTGGCAGTCGGTCAACGTTTCCGTCAACACGACTCCAGGCGGGGTGGTCTACGATCACACTGACTGCTCGACAGATCTCGGAACGCTCCCGCCGCAGCCATCGCCGTGTGGCAATGCCAACAGCACCACGCGCGCGTTTGCGAATTATGATCACGGCACCCGTATAACGTTCGTTTTCACAGGCGGCGGGTCGACCGTGACGACAAACAGCTGCCCTGACGCCACACTTACCGCAGGCTTCAACGGGACAGCGATACCGGCACCGAGGACTGTGTGGTTCGTCGCGAACCTCAAGCCCAAGGGTCAGGTAGTAGGCACGGTGATTACGTTCGAGAATAAGGGAATAAATCTGGACGGCACTGCGATCGCGGGACCAGGCAGTATTGTCACTTATGCAGCGGCCGGAACAGACGCGACGACGACTTACAACACCGTGCTCAACAGGTGGGAGACGGTTGTGCCGATCAACTGGACCCAGGACGTGTTCCTGGCAGGAACGCAGTACGCACCACCGGGCGGCTTGCCTGGGGGCGTCAGTCCGGTAACGTGGAAGGCTGGTTTTGCATCGAGTACTCCAGGCGTCGAGATCAAGTGGCAGTGGGCCGCGTCGGTCTACAATGGTTTCGGTAGTTATGACGTACTGGGTGTCAAGCCGATCGGGGGAAAGACGCTGCTTTACCCGAATGCTGACAAGCAGGGTACACCGGAGAACTTCAAGGCGAACATCAAGTCTGGCGCCATGGGCGGCGGTGCGAGTAATACCGTTGGGTCATGGAGCGCAACGAAAGCTGTCTGCGTAGTGCAGCCATAATCGGAGCGTCGGACAAAGCCTGAAAAAAAAACGGGGATCCCACGTGGGACCCCGTTTTTTCTTTTGCGCCATCGGGCAATGATGGGGAGCGAACCAAGCTCCCGAGGAGGGACTTGAACCCCCGACCCGGTGATTAACAGTCACCTGCTCTACCACCTGAGCTACTCGGGAATAGAATTCGCAATCTAGACGAACCGCATGGACGAATCAACGGCGCACAAAACCCGAGATAGCCGCAGGCCGGTTGCGCTCGTTACGGGGGCGTCGCGAGGAATCGGGCTAGCTCTGACTAAGGTCATAGCACGCAACGGCTATGACGTAGTGATGGTGGCGCGACAGCTCGATGCGCTCGAAGCTGCAGCCGGAATGATCGAAGGAAAATTCGGCGTGCGCGCGATTGCCATTCAGGCGGACCTCAGCGATGACAGCACACCCGCCGAGCTGTTCGACAGGATTCGATCTGAAGGCCTCGACATCGAGATCCTTGTAAACAACGCGGGCTTCGGATTGGGAGGAGAATTTCTCGAGACCGATCTCGATCGTGAGCTCGACATGATCACTGTCAACATTGCTGCGGTAACTCAGCTGACAAAATTGTTTGGCGCGCCCATGGTGAGACGACACGGCGGCAGAATCATGAATGTCGCATCGACCGCGGCGTTTCAGCCAGGACCACTCATGTCGGTGTACTACGCGACGAAGGCGTACGTGCTCAGCTTCTCGCAGGCAATCGCGGAGGAGCTGAAGGACAGCGGGGTGACGGTAACAGCGTTGTGTCCCGGTGCAACTGAAACCGATTTCGCTGCCACCGCGCAAATCAGCAACACGAACTTATTCAAGAAGATTGGCGTTGCAGATGCGGCACCCATAGCTGAGTACGGATACAGAGCCATGATGCGCGGTGATCGAATCGCGATTCCAAGCTGGCGCGACAAGCTGATGGTACAATCGCAGCGAATCGCGCCGCGACGCCTTGTTACTGCGCTCGTCAGGAAAGTACAGGAAAGTCGTTAGACAGCTCCGAGCTTTCGAAGCTTGCCTGTATGTGCAGGCAACGGCGAAGATTTTGCGAGAACCGGCGCAAGCCATTTCCCGGTATGTGACTCGGCGACTGCGACAATTTCTTCCGGCCTTCCCATTGCCACGAGTCGGCCGCCGCCACTCCCACCTTCGGGGCCCAGGTCGATTACCCAGTCAGCAAGCTTGATGACGTCGAGGTTGTGCTCGATCAACAGGATCGTGTGCCCCTGCTCGATCAGACGATCCATCACCTCCGCGAGTTTTCGAATATCGTCGAGGTGAAGCCCCGTCGTCGGCTCGTCCATGATGTAAAGCTTACGACCACCCTTTCGATTCGCCGAAGCGAGCTCGCGCGCAATCTTGATGCGCTGCGCTTCGCCTCCCGAGAGCGTCGTCGCTGCCTGGCCAAGCCGCAGATACCCAAGTCCAACTTGCTGCAGCTGCCAGAGTGCCTGTCCGAGTTTTTCTTCGCGAATGAAAAACCGAATTGCCTGATCCACTGTGAGGTCGAGAACTTCGGCGATGTTTTTTCCATTCACGCGAACATCGAGGACTTCGGGCTGAAACCGCTTTCCGCCACATGCGTCGCATGGAACGTGAACGTCCGCCATGAAAACCATCTCGACTTCAATCGAGCCCGCGCCTTCACATTCCTCGCATCGCCCACCGACAACGTTGAATGAAAATGTTCCTGGCGTGTACTTCCGCTGGCGCGCTAGCGGTGCGTCGGCAAAGATGCAGCGAATCTGATCGAATGCTTTGATATACGTAACAGGGTTGGAGCGCGGTGACTTCCCGATGGGACTTTGATCGATCATCACCACTTCCTCGATCGCTTCCCAACCCGTGAGCGTGTCGTAATCGCCAACCGCTTCGCCAAGATGTCGCTTGGCGGAATGTTCGCCGGTTAGATGTGTTTCGAGAGCGCGGAAAAGAACGTCGTGCACGAGCGTGCTTTTTCCTGAACCGGACACGCCAGTGACAACGGTCAACGCACCGATTGGAATTCGGATCTCGATGCTTTGAAGGTTGTGCTCGCGCGCGCCGGCGAGTGTAATCCATCGCGGACCGATGCGTCGCCGCTGCAGCGGAAGCGGGATTTCGCGTTGGCCGGTCATGTATTGACCTGTCAGCGGACTTTCGGACACGCGCGACATTGGTCCAGCGAAAACAATTTGCCCGCCCTGCTCGCCGCTTCCCGGCCCCAGCTCGACCATGTAATCAGCGGCTTCGATTGCCGCTGGATCGTGCTCCACAACGAGAACAGTATTTCCCGTATCTCTCAGTCGATGCAGCAAAGTGAGCAACCGGCCCATGTCGCGCGGATGCAAACCAATTGACGGCTCATCGAGAACGTACAGCGTGTCGACAAGCTGTGAGCCGAGTGAATTGGCAAGTCCGATTCGCTGCGCTTCGCCGCCGGAAAGAGTCCGCGTTGCGCGGTTCATTGCCAGATAATCAAGACCGACGTCGCGAAGAAATCGAACTCGCTCGCATGCCTCACGAAGAATCGTGTCCGCGACGCTTTGCTCGAATGGCGTGAGCTGAACTGCATCGAGCCATTTGCTCAGCTCCCCAACAGGCAGCTGCGCAACATCGGCGATGCTCATGTTCGCGATGCGAACATTCAGTGCTTCGGGCTTGAGCTTCGTTCCGTGACACGTGGGACATTCTTTCGCGATCTGATACTGCCGCAGGAAAATTCTGATGTACTGCTTGTAGCGTTTTTCCTCGAGATCCTCGAGGAAGGGGATGATCCCCTTGTAGCCGCGTGTTCGTGTTGTGAGAAGAAGTTTTTTCTGATGCTCGGACAACTCGACCCACGGAACGTCCATTGAAATGCGTTCTCGTCGAGCGAATTCAGCGAGTGTGCGGCGTTTGTTGTCGTAGCGGGGTTTTGTCCAGGGATCGATCGCGCCATCTCGAAGTGTTCTTTCGGGATTCGGAACGATGACTGACACATCGTACTCGAGAATTGCGCCGAATCCGTTGCACGTCGGGCAAGCGCCGCGCGGGTTGTTGAACGAAAAGAGCTGAGGTGTAGGCGTTGGGGCGCGGGTATGATCGTACGCACACTCGAAGCGCTCGGTGAACATCATGCGCTCGGTTCCGTCGGCGGGAATGATGATGCAATCGCCATCTCCATCAGCGAATGCAGTTCCGACGGCGTCGGTCACCCGGCCTGTTGCGTCCTTCGCTGCAACGAGGCGATCGACGACAACAAGAACTTCATCTGCTTTTCGAACATCGATTTTTCTTGTGGCGAGATCGTCAACGTGCATTACCTCGTCGTCGATACTTACACGAAGAAACCCCTGCGCACGCAAATTCTCGACAACTATCGCGTGTGTTACGAGATCCGAAAATCGAAGAGGAAACGCGACATAGAATCTCGTTCCCTCGGCGAGTGTTAACACCGCGTCGACGACCGATTGCACAGTATCCGGCTTCATTTCGCGACCGCACACTGGACAATAGGTTCGACCGATGCGGGCCCAGAGAAGTCTCAGATAATCGTAAATCTCCGTCGCTGTTCCAACTGTTGAACGCGAAGTCTTTGTAGGATTTCGCTGCTCGATTGCGACTGCGGGCGAAAGGCCTTCAATCAGGTCGACATCGGGCTTTTCCATTCGCTCGAGGAACTGTCGAGCGTAAGCGGAGAGTGATTCGACGTACCGCCGCTGGCCTTCGGCGTAAATCGTATCGAAAGCGAGTGATGATTTCCCTGATCCTGATGGACCGGTGACTACGGTAAATGACCGGCGGGGAATCTCGAGGTCGAAGCCCTTCAGGTTATTCTGTCGCGCACCGCGGATGATGATCGAATCCTTCACACTACCAATTTAGTGCGCTGCCGAACAAATACCGATGCTCGAGTTGGGGAGATTGCTTAGAGCAAGGAGAACCGCTTTACCGCGTCTCCGCGATAAAGCGGTTCTCTTTACCTCAATTACGTCGAATCAGACGTCCAAGGAGCAAGAGGACGATAGCTCCGCATGTCGCGAGAGCGATCGATCGAAAATCAAAACTTCCGGTTGTGACGGTGCCCCAACCAACGCGCGTTCCAATCCAACCACCTATGAACGCGCCGATTATTCCGAGAAGTATTGTGACAATACACCCCGAAGGGTCCCGCCCCGGCACCAGGAACTTGGCCAGTGACCCGGCTACCAGACCCAGGAGAATCCAGTAAAGCCAGAGCGGCATTTATCGACCCTTCGGAATGTTGCGGACTACGGCGCGCCCTATGGTACGCGCGTTCGACCGCGAGTTGTCATGCGATAGATCCAGAGCAGAATGAGCGCTCCGACAATCGCGAGGAGAAGACTCTGCCAGCTAAACCCGTTCAACCCCATGCCCATGATCGTGTTGCCGAGGAAGCCGCCGATAAACGCGCCCACGATACCGATGATCATCGTAACGATGATCCCGCCCGGGTCGTTACCCGGCATTATTGCCTTGGCGATCGCACCGGCGATCAGTCCAAGGACGATCCATGCTAGAAAGCTCATTTCTCCTCCATAGGTGAATGGCAGTCCAGAAGCCTGGACCGAGACACGAGAGAAGTGCAACCTGTATACCACATCCCTGTGGCGCGGTGGCGAGGCTCAAAGGCAGCGGTTAGCATACGGCTAGATGTCGCAACCTGCAACCCTGCACGAGGAGGAAGCGCTAGGCAAAGCGTACGACAGACGTCTAATGAGCCGTCTGCTCGCGTATGTGCGCCCCTACAAAGCTCTCGTCGCTGGAGCGCTGTTCTTCCTGTGTCTCGAGGGCATGCTGCAGCTGGTTGGGCCGATCCTCACCCAGCGTGTCATCGACGTCGCGCTTCCTCGACACGATGTGTCGATCGTCTGGACCGCTGCATTCCTTTTTGTCGCCGCCCTCGCCGGTCAATTCGTCTGCTCCTATGGAGAGACATGGCTGACCAGCCTACTCGGCCAACGGGTGATGCGGGACCTGAGGATGCAGATATTCACCCATCTGCAGCGACTGTCGATCCCATTCTTCGATCGCAATCCAGCGGGCCGTCTGGTGACGCGTGTCACGTCGGACGTGGAAGCGCTGAACGAGCTATTCAGCTCGGGTGTTGTCTCCGGACTCGGCGACGTGTTCACCCTTGTCGCCATCAGCGTCGCAATGTTTCTGATGGATTGGCGGTTCGCACTCGTTGCGCACACGGTGATGCCACTGGTCGCGCTGGTATCGCACCTGTTTCGGACGCGTGTTCGGGAAGCGTATCGCGAGATCAGAACGAGGCTCGCGAGGATCAACGCATTTCTTCAGGAACGCCTCACGGCGATGCGGATCATCCAGCTGTACGGGCAGGAGCAGAATGAAGCGACGAGATTCGATCGGCTGAATCGCGACCATCTGAACGCGCATTTACGGTCGATCAAGGTTTATGCGCTGTATTTCCCCGCGGTCGAAATTCTCCTTTCGATTGGACTCGCAGGTTTGCTCGTGGCGAGCGCTTCGCGAGTGGGTATGGGAACGCTCACCGTCGGAACTGTTGCGGCATTCCTTCAGCTCCTGCGTCGCTTCTTCGATCCGCTGCAAGATTTGGCTGAAAAATTCAACATCCTTCAGGCTGCAATGGCGAGCTCCGAGAGAATCTTTGGACTTCTCGACACCGAGCCGGCAGGCAGCGGACGATTGGCAGTAGCGCCGCGGCGGGAAAGGCGTGCAGTGGATGTTCGTTTCGAGGATGTCTGGTTCGCATACGATCGCCCTCATGTCGCAGATGGGGGAATGAGTGTTGTCGATCCGGAGTGGGTTTTGAAAGGAGTGTCGTTCGATGTTGGTGCGGGACGAACATCGGCGTTAGTCGGACACACGGGCGCCGGCAAAACGACAATCGCCAATCTTCTGATGCGGTTTTACACTCCGCAGCGCGGCCGGATTCTGATAAACGGCGTCGATATTCAGCAGATGTCGATCGAAGAAGTGCGCGGCCTGGTCGCCTACGTTCAACAGGACATTTTTCTGTTTGCCGGAGATGTTCGCACCAACATTCGACTGTCCAATCCGTTGACGGATGCCGAGGTGGAGCGCGCAGCGATGAGTGTTGGCGCGGACAGAATTATTCGCCGGCTTCCCGGAGATTATTCGCACGAGCTCGGCGAGCGGGGTGCGTCGCTGAGCGTAGGCGAGCGGCAGCTACTGTCGTTTGCCAGGGCGGTGGCGGCGGATGCTTCGTTGCTTCTGCTGGACGAGGCAACGAGTGCGGTGGATAGCGAGATCGAAGCCGAGATTCAGCATGCGTTGGGCGTTCTCCTGGAGGGAAGAACTACGGTCGCGATCGCCCACCGGCTCAGCACAATCATTGGAGCGGACGAAATTCTTGTACTTCATCATGGTGAAGTAGTGGAACGGGGGAGGCACCGTGAGCTACTTTCCAAAGGTGGACTTTATGCCCGATTGTGGATGCTGCAAAGCGGCGAGAGGAACATCCCGATGGAAAGCAGTATTCGGCCCGAGACGGTGCTTGCCGCTCCGTTTGGGGGCGGGTAGTTTGAGGCACTTCAGGAAGTCCGAAACCGACCAATTAACCCCCAATCACCCGCGATTAGCGGGGAGAGCCCGCTAGTGCATCTTGCTGTTGCCGCAAGAACCGACACCGGAAGGATGCGGCGTGGGAACGAAGATAATCTTCACGCCGACGCGAACGACCACCGTGGTCTCTTTATAGTAGCTGATGGAATGGGTGGTCATGCGGCCGGCGAAATCGCGAGCCAGATGGCCGTCGACGTTCTGTCGTCGGAGCTTGCCGACGTAAACGATCTCACTACGCGCGAAGCGGAGAGCAAACTCTCTGAAGCGCTGAAGCATGCCAATCGGGCTGTCTATCAGCGTACCACGAAGGAGCTCGAGAAATCGGGCATGGGAAGCACGGCGTCAGCGCTTCTTTTGTCCGACACGCATTATCTGATCGGACACGTTGGTGATTCCCGCATTTACCTGGTACGTGATGGGAACATGCGGCAGCTTACGAAGGATCATTCGCTGGTGCAGGAGCAGGTAGATGCAGGTTTGATCACGCCGGAACAGGCGCGACATCATCCGCAGAGCAACGTGATCACGTGCTGCATTGGAATGTCCGGGGACATCGAGCCGGATGTCATCGCCGGAGAAACGAAAGTCGGAGATGTATTCCTTCTCGCGAGTGATGGGCTCACCGGAATGGTTGACGATCGGAGACTGTTCCAGCTTCTTCAATCCCGCGCGTCGCCCGATCGAATCGTCAACGCAATGATCTCTGATGCGAACAACAACGGCGGAATCGACAATATCACGGCGATCGTTGTGAAAGTCGTGACGGCTGACACACGGTTTCAGACCGGAGAAGTCACTCCCGTACCGCAGGGAAGGTAAGGAGGGCGCGTGGCCGACCCGCAGGAGACGGTCGGGGGCGTTGCTGCGCTTTACCTGGGCAATATCCTTTTCGCTCTAGAGCTCGCCGCTCTGAATATGGACGAGCACCAGAAACCGGCAGACGCCGCCTTTTACCGTGGAATCGCGCGAAAACTCGCTGAGGCGCGCGGGCGCGAAACCGGCGGAGACTGGAACGGGCATGAGTCTGGCGACACTGGTGTATGATTATCGTGTGACATCACAACAGTTGGGGTGACAATGGCTACCGCGGCACTTCCCACCAGCGAACAACACACCGACACGTTTCCGATCAATGGAACGGACTTCATCGAATTTTATGTAGGGAATGCGAAGCAGGCGGCGCATTTCTACTGCACCGCTTTTGGATTCAGCCTGGTTGCGTATCGTGGTCCGGAAACCGGAACACGTGAGGCAGCGAGCTATCTGGTTCAGCAGGATAAGATTCGATTGCTGCTGACGACTCCAATAAAGTCGACCGGCGAGATTGCCGACCACATTTACAAACACGGCGACGGCGTCAAAGACATTGCACTTTGGGTAGACGATGCGCGATCGGCGTTTGCGCTGGCTGTGGAGCGCGGCGCGCGGCCGGCACGCGAGCCATCAGTGCTGAAAGACGAGAACGGAGAGATCATCTCGGCGGCGATACACCTTTACGGCGATACGATCCACAGCTTCATCGAGCGCAAGAATTATCGTGGCTTGTTCATGCCCGGATTCGTGCCGAGGGAATCCGGTTTCAAATCTGCTCCCGCCGGTCTCAAGTACGTGGATCACTGCGTTGGAAATGTCGAGCTTGGCGCGATGAACAGGTGGGTGAAGTTTTACGAGGATGTGCTCGGCTTCACGAACATTCTTTCGTTCGACGACAAGGTGATCTCGACGGAATATTCTGCCCTGATGTCGAAGGTGATGTCGAATGGAAACGGGCGAATCAAGTTTCCGATCAACGAGCCAGCGCAGGGGAAAAAGAAATCGCAGATCGACGAGTATCTCGAGTTCTACGACGGGCCGGGAGTACAGCACATCGCAGTCGCGACTGACGATATCATCAAGACAGTGTCCGACCTGAAAGAAAGAGGCGTAGAGTTTTTGCGAGTCCCCGCGACGTACTACGATAGCGTGCTGGATCGTGTAGGACACATCGACGAAGACCTCGCTTCGCTTCGTGAGCTGGGTATTCTCGTTGACCGCGACGATGAAGGTTACCTGCTGCAGATTTTCACGAAGCCGGTACAGGACAAGCCGACAGTGTTTTACGAGATCATCGAGCGCAAAGGCGCGAAGAGCTTTGGTGCAGGAAACTTCAAGGCGCTGTTCGAAGCTCTCGAGCGAGAGCAGGATCTAAGAGGGAATCTCTGATCCATGCCGTTCTATCACACACTCGGCACAATTCCCCGTAAGCGTCATATAGCGTTTCGAAAACCAAATGGTGGCTTGTACGCCGAGGAGCTTATGGGCCACGAGGGATTCCACGGTACTGCGTCTCTGCTGTACCACATACATCCGCCGACAACGGTAAAGTCAGTTCGGCGAGTGAAGGAGATGCCGTTCGAGGCTGATGAAGATCAAACGCTTCATCACCGCCATTTTCTTACTTCGCGGGTGAAGCCCGGTGGAAGTCCGACGCTCGACAGAGTTCCGCTGTTGTTCAACGCTGACATTGCGATGTTGTACGCCGAGCCCACCAAGAACGACGAGTTCTTTTATCGTAACGCGCAGGCGGATGAGCTCGTTTATGTGAGCAAAGGGACGGGCACTCTCGAATCCGTGTACGGCAATCTTCCGTACAGTGAAGGCGATTATCTCATCATTCACCGCGGGATTCTGCATCGATTTCGGATGAATCTCTCCGGTGAGCAGACGAAGCTCGTGATTTTCGAGAGTCGCGGTCACGTTCGCTACCCGTCGCGATATAAGAACGATTTCGGCCAGCTCGTTGAAGGCGCGCCTTATTCGGAGCGCGATATCAGAGTTCCTCTCGAGCTTACCCCGAACGATGAGATGGGCGATTTCCCGTTATATGTGAAGCAATACGGCGGAATTAACGAGCTCATACTCGATCACCATCCGTTCGATGTGATTGGTTGGGATGGATACTTCTATCCATGGGCGTTCAACATTCGTGACTTCGAGCCGATTGTTGGAAAGGTTCATCAGCCGCCGCCGGTGCATCAGACTTTTCAGGGCGACGGATTTGTCGTGTGCTCATTCTGCCCGCGCCCGTACGATTTTCACCCGGAAGCGGTTCCTGCTCCATACAATCACAGCAATGTGGATTCGGATGAAGTGTTGTACTACGCCTCGAGTGAGTTCATGAGCCGGAAGGGAATCGAATTCGGGAGTATTACACATCATCCCGATGGCATTCCGCACGGTCCGCATCCGGGGCGCGCTGAGGCGAGCATTGGGGCGAAGTACACCGACGAGCTTGCCGTGATGATGGACAGCTTCCGGCCTTTGAAAGTTGCGAAGCAGGCAATGGGTATCGAGGACAAGTCGTATCACAAGTCGTGGCTCGATACTCAACACGAACAGTTCAGTCCGCCGACGAGCTGATTTGACTGATCCTATCTGGGTTCCCTCTGAAGAACGCATAGCGCAGGCGACGATGTCTGCGTTTTTGCGTTATGCACTCGGCGAGGATGCGGACCATCGATCGTTGTATGAATGGTCCGTGATGCATCCTGACCTGTTCTGGCCGAAGGTGTGGTCGTTCTTCGATGTCATTTCGACTGAGAGCGGTGGGAAGCCATGGGATGAAGTCGTTCGGGGTCTCGAGCGAATGGCGCCTCCGGATCCGGAGCTTGGTCCCCGATGGTTCATCGGCGCACGACTCAACTTTGCTGAGAATCTGCTGCGCTATCGAGATGAGCAGGAAGCAATCGTCGCCTGGAGCGAGGCAGGGAGGCAGAAATCACTTAGTTACGCCGAGCTGTACCGTGAGGTTGCACGAGTTGCCGCGGAGTTGAAAGCGCGCGGCATCGGCGTCGGCGATCGCGTCGCTGCATTCATGCCGAATATTCCGGAAACAATGATTGCAATGCTGGCGACTGCATCACTCGGCGCAGTGTGGTCGTCGTGCTCGCCTGACTTCGGCGTGCAGGGAGTGCTGGATCGTTTTGGCCAGATCGAGCCGCGCATTCTTTTTTGCACCGATCGCTATCGATACGCATCGAAGGAAATCGACCTTCGCGAGAGAGTTGCGCAAATTGTGGGGGAAATTCCTTCGATCGAACAAGTTGTTGTAGTCCCATACGAGGGCGGACTTTCGGAATTCGCTACGATTCCACGTTCGATGTCGTGGAATGAGTTCGGCGCTAGTGAAGCAGCGGGTGAAATAGAATTCGAGCAGGTGTCGTTCGATTATCCTCTGTACATCCTGTTTTCATCAGGAACTACAGGCCTTCCAAAGTGCATGGTGCATAGCGGCGGTGGGACGCTATTGCAGCATCTGAAGGAGCACGGCCTTCACACGGACATCAAACGTGATGACCGCGTTTTTTATTTCACGACTTGTGGATGGATGATGTGGAACTGGCTTGTCAGCTCGCTCGCACTGGGCGCGACGATTGTGCTGTGGGATGGAGCACCGTTTTCTCCGCGCAACGAGAGCTTGTGGGATATGGCGGAGAAAGAACGGATCACCATTTTCGGTACGAGCGCCAAGTATCTCGCGCTATGTGAAAAAAACGGCCTCACTCCGCTGGAGACCCATGATCTGTCGGCGCTCAAGACAATCCTGTCCACTGGAAGTCCGCTTGCTAATCATAGTTTCGACTACGTGTACTCTCGTGTGAAGCGCGATGTACATCTGGCCAGCATAAGCGGCGGCACCGACATCGTGTCATGTTTCGCCGGCGGAAATCCAATTGCGCCGGTGTACCGGGGTGAGCTGCAGACTCGTGCACTTGGAATGGCAGTTCATGTGTTCAACGAAATCGGAAAGCCCGTCGTTGGAGAACCCGGCGAGCTTGTTTGCACGCGGCCGTTCGTCAGTATGCCTGTTTCTTTCTGGAACGACCCGGACGGTGCGAAATACAGGACTGCATACTTCGAGAAATATCCGAATGTGTGGAGGCACGGCGACTGGTGCGAGCTGACCGAACACGAGGGGATGATTATCTACGGTCGCAGCGATGCAACGCTCAATCCAGGTGGCGTCCGGATCGGAACAGCGGAGATTTATCGGCAGGTGGAGCAGCTACCGGAGATCGTCGAGAGTGTAGCAATCGGTCAGGAGATAGCTGACGATGCAGCTGGGGATGTTCGGATTGTTCTCTTTGTGCGTCTGAGGGACGGAATGTCTCTCGACGAGACAATGCGCGATCGCATTCGAATGCAGATCAGATCGAACACCAGCCCACTCCACGTGCCGAAAAAAATCGTGCAGGTGTCAGACATTCCGCGAACGATCAGTGGAAAGATCAGTGAGCTCGCGGTTCGAGCAGTAGTGCACGGCCGGCGCGTCGACAATACCGAGGCGCTGGCAAATCCGGATTCGCTGGCACTGTATGAAAACCTGCCTGATCTGAGCAATTGATGCCGCTCGAGTCGATCCGTTTTCGGCGAATGATCGCGTTGTTAATGATCATTGCGCCTGCGTGCACCAAGATCGTGGATCCCATGTTAGATCCTCGTGCTGTAGAGTTGTCCTTACCGGCAGTGTACGCGCGTTGGTGGTCGATGGTAGAGAATTGCTCCGGCCTAACCGGCTCGATGGAAGCGGTGTCGTGGTATCAAGTTCCAAACAGCTCAACGGTCGTGGATAACGATGGCGAAGTGAGTGGTTACTGGAGTCCAGCCAGTAATCGCATCGTGCTCGCCGGCAACCTCATTCTCATCGGATCGATCGTTCGTCATGAGATGCTACATGCGATCGTTCGCCAGACCAACGGCCACTCACGTGAATATTTTCTCGGACGGTGCGCGGGTGTAGTGGTGTGCGGAGCTGCTTGTCTTGCGGATGCCGGGCCCCCGCCACAGCCGGACATCAACGTCGCGCGCATCAATTCCTCCGGATTGACGCTCACTGTGTCGACGGTTCCTCAGTTTCCCAAATCAACCGTCGATGGTGGTGTCTTTACTGTCATTGTCACCGCAACAAACCCGCGTCCTTTCCCTGTAGTTGTGCAGCTGACGCAGAACTCGGGTCATACGTTCGGCTACTCACTAACGGGTGCTCTCGGTAATGCGGGCTTTGCTGGAATTAGCGATATCGGAGTAGCGTACTTCGCGGCGGGCGAGACAAAAACCCAATACTTCGATTTTTCTATCGGTTCACCTTCTTCGCAGCGTGTGGTTGCTCCGGCCATCTACCGGATCTTTGGCGTTTACGACGCGACTTCAGTCTCTGTCGCTAACGTCACCATCGGACCATAAACGGGGCCGTTAGTCGCGAATTATCTCGAGTACTGCATCGGTGGGAATGTTCATTCGACGACACGTGAATACGCGAAGCCATCGCGCGCTTTGATACAGCTCGTCTGACAAACGAGGAAGATCGATTGTACCGGGCCAACCTTCACTCGTAAGTCGCTCGATCGTGTCGTTGCGCCGCTGGACCGGAATATCGAGTCCGAGCATTTGAGTTTTCACGGGGAAATCCAGAAGCACTTCGCCAGGCTCGAGTCCGAGGTCTTTGGCCAAATGATCTTCAGCTGCACGCGTGCGGGCTCGATCGGTTGCTACCCATTCGCCGAATCCATCATCGAGCTGGCTTGCCGGCCATTCCGCTGCGCGCTTGTATAACCGGCGGCTCTTGAGCGCGTCGAGCAATGACGTCGGTGCAGCGTGCTCGAGCCGATGCAGTAATCCTTCATCCGTATAGGAAGCTAGCAACTCCGCGTCGAGCGCTGCGGCGTAAAGCGCATCTTCCACCATTCGCTTGTACATCGCAGTCGCGCTTCTCACGGCGTGATGCCAGTACACGTTGCGGTACATCTGATACTTCGCGAACAGGAGGGACTCGAGCGCGGACAGTCCCTTCTCCAGCACGCCAATGGTTGGGCGGTGTGTCTCCGGATCATCGAGGACGAGCAGCGAATTCGTGAGACGGTCAACGTCTATCTCACCGTATGGGACCCCACACATGAATGCATCACGCTTGAGGTATTCGATTTTGTCGAGATCCAGCGACCCGGAGATCAAACCTTGAAGCGGACTTGTGCTCGAGCCGCGGATTAAATCGAATACGCGCTGTGGAGCATCTTTCCCAATTGTTGACGCGAGTATCTCGGCAATCTTGCCTGTCGTGACAAGTGGACGCGCTACATCCTCGTGATGGAGCTGGCCGATTTCCTCGAGCGCGTGCGAAAACGGGTAATGTCCAACGTCGTGCAGCAGCGCCGCGGCTCGTACAACGGCTTGATCTTCACCATCGGCCCCGCCAAGTGCCTCGCGCTCTGACATGAGCGCAATCGTTCTTCGCGCAAGATGATAAGCGCCGAGTGCGTG
>DATLDN010000221.1:0-10004 GCA_035525855.1 Gemmatimonadaceae bacterium
ACGCGTGAGGTTCACCAGGCGTTCGGTAGAAAATTTCTCGACCGCGAATGAGCCCATCGCCGATCCGTACATCATGGCGCGTCGCATGTTCGAATCACTCAGCTCACCGGTGCGCGCGAGATATCCGATGAACCCTCCGGCAAACGAATCACCGGCGCCCGTAGGATCAAACACACTCTCGAGCGGATATGCGGGTGCGAAGAAAACGCTGTCACGACTGAACATCAGCGCACCGTGCTCGCCTTTCTTGATGATGACGTGCTTCGGGCCGTGGTCCATAATCCATCGAGCGGCCTGAACAAGATTCACTTTTTCCGAAAGTTGTCTGGCTTCCCCATCATTGAGGGTAACCAGGCCAACTTTACCCAACAGCTCGATAAGCTCCGGGCGCCTGCTTTGAATCCAGAAGTTCATTGTGTCGCATGCAACAAGCTTCGGATTCTTCACCTGCTGGAGAACGTCGAGCTGCAATCGTGGGTCAATGTTCGCAAGAAAGACAAACGGAGCATCGCGAAATTGGTCTGGAATCTTTGGACTGAAACGCGAAAAAACGCCGAGATGCGTTTCCAATGTCTCGGCCGCGTTCAGGTCGTGACGATAGCGCCCACGCCACCGGAACGATGGACCGTCCGCGCGCTCGAGCCCTGCGAGATCAACACCGCGCGCCGCTAACGGCTCAAGCTTTTCCATCGGGTAGTCGCTTCCCACGACGCCAACGAGCTGAACCGTGGTGAGAAGACTCGCGGCAGCAGAAAAAAAGTTCGCTGATCCGCCGAGTACGTCGTCGGCTTTGCCGAATGGTGTTTCGACAGAGTCGAGAGCGACTGATCCAACAACCAATACGTTCATATTCAGTGGCTGAGGTTTGGAAAGGTCACCGCGTCACATTCGCTCGGGTGCGCTGACACCAAGAATGGTCAGGGCATTTCTTATTACGATTTGTGCGGCGCGCGCGAGAGCAAGCCTCGCACGCATCAGCTCCTGCGGTTGACCAAGCACGTGATGCTTGTGATACCAAAGGTGCGCTTGCCGGGCCGTTTCCGTGAGATATGAAACGATGCGCTGCGGCTCCAGAGCCTCCGCTGCGTTCGCAACCACTGCGGGAAAATCCACAAGCTGTTTGATGAGCGCCTGTTCTTCTGGCTCGCGCAATACGGTGAGGTCGATTGCGTCGACAGTAAATGATTCGCGATGAATCTCGCCGACGCGGAAAATCCCGCACATCCGCGCGTGCGCCATCTGGACGTAATAGACCGGGTTTTCCTCTGACTGTTTCACGGCGACATCGATGTCGAACACGAGCTGAGAATCACTCTTCCGCATCAAAAAGAAAAAGCGTACCGCGTCGCGACCGACTTCGTTGATCAAATCCCGAACTGTGACATAGCTGCCGGCGCGCTTGGAAATTTTTACTTCTTCGCCGCCTTTCATTACCGTCACCATTTGATGCAGAACGTACTCCGGGTAATCGCGTACGATCCCCATGTCGAGCGCCTGAAGGCCGGCGCGAACTCGCGTCACTGTGCTGTGGTGGTCGGCGCCCTGAACGTCGATCGCACGATGGTACCCGCGCTGCCACTTGGTGACATGGTACGCGACATCGGGAACGAAGTAGGTGAAGTCGCCTCCCTTCTCGTCACTCTTCCGCATCACGCGGTCTTTATCATCTCCGTACTCGGTCGTTCGGAGATAAAGCGCGCCGCCATCCTCGTACGTTTTGCCTGAGCTGATCAACGCCGCAACGGTGTCGTCTACTTTTCCATCAGTGTAGAGCGACGACTCGAGATAGTAATTGTCGAATCGAACACCGAATGCCTGCAGATCGAGATCCTGCTCCTTTCTGAGCTCTGCAACGGCAAACGTGCGGACGGTGTCGTGATCTAGTGGCCCGCCGTTCAAATGATGAGTCGCAAGAAAACGTTCCGCGAGCTCGACAATGTATTCGCCGTGATACCCGCCTTCAGGAATCTGACCATCTTTGCCGCGGAGCTGATCTATACGCGCTCGCAGACTTGCAGCGAGATTCTCGATCTGAGCACCGGCGTCGTTGTAATAGAATTCGCGCGTCACACTCCAACCGATCCAAGCGAGCAGCGTGGAGATTGCATCGCCGAGCGCAGCCTGCCGCCCGTGGCCAACGTGTAAGGGACCCGTCGGATTTGCGGAGACAAATTCCACAATTACCGGCGCTCCATTCACGTTGTTGCTTCGACCAAAGCTTTCGTCAGCCTCGATGATCTGCCGAATTCCTTCTGCGACATAACCGGGATCGAGCCAGAAATTCATAAATCCCGGCCCGGCGATCTCTACTCGCTCGACTCCCGCATCGGCGAGATGCATTTCATCGCGCAGCGCGGCTGCAATGTCTGCAGGCTTTTTCTTCAGCGGGCGCGCGAGCGTCAGCGCCAGATTCGTCGCCCAGTCGCCGAGTGACGGATCGCGCGGATGCTCGACAACAGGGTCGACATCGGTCGCGCCAAGCTCACGCGCCGCTCTCACGAGCTCGGCGCGTATCCTTTCCGTGGCATTCATTCCGATGTGGTTTTCTTTGGCGATGGCTTCGCCGGCTCCGACTTTGGCGCGGCTGCCGGTGCGGGGCCCGATTCAGCCGATTTTTTTTCCGCCGCCGGTGCGCTGTCGCTCTTCGTTTCGTTCTTCGTTTCGCCCTTGGTTTCGCTCTTCGCCTTCGAGTCGCTTAACGAAGCCGCCGTTTTCTCTTTATCACTCGCCGCCGCTTCGCGCTCAGCTTTTTTTCCATCCTTGCCGTAATCAGTGATGTAGAATCCCGAGCCTTTGAAGACGAGCCCCGCCGCAGACAGCATACGCTCAGCCACTTCGGCGCACGTCGGACATTCCGCTCGAGCCTCGGCGGATCCTATAGAGCGGAAGAATTTTTCGAATTCGTGACCGTTGGGGCAACGGTACTCGTACAGCGGCATTCGGACGGGATAGAGGTGTGCCGAGCAAGTTATCCGAGTAGTGCGGACCACTCAAGGCGAGAAGTGGGCTGCTTTTCTGTGCTTCGATTCGCTAGACCGCATACTCCGCTAACCTCGAGGGGTAAATCTCCCCCACCTACTCTCGAGAGTAGCTGCAATTTCGCCAACCGTAGCGCGGACACGAACCGCCTCGATGATGTGCTCCATCATACGTGCTCCGCCGGCATCACTCATCAACAGATCAGCAGCGTCAGTCAACGCGTCGAGACTCGAACGAACGTCCGCATTATTGCGGTTCGCCTTTAGCTCTTTAAGCGACGCAACCTGATCAGCTTCCAGAACACTGTAATCAGGAGCGGGAATGTCCGGCTCCGGCGAATCATCAGTGAATCGATTCACGCCAACAACAGAAGTCGCTCCACTTTCAACCCGCATCTGATGCTCGTAAGCGCTGCGGCCGATTTCCTCCTGGAAAAATCCCTCCGCGATTGCCGCCTCTGCACCGCCAAGCTCATCGGAGCGCGCGATCAGCTCTCGAGCGCGATTCTCGAGCTCATCGGTCAACGCCTCGACGTAATAGCTGCCTGCCAGTGGATCGACGGTATTCGCAATTCCTGATTCGTACGCGATGATCTGCTGAGTTCGAAGAGCAAGGGTTGCCGCTTCCTGCGTTGGAAGGGCCAAGGCTTCGTCGTATCCATTCGTGTGCAGCGACTGTGTTCCGCCAAGCGTTGCGGCAAGCGCTTGAATCGCAACGCGCACAACGTTGTTCAATGGTTGTTGCGCAGTGAGTGTGACTCCACCGGTCTGCGTATGAAAGCGCATTCGGCAGCTGGCGTCGGAGGCTTTGAATCGCTCGCGCATGATTCGCGCGTAAAGGCGACGAGCGGCTCTAAACTTTGCAATCTCCTCGAAGAGATCGTTATGCGACGCGAAAAAGAAAGAGAGCCGCGGCGCGAACGTGTCGACTTCAAGTCCGGCTGCAATTGCGCGAGCCACGTACTCGATCGTATTCGCCAGCGTGAACGCAAGCTCCTGAACCGCGGTGGATCCGGCTTCTCTGATGTGATATCCCGAAATCGAAATCGGATTCCACCCTGGAACTTCTCCAGCGCAAAAACGGAATACATCGGCGACCAGACGAAGGCTTGGCTCGGGCGGGTAGATGTACGTGCCGCGCGCGATGTACTCTTTCAGAATATCGTTTTGAATTGTCCCGTTGACCTTCGCGCGTGCGATCCCTCGCTCTTCGGCAACTACGATGTACATCGCCAGCAATGTCGACGCAGTCGCGTTGATTGTCATCGATGTCGACACCTTGGCGAGATCGATCTGATCGAACAGCTGGTGCATATCCTCCACCGAATCGATCGCTACACCAGCCCGGCCAACCTCTCCGACTGAGCGCGGCGAATCGGAATCGAGACCCATCTGGGTTGGCAGGTCGAACGCAACCGACAATCCCGTTTGCCCGGCGTCCAGGAGATGTCGAAAGCGCTCGTTGGTTTCACGGGCCGTTCCGAATCCGGCGTACTGTCGCATCGTCCACAACCGGCCGCGATACATGTCGCGCTGTACACCGCGCGTGAACGGAAACGACCCCGGATTACCGAGCGATGTTGTGTAATCCTGCGCGGAATCTTCAGGCCGATAGACTGTTTTTATCGGAATGCCTGAAGGTGACGTTCTCTCCGCGGGCTCGCCCGCCGAGCTCATCGTGCGGCCAGAGGCCGTTCCAGCTTCGCGTCGTCTGCGAGCATAGCGGAAGCAATGTCCACGTCGGTCTTGCTCCCGATGTAAAGCGGCGTTCGTTGATGAAGATCGGTTGGCTGAACGTCGAGCACGCGACCGTGCCCGTCACAAGCTGCACCGCCCGCCTGTTCCACGATGAACGCAAGCGGATTCGCCTCGTACAGAAGTCGAAGCTTACCCTTTGGGGATTTTGTGTTCGCCGGATACGCAAACAATCCACCGCCGAGAAGATTGCGATGAAAATCTGCGACGAGTGAGCCGACGTAGCGCACGTTCATCGCACTCCGCTTGCCATCGAGGCCGCGATATCTGCGCATCAATGCACGCACATTCTCGTTCCACAGCCTCTCGTACGAATCGTTCACTGACAGATACCGGCCGTGTGATGGAATTCGAATATCCTGATGCGACAACAGGAACTCGCCAATCGATGGATCGAGAGTAAATCCGTGCGCTCCCTGTCCAGTCGTATAAACGAGCATCGTGCTGGATCCATAAATCACATAGCCGGCCGCGACCTGGCGGCGGCCGGGCTGAAGCATGTCTTCCATCTCGCCCCGCGTACCGCGAGTGATTTTCCTGACGACGGAGAAAATCGTTCCCACTGGAACATTCACGTCGATATTCGATGATCCATCAAGCGGGTCGAACAGCAGACAGTATTTACCGCATCGAAATCTTTCCGGAATCTGAATGATGTCGGGTTCTTCTTCCGAAGCGAGCGCGCAAAGCCGCCCGCTGTGATCGACCGCCTTGACAATGATTTCATTCGCGATGACGTCCAGCTTTTGCTGAATCTCGCCCTGAACGTTGGTGTCTTCAGTCGCGCCGAGGATGTCGGCGAGGCCGGCGCTTCGCACTTTGTTCGCGATCATCTTGGCGGCCAGCGCCATGTCGTACAGGATGCCCGACAGCTCGCCCGTGGCTTCGGGATGGAGCTTCTCCTGCTCGATAATGAAGCGCTCGATTGTTACGACAGACGTCGCGGTATGCTTCACGTCAAACTTCCTCTCCGGAGGTGCGAGCGGCCTCGGCGAGCCGCCTTGCAGCGTATCTTCGCGCATCGACTTCGTAGCGGTTTTTATGATAACCGCGTCTCAGACTCTCCCAAATGTAATGCGCGGGGAAAGACCTGCGCTCCCGGAACTGCTCCACGTGCCTGAATTCGTGTAGCAACAGCCCTGGATCGATTACTTCATGACGGCCGAAGTATATGGTATCCCATAGAGTGATCGCGGAAACGGTCGATTGACCGAGCATCCATCCACCAATGCGGGGCATAATTCCTCCCCGTCGGAGCGTCACCGAGGATAAATCGGGATGCTCGCGTTCCAGCTTTTCGGGGAGACGAATTCGCTCACCGATCAGTAACCGGGTGAAACGGGTGAGATATCCCAGTGTTTGCCCTCGGCTTCCATAGTGATGTGACGACCATCAGTGCGCAGGACGATTGTGCCGACCTTGTCGGTACGCACGACTCGCGCCCCAACTCTCTGCAGCGCTGCGAGCACGTCTGCGCTGGGATGCCCGTAAGTATTATCAGCGCCTACTGAAATCACGGCGGTCGAGGGATGGACCGCAGCGAGAAATGCCTCGGTGCTGCTCGTGGAGCTTCCGTGATGGCCGATTTTTAATATGTCGGCATGAAGCTCGTTGCGTGCATGGTCAAGCAACCACTCCTCTTCCGGCGCTTCGGCATCGCCGACCATTAGGATGCGCACTGACCCGTAATGTACGAGAGCTATCGTACTTGCTGAATTAGGATCATCGAGTGAGGCGGTCCACGCCGAATCGGGTGCAAGGAATTCGATCGCGACATCATCTACATCGAGCTCATCTCCGGGATGAACGCGCCGCCATTCGACGTGCGCATCGCGAGCTGTGCGAAGAGCCTTATCGTAAACTTCACTTCCCTGCGCGAAGGCCGCATCCCAGAAAGTTTTCGGATGAAGCGCGACGAAGACTGAGGAAGCGCCACCAATATGGTCCGAATGCGCGTGCGATAATACAAAGGATTCGAGGGCTCCTCCGCGCCGCTGAACGTATGGAATGACTGTAGATCGCCCTGCATCACCGGTTTTCCAGATTCTTCCGGCATCGAACAGAACCCATCCGCCTTTGTTAGTTCGAAGTAGTATCGCATCGCCCTGCCCAACATCGAGAACGTGGAGCTCGACGTTGCCTGAATACGGCAGGTGAATCGCCGGCGCCCACGCGATGAGCGCCGAAGCACCCACCGCAATAATCAGCGGACGCGCAGGATACCGCGACAGAGCCGCGACGATCAACGCGCTGACAACAATTCCTCCGGCCACCACTGCCATGAAAGTCGGCGCTATCTGAAGTGAGCTTCCCGGTATCGAAGACGCCGTGATTGCGACTCCATCGAAGGCGCGAAGTAAGGGGTGCGCTGCAGATGCGAGAAATCGCGCGACAGGTAAAACCGGAGCAAGGGCAAGAGCTAAGAACAGCGTGGGTTGAAGAATCGTTATTACCGGTCCGGCGACGAGATTTGCGATCGGCGCGATCACGCTCAGCCTTCCGAAATACCACATCACAAGTGGAGCGCTAATGACACTCGCAATACTGGAGGTCAAGAGGTCTCGCCCTATGCGCAATTGGAATCCAGACAGATGCGGATCGAGAAGTCGCCGCGCGAGAGCTCCGCTGGCGATCAGTCCCGCTATGCCCGCGACGCTCAGCTGATATCCGAGATCCAGAACGACCCTCGGCTGCACAAGTGGAATGAATGCACCAATCGCCCACGCTGCCCATGGCGAAGTGGGCCGTTGCCACAGACGCGAAGCTGTTCCTACTGCGAGCATTCCAGCCGAACGAACAGCCGGCGGTGGCGCACCAATGATCACCACATAAATCGCCATCACCACTAGTGAACCAAGTGAAGCCGCCGTCGGTGGCAATCGCGCCAGTTGAAAGAACAACAGCACTGCGCCCGCAATTATCGCGACATGAAGACCCGAAATCGAAAGCATGTGAATGATTCCAGCACGCGCATAACGGTCCCGCATTTCCGGAGAGATCTCATGCTGATCCGCGATGAGTAATGCCTTTGCCATCGGTGCATCTTTCGTGAAGACCCGTTCTATTGAACGCGAAGCTCGCTGTCGCATGTGGCCAAGCATTGTGGCGTCGCTTTGTTCCCGTGCGGAGATGATCTCAGTGCGCGTCAGGCGTCTGCCAGGAACAGCCGAGAGAATTGCGAGCGAAGCCGCACTGATGATGACCAGGCTTAAGCCAGCGAGTCGCGCATCGCGTTTCAGTGCAGCTGCAATGACACCAGCAATGCCTGTCGCCACGGCCAACCACGCGATACCCGAAAATCCCGCGAGCAATCCGCAAGCGAACGCTAAATACGCAAGAGTGATGAGCGGCACAGAGGACTCCGCAAGAGCCGCTCGATCGTAACAGATGCCGGGACAGGGCGGCGCATCGAAGCGCCGCGGATTGAATCCTTAAACTGCTACCGGCAGCGAAGCACGATCGCGAACGATCGCACCGGTAAACGTCGACCCGGTAGTTCCAGTAAGCTCGACCGTTACATAAGTGCCGATCATCGAAGGATCGCCGGGAACGATTACCGTTTTGAAGTCGCGCGTCCGTGCCTGAAGTAAACCTCCGCGTCGAGCTTCCTTTTCGATGAGAACTTCTCGACGACATCCAAGCTGACGGAGATTGCTTTCGCGAACGCCGCTGCGAACGGTCGCAATCAGTCGGCCGAGTCTATCGCTGGCGACATCGTCAGGAACCGTTTCACTCGCCGGGAATCGCGTCGCCGGCGTTCCATCGCGCAAAGAAAACTTGAACGTGAACGCATCTTCGAAACCGATTTCGCGAACCGCGCTCAGAGTTTCTTCAAAATCTTCATCGGTTTCGCCCGGAAATCCGACAATGACATCAGTTGTAAGCGACAATCCGGGAATTGCAGAGCGAAGCCTGGCAACGCACTCCAGATAACCTTCTCGCGTATAACGCCGGAGCATTCTTCGAAGAACGCGACTGGATCCCGACTGCATTGGAAGATGTACGTGCTCACACACCGCATCTGTCTCAGCCATCGCAGCAATTACGCGATCGCTGAAATCGTTAGGATGCGGGCTCGTAAAACGAAGACGACGAATTCCGTCGACTGTCCCGACCGCGCGCAGCAGATCTGCGAAGTCGTGTTTCCCGTCATAATATGAATTCACTGTCTGACCGAGAAGAACCACCTCAGTCATTCCCTCCGTTACGACATCCGCAGTTTCCCGCACGACATCATCGAGCTGCCTGCTTCGCTCTGGTCCTCGAGTTGTCGGAACGATGCAATACGTGCACCGGTAATCGCACCCACGCTGGACTGGAATCCACGCCTTCACACGATCGAAGCGGCGTGGCTTGAAATCCTCGTAGTGCTCCTCGAGATCGAAAGTCGTTGACGTGGCGCGCGCTCCACGGCGCGCATTCTCGACGAGAAGAGGCAGCGAGCGATAACCATCCGGCCCGATGACGAGACTTACGTGTCTTGCGCGCTCGAGAATTTGCGGGCCGAGTCGCTGCGCCATGCATCCGGTTACACCGAGTATGGCTCCGCTTTTCATCTTGCTCTTCATTTCGCCAAGCCGGCCCATCACACGCTGCTCTGCATGATCCCGGATTGCGCACGTGTTGACGAGAATGACGTCCGCGCCCTCGGGCGCATCTACGGACTTGTAGCCACACTCAGCCAGCTTCCCCAGCATTATCTCGGAGTCGCTGACGTTCATCTGGCATCCGTAGGTCTCGATGTAAACTGTCGAGTCGTTCGTCGTCGTCACGCTGGTGTTGGGATGGGGCTGGCGACAAGCGCGTCGCCGCGCGTGGAAAGTCTGGCGTCGAATCGCTCGCGGCGGCCGACGTTCGCATCGGTGATATCAACCGAAAGATAGTCTTCGGTAAGGCCTTCGCGGGAAGTGATCGCGACGACATCAGCTGCCCCGCCGATTCTCGAAGCGCGGTATGCGCGCTCCTTGTTCGCGACGAGCTCTCGAAGGTCTGCACTTCGGCTATCAATTGCCGCGGATCCCACGCGATCCGACAAACGCATCGCGGACGTACCTGGACGCTCTGAATAGCGGAACACATGCAGCGATGTGAACGGCAGACGTTCGACGAGATTCATCGTAGCCAGGTGATCATCGTCGGTCTCGCCTGGGAATCCAACGATTACATCCGCGCCAAGGCCAAACACTTTCTCGTCCGCCACGATCCGTTCGATTCGTTCTACGTAAGTCTCAGCCGTATACCAACGCCTACCCATCCGCTTGAGAACGCGAT
>DATLDN010000227.1:0-2898 GCA_035525855.1 Gemmatimonadaceae bacterium
GAGCTCGACGTTGTTTGCTTTGCGAGAGAGATCGGTTAGTCTCCCGCGCGCAATCACGAGCTCGCCGACAAGCGTCATCAGCGTGTCGAGACGCTCGGCATCGACGCGAACGCTGCGCTTACCCTCAACGATGGGAAAAGACGCAGTTCGGGTTCCAAGCGGTGGTGTGAACCGAGCTTGTCTCGATGGTGTCAAACGCGCAGACCTCGCCGGAGTGAAGCGACGAGTTTGCTGCGGAGTGGGTTCACCAGCCGAAGGTATCGGCCACTCCATCGTTGGCGTCAGCGTGGGGATGTCCTCCAGCGAAGCGGCGGCCGCGAGAGCTTCCAGTGCCAAAACCATATCGGTGACATCCTGAGCCGCATCAGGATTTGCGGAAACAAGAACCACTCCGCTCTCGAGGAGATCGACCGCCTCGAACAATACGTCGATCACTGCCGGGGACGGCGTCGACTGATCGCGTCTCAATTTTTCGAGAAGGGTTTCCAACCCGTGAGAGAGATCGCGAATGGATTGATAGCCCATTGCAGCGCTCATTCCCTTCATGTTGTGCACCGCGCGGAACAATTCGGTGATGCGCTCAGCGCCAGCGCCCCGCTCGATTGCGAGCAGCGCGTTGTTCATCTCCGTCAGTCTCTCCCGCGCTTCGGCGCGAAAGAGATCTGCGTAGCGCTGAGCGTTCACTACCCGAGCACGCGCTGCACTGCTTCGAGCACGCGACTGGGTTGAAACGGTTTTACAACGAAATCTTTTGCGCCGGCCTGAATCGCTTCGGCAACGAGTGCCTGCTGTCCCATCGCACTGCACATGAGAACACGCGCCTGCGGATCGAGCTTGGTGATCGCGCGTACAGCATCGATGCCGCCCATCTCCGGCATGATGATGTCCATCGTAACGAGATCGGGACGAAGCTCCTGATATTTCTTGACCGCCTCAGCGCCCGACTCTGCCTCGCCGACGACGTCGAGACCAGCTTGCATCAGAATGTCGCTGATCATCGTTCGCATGAATACCGCGTCGTCGCACACCAGAACTGTACTGTTCACTTTGTCACCCCTTAAGCGAGAGCCATTTGCACGAGCGCGCTCAAGTCGAGCATCGCTTCCAGCCCTACATCCTTGTCCAGCACACCGATGTCGTGGACGAGGTCAACAACCAATCCGGCTACTCTGCTGCCGCGCTCGACGAGCAGGATGCTCGCGAACTCGTCATTTGCCGGAACGCCGTATTCAGCCATCGTCGCATCCAGTACGGTGACGATGGAGCCGCGAAGATTTATCAGACCTTTCACTTGCCGCGGCGCACCGGGCAGAGATGTCATCGGCTGCAGCGGAATTATTTCGCGCACTGAGCCAAGTGGTGCGCAGTGCTTCATGCCTGCGAGTGTGAAGACGAGCACGCGCGTTCGCTGCCCTGCCCCCGGTTGTTCTCCGGAGGAGGCTAAGTTCGAGCCTGAATCGAAGTTCGAGGTCGCGAGTGCAGTGCTAGCCATAGAAGCCGAGGCCCACCAGCGGATCCTCGGCTTCCGGCAGCCCATAAGTCGCAGCTATCGCTGTAAGCGATTGCTTCAAGTCTTCGGGCAACGGTGAGCGAATGTCCATCGGCGCGCCAGTTATTGGATGTGTGAACTGGAGCCACGCCGCATGCAGAAAGTGCCTACGTGGAGGAAGCCCTACGATTCGTCTGTTACCTCCCCCGCCGTATGTGTCGTCACCCATTACTGGATGTCCGACCGACGCGAGATGAACGCGAATCTGATGGGTCCGCCCCGTGTGCAAATGTGCGCGCAACAGGTCTCCGGCTCCGAAGCGGGCTAGCCGGAAGAAATCCGTCTTCGCCTGCCTTCCATTACTGACGATTGCCATACGCTTTCGGTCTCGCGGGTCACGAGCGACCGGTTTGTCGATGGTAAGCTGGTCACCGGAGAGGTGCCCCCAGATCATCACAGCGTAGCGCCGGTTTACCTTCCTGGCCGACAGCGCGTGACTCAAAATCCGGTGCGCGCGATCGGTCTTCGCAACAACGAGCAGTCCCGAGGTTTCCTTGTCGAGACGATGAATTATTCCGGCGCGATCTTCGTCGGCCTCAGAAGGTCGCTCGCCCCCCCTTCCCATCAGCGCGTTTACGAGAGTTCCGGACCAATTTCCCGGCGCAGGATGCACAACCATGCCCGCGGGCTTGTCTACGACGAGTAGAAATCCATCCTCGTAAACAATTTCGAGTGGAATGTTTTCGCCGATGATTGCGCGCGACTGCGGTTCCGGAAAAACAATTGCGATTACATCTCCACGCGCGCCGCGATAACTCGCCTTCTCGCGGCGCCCGTTGACGGTCACGTTCCCGTTTGCAATCAGCGTCGCTGCCTGGTTGCGAGATAGGTCAGCGTGTTGGGCTACAAGCAAATCGAGGCGAACGTTTTCGTCCGCCTCGACTAAAAATTCCTGCCGATTCTGTTCGGTCAGATTTCCGGGCTGGCCGGCGTCGCCGGTGAAGCGGGAAGTCGCGACACATCGCCACCCCCATCGCCATCGACGGGAGTGCTCGCCTTCTGCTCGGCGTGTTCGTCTCCCCACAGTACCCATGCGAGAAGAAACGCACCGATGCTCACCGCCATGTCAGCAACGTTGAATGTAGGCCAACGCATGTCGCCGATTCCGACGTCGATAAAATCAACTACGCCAGCGGCCGAGCGAATTCGATCGATGAGATTTCCGACAGCTCCGCCACAAACGAGCGCGATTGCAAGCGTTCGCAACAGATCGCCGTCGCGCGTCGCACGATACAGTCGGCCGAGTATGAACAAGGCGCCAGCGGTGAGCGCCATGAAGATCCACCGCGAATACTCACCGAGGTGCAAACCAAACGCTGCGCCCGGATTGTAGACGAGCGTCATTCGCA
>DATLDN010000236.1:0-8424 GCA_035525855.1 Gemmatimonadaceae bacterium
CGCGTAACTGTAGCGTCCGAAGAATCTCAAAAAGCCCGAGGGAAGAATGCGCGCAAACGCAGAACCCGGTGCAGTAATTCCAATCACAACGGCAGAGGCTCCGAGGACTGTGATTGCGATTGTGCCGAACATCGCTGTACCTCGATCTATGTAATCGAGCTCGCTATAGAGAATCATCAGGCCGACAATCGTCACGGCTGCTAACGGTGCGGCAAACTTCACGGCGCTCAGATATCTGTCGAGAGTACCGCGCCGATACTCGATTGCGAGCAATCCACCAACAAATAAAGTGTCGCCGCGTGTAAATGGCAGAACTGACAGAGTAAGAGCCGGAACATCTGCTAACGCGCCGACGATTCGAAGCCCGGCGCACATAACAATTCCTGCGAGGCAGACTTGGCGCAGCACACGCACCGAGCACAGCGCAACGATTGCCGGCCAGACGAGATAGAACTGCTCTTCGACGGCAAGCGACCAGAACAACGTGCTCGGATACGGGCCGCGTCCTGCTTCGCCGAGGGCCATCATCACGTTCGTGAGGTGCAGCCAGTACCAGCTTTGATGCTGCCGCGCGAGCATCGCGTTATCTCCTGCGCTGATGTGCAGCGCAGGAAGAATTATGAAAATCACGAAGAGAAATCCGTAATACGCCGGAATAATTCTCAACGCGCGTCGCGCGTAAAACGCTTTGAAGTAGCTCCCGCTCCCGCGCGCGTCGACGAGGATTCCGGTGATCAGGAATCCGGACAAAACGAAGAAGAGATCGACGCCGGTCCACCCCGCGTGCGCACCGATTACAAAGGGCGTAGTCCAGCCCGTGGCAACCATATGAAGGTTGGAAACAAAATGACACGCGACCACGAGCAGTATCGCGATTCCGCGCAATCCGTCGAGGGCGAGTATGTGCCCACGGTCGAGTGCTCGATCGACTTCCGCTGTCGACCGATCCATTGTCGGCGTGATTGGCGCCGCAGTCATCTTCTTGTTCGGCCGCTCACGCTGGAGCGAGTACGGGACCGATCGGGGCGCGGACTTCCTTCGCTGCCGCCTCGCGCTGCGCAACGGTGACGATCACTCCCGCAAACCAGAAATACAGATACGAAAGCACGAGCGCGTTGAACACGACGCCCGTGATTGCGTTGATCACCACGCCGACCGTAGTCAGGAATACAACGGTGCCGAGGAGTCTTCGTGATTCAGTGCTTGCCGTTCGCGCGACTCTGAACGACATGATGCCAATTCCAAGATAAATCGCGAGGTGTGCAATCAAGCCTTGAGCGCCGAGCTCGATGGCATACTTGAAATAACCGTTATCGGCTGTGACAGGATCGAGTCCTGAGCGAATTGCAGATTCGTCAGTTGTGCCGAGTCCCCATCCCCATGGGCGTTCAAAGAATGCGTTGAATCCTTTACTCCAGTCGTTGATGTGTGACGCGCTGCTTCCGGTTTGCCATGTGATTGTATCCCACACAAAGCCGGGCAGTCCTGGCAGCACGACAATCAACATCAGAAATACGACAAAACCTGTTACAAGTCCGGCGACCGCCCACTCAGGTTTCCGTAGCATGAGTATCATGACGAAAAGCTGGATCGCGCAGACGATGATCGTCATCCGCGTAACGCTGAAAAGAATCCCGATCCAGATGATTGCATAATCGAGCTTCACGGTCGCGGTCCGGTGTTTTATCGCACCAAAAAACCACGCGGTTGAAACGGGCAACAGAACGAGAAATGGAACGGCGAATCCCTGGCTCGAGAGATACACCGATCCCGCGCGCTGGACGGTCGTTGACCCTATGGTCGTCCAATAATTCATCGGCAATCCGTATGGATTACCTGCGGTGAATGGTGCCGCATTGAGAAAATTCTGGATGTATGACGCAACCCCGATGAGAACGAGTCTGTCGGGAGTCACAAAGAATCGTTCAACGACTGCGATTGCGCAGGTCAGTACTGTGATGATGTAGAGGCGGCGTAAAGTATCCGGGTCATCGGCGATTTCGGGGCTCGCACGTCCAACGAAATAGAGGAGAAGAAAGAACACGCCGTCGCGGAACCCGTACAGCTCGGCAATGCGTGGAAGCTCTATGCGGAGCAGCGAGCCGCTTCCGATAAAAAATGCGAACGCAATGACGAGAAGTGACCCGACCGCAATATCGATCCACGAGAGCCATACCTTCGGCCCTCGGCCGGTGATTGCGCGGATGATGACGTACGCCACTAACCCCACAACCGTGAGCTCCTTCCACGCGGCGAACATGCGCACCGTGTTCGCCTGGAAATGGAGCACGCCAAAGAGGATTGCGACGATCAGGCTATGAAATGGAAGACCCCAGGAGACAGCTGGAAGCGCGACTCCGGTAAAAAAGGATTTCCTGGGCAGAACGGCTTCACTCATGGTGAAAAGTTAATGCTCGATGCGGGCCATTGCCCCTGGATGGCGCGCCCTCTGCATTTGTCGCTATCCGAGCGCGGCTCAGGCGTGCAGGACCCAACACCCCGCCTCGCTCGAGCGTAGCTGATGAGATAGACGCAAGTCATAAACTTTCTGCCAAATGAAACGATTCAACTTTGCAGCCATAGTCGCCCTGTCCATTGCACCGATAGCAATTGTCCCGAGTACATCGAGCGGCCAGGTCGGATCGAGCACCGACATCATTATGGGCCAGGTGACAAGCCCCGAGGGGCAACCCATCGCCGGCGCACGAGTGGAAGTCACATCGACCGAGACGCAGATCAAGCGCACGAAAACCACCGGTACCGACGGGCGATACACGATCGTTTTCCCCGACGGCGGCGGCAACTATACGATGCAGGTGCTTGCAATTGGATATTCGCCGGCACGCACGGCCGTCTCACGACAATCGGACGAAGACCGACTTGTCGCGGACGTTAAGCTCGGACGAAGCGTCGCGGTGCTGCAATCAGTCGAGGTGCGTGCCGCTCCGAGGCCGAGGCAGCAGACCGACAGGCCGGAGGCAGGATCTACAGAGCGCGGGCTGAATCCAAACCTTATAAATCGTCTGCCGGTTGAAGCAGGTGATCTCAACACGCTTGCGACGCTTGCACCCGGAGTGATCGGCGTCGCTGCAACCGATTCGACCAGCGCGTCTTTCTCGGTAGCTGGACAACCGACGAATCAGAATAACATCACACTCGATGGCTTGAGCTTTGGCTCGGGCAGCGTTCCGCAGGAAGCAATCCGCGGTACGCGCGTGATCACCAATACCTATGACGTCGCGCGCGGACAATTCACCGGTGGTCAGATCGCGACAACTACACGCGGCGGAACGAATATCTCGACAGGCGCGCTCAATTATTCACTGCGCGATCCATCGCTCGAGTTCACGCAGGAAGAAGAGAACACGTTCGCGCAGAAGTACACGCAGAATCAAATCAGCGGAGGGTTTGGCGGTCCGATCATTCGTGACAAGCTTTTTGCGTTCGGAGCAGCTTCGTATACGCGGCGAACAGATCCGCTTCAGTCTTTGCTTGAAGCCGATCCGCTCGCTCTGCAGAGAATCGGAACTAGTGGGGACTCGGTAGCTCGATTTCTTGGCATCCTCAATCGTTACGGACTTCAGCCGACCTCGGCGTTGATTCCCGAAGAGCGCCTGAACAACAACGCGTCCGCAATCGTCCGCTTCGACTACAACCTTGGCGAAGCAAACACGCTGATGTTACGCGGTGACTGGCGCGGATCGACGCAGGATGCGAGCAGGATCTCGCCTTTCTCAGTTCCCCATAGCGGTGGGGATGGCAGAACATCGGGTGGCGGCGGCATGCTGACTCTCACGTCCCACTGGAATCTCTTCATCAATGAGCTGCGCGGTTACATGTCCAGCGACAAGAGAAATACCGAGCCGTATCTGATGGTTCCAAGCGGGCGGGTGATCGTTGCATCGAATCTCTCGGACGGAACGAGCGCAGTATCTACGCTTCAGTTCGGCGTGAACTCATCGCTGCCGCAGGAATCACGCAGCCATTTGACAGAAGTAAGCGACGAGATCTCGCGTGTATCGACGGCCGGCGGACATCGCGTCAAGCTCGGAGGATTGCTCAACGAAGAAAAATCCTCCACCGGATCGTTCTCGAATGTCCTCGGCACTTATACGTTCAATTCGCTTGCTGACTTTGAGAATGGGCTTCCGGCATCGTTCACGCGCACGCTTTCTTCGAGGCGTCGTGAAGCGAGAAGCATCAACGGCGCGTTGTATCTCGGCGATTCGTGGAGAAAGTCGCCGCGATTGCAGCTCACGTACGGAGGGCGACTCGAGATGTCCGCGTATCCGGATGAGCCTGCGTACAATCCTGTTGTCGACACGCTCTTCAGCAGACGCACGGATTTCTTTCCCACCGAAACGCATTTGAGCCCGCGCGTTGGCTTCACTTACAACTATGGTGGCAAGAGCGAGCGGCAGACTCTGGGAAGTATTCGGGGTGGGTTCGGAGAGTTTCGCGGTCGCGCACCGTCGCAGCTGTTCGCGTCTGCGGCAGATGCGAATGGATTGGTGAACGGGCAGGCGCAGCTTGTGTGCGTTGGCTCTTCAGTTCCGGCGCCTGATTGGGCGGCATTTATCGACGACCCGTCACTGGTTCCGTCTACGTGCAACGGACCGAGCCAGCAATTCGGGAATCAACGGCGCAATGTCACCGTGTTCTCACCGGACTTTGGCGCGCCGCGCGCGTGGCGCAGCTCACTCGGGTTCACTCGCCGCTTCGCCGAGAGATACAATCTTTCGCTGGATGCGTCGTATGCGCGTGGAGTTGCTCAGACAAGCGCAATCGATCTCAACCTGAACACAGTACCAAAATTCGCGCTCGCCACCGAAGGCGGTCGCTATGTCTACACGCCTATCAATACCATCGTCCCTGCAACAGGCGTCGCAGCGCTCACGGGATCGCGTCTCGATCCGCGCTTCGGTGTAGTGACGGAAATGAATTCGAATCTCCAATCTGATACGAAGCAGCTCACGGCGAGTCTCAACGGAATCACAACAAAGGCAATCGTTTTCAACACGTCGTACACGTTTATGCGATCGCGTGATCAGCAGCGCGGCGTCGCGAGTTTTGGTGGCGGCGGATTTGGCGGAGGCGGATTCGGCAGCGGCGGCGGAGCGACCACCGCTTCAAATCCCAATGTTGCGGAGTGGGGAACCAGCGATCTTGGACGAACTCATTCATTTCTCGCGACTGTCACGTGGCCGATCAAACCAGCATTTGAGCTGACGGCAATCGCGCGTCTTGCGTCCGGCGGATTGTACACGCCAATCGTTTCCGGAGACGTGAATGGCGATGGTTTGCGAAACGATCGCGCGTTCATCTTCAATCCATCGACGGCGCCCGATACTGCAATAGCGAACGGCATGTCGAGACTACTGGCATCAGCGCCCGATCGCGCGCGCGAATGCGTTGAGCGACAGCTCGGAAACATCGCGACCCGTAACAGCTGCTCGCTTCCGTGGAGTACATCGTTCGATCTTCAGGCGAACATCCGACCGTCGGTCTTCGGTCTGAACCGCAAGCTTACGATTTCGCTCGTTGGGCTGAACACATTGAGCGGAATCGATCAACTGTTGCATGGAAACAATCTGCATGGGTGGGGACAGCCGGCATTCGCGGATCGCACCCTCCTCTATGTACGCGGGTTCGATCCGGCAGCGCAGCGCTACGTCTATCAAGTGAACGAACACTTTGGCGCAGCAAGCGGCTCACGCAACGCATTCCGCGTTCCGTTCCAGCTGTCAGTTCAAGCGCGCCTCGCGATCGGGGTGGATCCAGCACAAGCGCAAATGCGCAGAGTTTTCGGTGGCGGACGAAATGGACGACCGAGTGTTGATGATTTCCGTCAACGACTGTCGCGCGCTGTTCCAAATACGTTCCGTCAGATTCTCGAGCTGAATGACTCGCTCAAGCTCGATTTGACGGCTGAGCAGCAGACGAAATTGAAAACGGCCGGGGATTCATTGCAGGCAAAAGCAGACACGTTGATTGGTGCACTTGCACAACAGCTCGGCTCTGCTGATCGAAATGCCGATCCGTTGCAGCTGGGAATGCGAATGCGCGGACGGATTCAGGAAGGGCGCAAGATCGCGGAGGATGCGATTGCAGAGGCTCAGAAAATTCTCACGCCGGAGCAGTGGGCAAAGGTCCCGAAGAATGTGAAAGAGCCACTTCAGGGACGTCAACAGGGCGGTGAAGGAGGATTCAGAGGGCCACCCGACAGATAGTCGGCCTGGGGTTTGCGCAATTGCGTACTCCGCGGATATTCCGCGCACTCTCACACTCTGCGCAATAAGCCATGTTCGGATGTCTCCGTCGTCTCGGCTGCCTTGTAATCCTTCTGATCCTTCTCGCCGCTGGCTGGTACTGGTATGCGCGAGTGGAACCGTCGCGCTCTTCCACGAATACGCCGGCGTCGCAGCGAACGTGGGAACCGCTCTCACAAGCCAACGGAGCGCGCGGACAACAAGCTGTCGCATCGCTTGGCCAGAGATCCGGCCCCGTATTCGCAAATTTGAGTGGCAGCGAAGCGGCGTCGTACATTTTTCTTGCGGCGTCGAAGCAGGCACTTCCTCCATCCGCACAGAATGTGTCCGCCGCGGTTCTGGGTGACCGGCTTTATGTGAAAGCCAATGTCGTACTGAACGAGCTCGGGGGAAGAAAAGTTCTCGGTCCACTCGCAAGTTTGTTGTCTGACCGCGATTCGGTTCAGCTCGGCGGCACAATGAACGTGATCCGGCCGGGCCTTGGACAATTTGTTGTGCAGGACGTGAAGCTCGGGTCGCTCAAAGTGCCGTCCCCGCTCGTTCCAAGACTCATCCAGGAAATCCGGCGCGGAGACGTTCCTGATGGTGTAGCACAGAATGGATTTCCAATGCCGCTTCCCAACTATATATCCGACATACGTATTTCAAACGGACGGATTACGATCTACAAGAACACACCGTGAGCAGACGAATACTCGTCGTCGACGACGAGCAGGGAATAAGGGCGGCCCTCGGCCAGCTTCTGGAGTATGAGGGATACGAAGTTCGCACCGCGTCGAATGCCACCGATGGAATAAGCGAATATCAGAAGTGGCGGCCTGATCTCGTCTTCATGGATGTGAAGATGGGAGGCATTGATGGACTCGAAGCACTGAAGCGGCTGCGTGAAATAGATCCCACCGCAACGGTCGTGATGATCAGCGGTCACGCGACGATACGCACTGCGGTAGAAGCGACGCAGCTCGGTGCTTATGAAATTCTCGAGAAGCCGCTCGACACGGATCGAATTCTCGTCATGCTGCGGAATGCGTTCGAGAAACTCGAGCTGCGGGAAGAAAACACGCGGCTACGCGACGTGAGCGTCACTCCGTACGAAATTGTCGGAGAGTCCGGTGCCATTCGGGCGCTCGTCGAGAAAATCAAGAAAGTTGGCCCGACGCCTGCGCGTGTTTTGATCACCGGAGAAAATGGAACAGGAAAGGAGCTCGTTGCGCGTGCGCTGCACAAACATTCCCCGCGCGTGAAGAAAACGTTCGTCGAAGTAAACTGCGCGGCGATTCCCGGGGAGCTGATCGAGAGTGAGCTCTTCGGTCACATGAAGGGATCATTTACTGGTGCAACTGCTGATCGCGCGGGGAAATTCGAGCAAGCGAACAACGGAACGCTGTTCCTCGATGAGATTGGCGACATGAGCCTCGCGGCGCAGGCCAAAGTGCTTCGTGTGCTGCAGGACAACGTCATTACGCGCATTGGTGGTGCGCGTCCGATATCGGTCGACGTGCGGGTGATCACAGCTACAAACAAGAATCTCGAGACCGAAATTGCCGCGGGGCGATTTCGCGAAGATTTGTACTATCGGCTGAATGTCGTGCCGATACATGTGCCACCGCTTCGAGAGCATCGCGAGGATATACCGGCGCTAATCGATTATTTCATCGCGGTTCTTTCCGCACGCGAAGGAATTCCTCCGCGCAGAATGAGTGAAGGTGCCCTCGATCGTTTGAAGTCACTCGACTGGCCCGGCAACGTTCGAGAGCTGAGGAATACGGTCGAACGACTTTTGATTCTTGCAAGCGGACCGGAGATTTCTGCGCGCGACGTCGATCGACTCGCCGGCGCTCGCACAGCGGATGATACAGGTCTTGGAAATCTCAATCAGGTCAAGACGTTCGAGGAGTTCAAGGACGCAGCCGAGCGCGCGTATCTTCTTGGAAAGCTGCGCGAGTTCGACTGGAATGTTTCCGAGACTGCACGCGCGCTCGAGATGCCACGATCGAATCTCTATAAAAAAATCGAGCGCTATGGGCTTACAAGGGAACATGCGTGAGACTAACCCCTCGGGTTTTGGGTCAATGGTTCTCGGCAATCAGCTTTTGAGTATTGAGTCGTCGGTAACCCAACACTCAAAACTCGCTAGCTGACTGCCGAGAACCAT
>DATLDN010000237.1:0-3041 GCA_035525855.1 Gemmatimonadaceae bacterium
GGACGCGCAGCATCGATGAAACTCGGCCGCCTTCCCTTCTCTGCGTTTCCATAGAGAGTGAACTGCGAAACAACAAGAACCTCT
Source organism: Gemmatimonadaceae bacterium (assembly GCA_035525855.1). Taxonomy (GTDB): domain Bacteria; phylum Gemmatimonadota; class Gemmatimonadetes; order Gemmatimonadales; family Gemmatimonadaceae; genus UBA4720. The sequence continues at coordinate 85 of DATLDN010000237.1, forward strand.
CCGCCGATATCAGCGAGGGAGAGGTTCATCTTGTCTTCAGCGTCGGAGAAAAGTCGAAGACCCGCGACTTTGTCCGCCATCCATTCGACCTGCGGCTGATCATCAGTTCCGGTAAAGCCAACGAGAATCAAAAATCCGCGATCGATTTTCCCCGTCGTCCGCTCACCAACACGGACCTCCGCGCGCGAGACCCGCTGGAGCAGAACTCGCAGACGCTACTCGACCGTTACTGACTTGGCGAGATTGCGCGGCTGGTCGACATTCGATCCACGCTTCACCGCGATGTAATACGCCATCAGCTGCAACGGCACACACGCAAGAACAGGCGTGAGCATGTCGATCGTCTGCGGAATGCGAATCTCATAATCGAGCTTCCCTGCGAGTGCGGGCTCGTCGCGACTCGTAATCGCAATCACGCGACCCTTACGCGCTTTCACTTCCTGGACGTTCGAGACGACCTTGTCGAACACCGCATCATGCGGAGCAATGAACACCGCCGGCATCATCTCATCGATCAACGCAATCGGACCATGCTTCATCTCCGCCGCCGGATACCCCTCGGCGTGGATGTAGCTGATCTCCTTTAGCTTCAGCGCTCCCTCGAGAGCCGTCGGGAAATTGTAACCGCGGCCGAGGTACAGGAAGTTCTGCGCGCGCTTGAATTCTTCGGCGATCGCCTCGACCTCGTCCGCGCGATCAAGAATCTCTTTCACCTGCGCCGGCAGTGCCTGAAGCGCTTCAATTATCTCCTTCCCCTTCACAATCGAAGCTTCTTTCAACCGCGCGAGCTTCAAAGTGAACAGCGCGAGTGCAACTACCTGACTCGTGAAAGCTTTCGTTGATGCAACTCCGATTTCCGGTCCCGCGTGAACGTAAATGCCGCCATCGCTCTCTCGCGCAATCGTCGAGCCGACGACGTTTACGACTCCATACGTTCTCGCACCGCGGTTCTTCGCTTCGCGCATCGCTGCGAGCGTGTCGGCCGTCTCACCTGATTGCGAAATGACGATGCACAACGTGCGGTTGGTGATGATCGGATTTCGGTAACGGAATTCGGACGCGTATTCGACTTCAACGGGAATGCGCGTGAGCTCCTCGAGCATATGCTCGCCGATCAACGCGGAGTGCCAGCTGGTTCCGCATGCGGTGATGACGATGTTGTCGATCTTGAGAAGCTCTTCGTCGGTCATGTTGAGACCGCCCAGCTTCGCCGTTCCATCCTCGGACAACAGGCGTCCGCGCATGCAATTCTCGATCGTTTCGGGCTGCTCGAAAATTTCCTTGAGCATGAAATGATCGAAGCCGCCACGCTCGATCTGAGTTAAATCCCAGTCGATCTTGCTTACTTTCTTGTCGCGTGATTGCGCGCGAAGATCGATGACGTTGTATCCGTCGCGAGTAAGCACCGCCAGCTCGCCGTCGTCCAGGTAAACGACTTCGCGAGTATGTGCGAGAATCGCCGATGCATCGCTGGCGACGTAGTACTCACCGTCCCCGAGTCCGATCAAAAGCGGGCTGCCCTTTCGTGCGGCGACGATTTTGTTCTTGTCGTCACTGGAGATCACCGCAATTCCGTACGTCCCTTCGATCTGCCACAATGCTTCGATCACCGCATCCTCGAGATTCCCATCGAATGCTTCCTCGATGAGATGGGCGATCACTTCCGTATCGGTGTCGGATAAAAACTTGTGACCGAGCTCGACGAGATGTGCCTTCAGAGTGGTTGAGTTCTCGATGATCCCGTTGTGCACCACGGCGACGTGGTTCTTGCAATCGGTTTGCGGGTGCGCGTTGCACTGATTGGGAACACCGTGCGTTGCCCATCGCGTGTGCGCGATCCCCGTATTTCCTTCCACCGGATGGTTTGCGAGAACTGCTTCCAGCCGGGAGATCTTCCCCGCCTCTTTCCGGGTCTCGACGCCCTGCCCGTTCATAATTGCGACGCCCGCCGAATCGTACCCGCGATACTCGAGTCGCTTCAATCCTTCAATTAGAAGAGGAGTTGCACTTTTCTCCCCGATATATCCGACAATTCCGCACATAATGAAGACCTCTTTTGTTTCTGCAATTTACCCGGTCAGCGCATCCAGAGGCGCTCGGCTTTTCGCGATCAGGGCGAGGGCATCCTCGGCCGATGGAGCCTCAGCTATTACACGCACGATTGGTTCCGTTCCAGATGGTCTAATGTGAACCCACCTGTCCGCCCAGCTCAGCCGAAGACCGTCCTGAGTATCCGCGTTGGCGTCCGGGAACGCTGCGCTGAGGATCTTATAGACGGAATCGAGAGGTTTAGATGGGCGGTCGAGCTTGTCCTTCACGATCGAATAGCGCGGGTAGCGCGATACGATCTCAGAAAGTGACGCGCTTTCCTCATTGAGCAGCTGAAGAATAAGAGCGGCGCCAACCGGTGCGTCACGACCGAGGTGCAGCTCGGAAAGAATCACGCCGCCATTTCCCTCTCCGCCGATTGGCGATTTCTCGGATCGCATTCGCGTCGAGACATTCACTTCGCCGACTGGCGCACGAACTACTTCGCGGTTCTGCTCTCGAGCAATGTCATCTACGATCCGACTCGTAGACAGGTTCGTGACCACCGGGCCCTCGCGATATCTGAGGACCACCTTCGCCGCGAGGGCGAGAGTGTAATCCTCGCCGATCGCTTTGCCTTCATCTGATACAAGCGCAAGCCTGTCGACATCAGGATCCACGGCAAATCCAATATTCGCCCCCGATTTCTTCACCAGCTCTTCGAGCTCCGTAAGATTCTCGGCGATTGGCTCCGGTGATCGCGGAAACCTTCCGTCAGTCTCGAGATGGATCGCCGAGACGCGGCAGCCGAGTCGCTCGAGCAAGCGAGGCATGAAGGCGCCGCCCGCGCCGCGAACGCAATCGAGCGCGACGTGAAATTGTCGCCGGCGAATTCCGTCCACGTCGAGAAAGGGCAGCGCAAGAATACG
>DATLDN010000248.1:0-21308 GCA_035525855.1 Gemmatimonadaceae bacterium
CGCAGAATCTCCCGTGATGGCGGGACGACTTTGCGCAAATCCTTCATTACATAAATGAATTGCGGTGCCACGTTCATTCCTCTTCGTTTTGATGACAACCCTCGTCAACAAAACTAGCAGGTCAGCATCCGCACCTCTTCCATAGATGAAGCGTGTATCACTGGAAGGCCATTTTGAACACGCCCGCAACCGGCACACCGTTCCGCTTCGACGGAGTGAACGTGGTCTGTGAAATCCATTCGTTCAGATCACGCCTCGTGAGATCATCGAAGATTCCGATGTACCTGATTCCAAATACATCAGGGTCCCCGCCAGGGCTAACCGGAACTTCGATTGTTCCGTGCGGACGCCCCCCTCTCGTATGAAGCGTCAGCTGCGTCTTGCTGAACAGCATTTTCGGAGGAACGACTATATCGCCATTTTGAGCTTGCGAGGCTGAAACGTCCGACGGCGCCTTCGGTGGATGTGCGCACCCGGAAATCATGATCAGGGTGACTACGACCAGTACGCTGCGAGAATACGGCTTCATGGGATGAGGGTAGTGGAGGCCTGAATTGTCGCCTATTATCGAACCCGCGCAATGCCGGTTTCATATCACCCAGGTGTACTTTTTGTATCAACCGCTATTCGCTTTATGTGAGAGGTGACCCATGAAAACATCAGAGATCATTGCCGCCGTCATAGTGGCTTTGCCACTGCTCGCATTCACACAATCGGCGATCGCTAAATCACTTCCTGCATACAATCCCCCGGAGAAGCCGGTTGGAGAAATGCTTCAGCCGAAAAGCGAGAAATCGTGGAAGGATTGGCAGGCCAAAGATCCAAAGGCGTACGCAGACATCCTCGCTGAGGGATACACTGCCGTCCTGCCCGACGGCAAAGGCCCACGCGACGAGGTTGCGGCGCTCGCCGACATGCAGGGAATGACAATCGGCAAGTACGCACTCTCCGATTTCAAAGCCACACCACTCGGCGAAAAAGCAGAGCTCGTTACCTACCGAGCAAACGCGGATGTCACGATCGGCGCGAATACCGGCAGAGCGGGCTTGGCAGTTGCAGAGGTCTGGGTGAAACAGGAAGGCAACTGGAAGCTCCTGCACTACCAGGAAACAGAGGTGAAGTGATCACACACAAATCGTTTGCGGCGGCTTCGCTTCTCGTCGTCACCGCGTGCGCAACATCCGCCAGACAACCGGCGGCAGTAGCTGTTGTCCCATCTCCAATGCAAAGCGATACCGGAGCAATCAGGTCACTCGTTGGACGACTGGATCTCGAGCGATACAAAGCGACGATCAAAGGCCTCACACAATTCGGCGACCGCCGGCAAGGCACGGCGCGAAATCGCGCGGCAGTTGACTGGATCGAAGCGCAGCTCAAAAGCTACGGCTGCACGAACACCGAACGAATTACATACGACTATCAGATCGATACAGCGCGCGCACGCACTGCGTCCACAAGATCCAGGCTCCCTACCACAGCCCCAGGCGGCGCGCGCCTCCGCGGAAACGTTGCACCGATCGGCGTCAACACAGATTCACTTGCGCAGCCCGATCCAAAGCTTCGCGCGTTGAACACCGAGCAAACAGTCTCCGGCCAACGCCAGGAAGTGTACTGCACGAAGATTGGCGCAACACATCCCGACGAGATGTACATAGTCGGCGGTCACATGGACGGAATCGGCTGGGGCGAAGCGGCCAACGATGACGGATCAGGGACCGCGCTCGTAATGGAGCTCGCGCGAATATTCAGCAGTCCCGATGTAACTACCGATCGATCGGTTCGCTTCATTCTCTGGAACAACGAAGAATCGGGATTGAATGGTGCACGCGCATACGTCGCGCAACGCCAGTCGTTGCAGGGACAGAAAGACGCCGCCGGTAACTATCCCGAGCCCCGCTGGCTCGGCATGGTGCAACACGACATGATGATGTTCGACCATGGAATGCCGCGCGCCGATCACACAGTTAGCAAAGAGCAACGGCCTGAAGCCGACGTGAACATCGAGTTCCAGGACACCGCGAAGAAAGCGGCAGAAGCCCAAAAGCTCGCGTGGAAGTTCGCAGCCGCGAATGAGAAATACGCCACGAATTATCCGGCCACGGTTGGACGACATATGACCAACACAGACTCGGATCCGTTCAAGGACATTATTCCGGCAATCAGCCTTCGCGAGAACGAGCGCGGTGCGCACATCGGCGCAGGATGGGATCCACAGTGGCACCAGCCAACTGACCTTTATTCCACATACAACGACAACGACTTCCGCCTCGGATTGAACGCCGCACAAACAACACTCGGCGCGATCGCCGAGCTGGTGGGAGCGACGGTCAGGAGATAGTATTAACTAGCTACTAAATGGGACGAAAAGACGAGGGACCGGCTGCGCTCCACCACACAACCGGCCCTCGTTTTATTTCACGGCGTCGCCGGACGCCGTACATGTGGAACACGTCCACCCTGTATATACCCTTACGCGCCAGCTTGAAAAAACGTTGAGCGACTAAAAAGAGCCCGCTCCTAGTCGTTCCTTTCCACAACCAGCGTATAATCCGACGCCAGCGCGACTATAGCGGCGATCCCCGCCCACAGGGGAAGCAATGCAACACCCACCACTCCCATAGTCAGCGGAATCTCCATCACAGTCTTCCCCGTACTGTTCTTTATCGTAACGTGACGGACGTTCCCTTCGTGGATTATCTCTTTCACGCGAGCGAGTAGATTCTTGCCCGAAACTTTGTGCTCTTCAGTTGGCATTTACCCTCCAGTGGATGCATAAAACTAAGACGCGCCAGTCAACACTACGAGCAATTTGTGTTTTAGGTGCAATTGTGGTCGCCGCCTGCGCGACGGCAACGTCTCGCCATACGGACAATTTCCCGGCAGGCGACTGGCCGGCATACGGACGCGATCCCGGCGGCGCGCGTTTCTCTCCACTGACGGAAATCACCCCGGCAAACGTCAGCGGACTTCACACAGTCTGGACATACCGCACCGGCGACGTCTCCGACGGCTCGAAGTATCCAAAAAAGAGCACGTTCGAAGCAACGCCAATTCTGTTCGACGGAACTCTCTACCTCAGCACACCGTTCAATCGCGTAATCGCACTCGACCCGGAAACCGGCGCCGAGCGTTGGACGTTCGACTCGAAGCTGGACAAGACTGTGCGTTACTCTGAGAACTTCGCATCTCGCGGCGTATCGGCGTGGTCTGATCCATCAGCTTCCTCCAATACGCCGTGTTCGAAAAGAATCTTCCTTCCGACGATAGATGCGCGTCTCATCGCGCTCGATGCAGCGAATGGAAAACCATGCGCTGATTTTGGAAATGCCGGTACGATCGATCTCACTGCCGATGTCGGCCCCGTCGACAAAGGTGAATACGGCGTAACATCTCCACCCGCGGTGGTGAACGGCGTTGTCGTCATTGGATCGTCGATGGGCGACAACCGCGGCGTCGATCTCGAGCGCGGAACGGTTCGCGCATTCGACGCGCGCACCGGCGCCAGGAAATGGAGCTGGGATCCAATCCCACGGCATCGCGGCGACCCCGGCTCTGAAACCTGGGACTCCGCAGCCGCAACACGCACACGTGCGGCAAATGCATGGGGCGTCATCTCGGCCGACCCGTCGCGAGATCTCGTTTTCGTTCCAACAGGAAGTGCTGCACCGGATTACTTCGGGGGGCTTCGTCCCGGATCGGATCTATACGCAAACTCCGTTGTCGCCATTCGTGCATCGACCGGAAAATTCGTGTGGGGATTCCAGGTTGTTCATCACGATCTCTGGGACTACGACGTTGCATCATCGCCGGTTCTCTTCACGTGGCGCAGCAACGGAAAAGAAATTCCCGCTGTCGCGATTACAACGAAGCAGGGTCATGTCTTTGTATTGAATCGCGAAACTGGTAAGCCGTTGCTCCCTGTCGAAGAACGTCCTGTTCCTCGAAGCAACGTCGCCGGTGAAACAGCCTGGCCGACACAACCATTTCCCGCTGCAACTCCAAATCTCGTAACCGGCTTGGGTACACCTTCCGCTGATAGTGCGTGGGGGGCAAACGACGAAGATCGTGCTGCGTGTCGCGAAATGCTCGCAGGTGCGCGCAACGAAGGAATCTTTACGCCGCCGTCTTACGAAGGCTCGATCGTATTTCCCGGATCGGTCGGCGGGACGAACTGGGGTGGAGCATCGGTAGACGGAAACGGTATTCTGGTCACGAGTGTTAATCGTCTCGTGCAACGAGTGAGTGTTATTCCGCGCGACAGTCTTCGTGCAGCTGCCGATCGCGGTCGCCGGTTTGGAATCGAATTCGGAAGCCAGCGCGGAACTCCGTATGGAATGAGCCGCCGGTTCCTTCTCAGTCCGCGCGTGACTCCATGCAATGCTCCACCGTGGGGCAATCTCGTTGCAGTCGATCTTTCAAGTGGCGCAATTCGCTGGTCAGTCCCACTCGGCGTAATCCCGTCGGTTGCGTCGCTTCCGGGCAGCAACAAGTGGGGATCGATTACACTTGGCGGTCCAATTACAACTGCGAGCGGTCTTGTCTTTGTTGCCGCAACAATGGACGACAATATCCGCGCTTTCGATATTCGATCTGGTGCAGAAGTCTGGAAAGCGAAACTTCCGGCGGGAGGACAAGCGACGCCTATGACTTATCGCTCCCCAGCCAGCGGACGACAAATCGTCGTCATTGCCGCCGGCGGACATGGTGGACTTGGAACTACACTCGGCGATTATGTTGTTGCATTCGCGTTGAGATAAGCGACCGACGGTTATATCTCGTCACAGACAATGCTCAACGCCTTGACTGCAGTGACCGCTCTGATCTGAAGAGCACGAATCGGTTGCGTTTGGTTTCGGCACGCCACAGTTGGTCGCACATCCCACGCATCGAAGTCCGTAGTGGCGAATAATTGCGTTGCGCCGCTCCACCGACTTATCAACCACGCTGAGCATCCTATCTCGACTCCCCCCAGGTACTGATTGGCTGGATTCATTCGGTCGAATGAAACGCGAATTTGTGTGACAGTGTGGGCGGGACTGCACTGGAGGCGAAAGCCCCGCGTGCCTGTGCCTACTGCTGATGGGTCGAGTGCTGATACGACCGCGAATGAACCATCCTTGTTGACGCTGCCGCAAAGTGGTGTCAACGCCTTGATCAAATTGACCTTCGTGCCCGCGATACCAACAACCATTCGACCTGGAGGACACGCGGCTACTGTTCCTCCGACGGCCTCCAAGCCAATGAAGGGTGAAACGTATGGAGGAAGATTTGGAACGGAAAAGGAGACGGACCCGTTTTGGGCGCTGACTCCAGATGCGCAGAGTAATCCGAACAAGAAAATTAGGGATAGCCTCAGCACGTGCCAGCCACCGGAAGCTCGGTGCCATCGATGCGCGCACCTGAGCCATTCGCTAAGGGCTGCACGCGAAAATATCTCGTGAGAGAATAGCTGGAACCTGTTCCGTTCCACTGCGCGCGAACCGCTGGTGTGCCGGCGAGCAGTACGACATTCCACTGTCCTCGGCGGGACATTGCATCGCCCATGTCGACGCCATCCGCGCCACCTGTGCTCGCGAGATCACTCACGTCGAACGCAATACTTCCATCTGCACAGAGAGCCAGCCGGACACGATTGCCGACAAACGCTCCACGTCCCGTTGCTTGTGTGCTCGCAGCGTAAATTCGCCCGGCTATCGACTGTGCGATCTGCGCTGCTGCTTCCGAGTTTTCCGCGCTGCGGACAAGCGGAACACCATGCCGCGCGTATCCTGTTTCGCCGTTACCGGCGCGCAAAATGAGATAGTCGTCGCGGAGTACTGCGCGTCCCTTAACGGCATTATCCGAGGTGCCTTCTTGTGGATCCCAAACGAGAAGATCGAGACCGCCTGCGCGCGGTGTGCCACGTATTGAAACTTCTGCTTTGACCGTTACGCGCCCCGAGTAATACCCACGCTCGAGGGTTCTCAGCGTTCCGCTGACAATTCCATCGGATACTTCGAGCTCCGCCGTCTCGGTATTGGTCCCATCATCGGACACTGATTCCCACGAACCTGCGAAAGCTTCCGGTACGCTTGGCGTGAAAGGTTCGATTTCGGAGACACTCGATTCTTCTGCCGACATGGAACCTGTCATCATTCCGAGTGCATCGCGTTCCGCGCCGCCGGTAGAATCAGTTTCTACCGGAGGGTCACAAGCGATTCCTAGACCGGCCGCTATTAACAACGGCCATATGGCTGTGCGCGAGTTGAAGGTCACTGTGCGTTCTTGAAGGCGTCTTCGAAACTCGCGGCGCTCGACGGTCCTTCGAGTGTAATCGATTTGACGATTGCAATGGCCGCATTGCTTCCGTAACTCGTCACGGTCAGTACGAAAGAAAGGTCGTTCGAGCCGTAGGCTGGTTGCCTTGTCCAACTGCCGTTGCTCGTGGTGACGGATTTTACGATCCATCCTGGCGACAATTTTTTCGCACCGAACATCGTAAACGCCACCGAGTGGGCGTCTCCGGATCTACTGAGGGCCGGAGGTACTGACATGTTCCCGCCCACAATTTGTCCGACAATACAAGCGACGTCGAAGGTCGTCGATTTCGCCTGCAGCTCAGTGCATCGGTAATTGAGAATTCCGATTCTGGGAACCCAAATCCACAGAACAGTGAAGACCCCGTCCGGCGGCTCTGTTTGCGTCAACTTCGCCGTCGCATTGCCACTTGGCGGCCGCTCGGAGCTCGACTTGAACGTGAACCCGTACTTTCTTGCGGCGTCCCACGCTACCGTTCCATTTATGACATAGTCTCTTCGAACCGGAGCAGAAAACGCGTCCTTCCAATCGGAGCCAGCGGGACCGTTAAGAACGATTTTGCGCAACGTTGCCGAGCCGCCCGGCGCAAGCCGCACGCGAAACGACAGATCGCTCGTGCCGAGCCGAGGTTGATCGACGTACGTGAAATTTCCTCCGACGTCCACACTTTTTACCGTCCAGCCGGGTTGCAATGTTCTGCCGCCGAAAAACTTGAACGTTGTATTTCGTTCGCCGGGATTCACACTCGGCTGACCACCAACGACCTGTGCCACGGTGAACGTCTGTGTCAGCCTGAGAACGGTGGTCGAGCGCGTGAGACGCGTGTTCATACCATCGAGCGGACGCGACACTGATTCGCCGCTATTCGCTTCGGGACTGAACGTGAACCCGTAAGTCTTGCCGGTAGTCCACGCCAGAATTCCTGGTACATCGTAGGCAGCATCCTGTGCAGGCAGCGCCGGTGCAAACAGCGCCAGGAATATCAGCGCTGGTCGTATCATCATTCTGCGCATTCCGAATACCTCAGAAAGTTCTTCTATTGTTGGTTGTGTTGGTCTCGTTCGTGACCGCATCGAGACGAATCTCCCACGTTGGATCTTGCCAATCGAATTGCGTCGCTTGTCCAACCGTCTGCACGCACTCTCCGCCGGTCGCGTTGTATATCTGTTGCGTGCTCGAATTCGGGTTAGATGCGAGTCGCGCGACCTCTGTTTGCGATTGGGGACGACGGTAGACCGGAAAGGCGATCGAGGCACCTGCCCTCAGGCTGTCGACGTGTACCTCGGCAACCATTGTCCCGCCGCGCCAGAGCTGAGCGTCGAAGTTCTTCGCAGTGCTGCCGCCGGTATTCTTCGCTCCCCAGGAGAGATTGCCCACCGTTATTGTCTTGACGGTGGCGGTAGTTGCCTGAGCGAACATTCCCTGGCAGAAGTCGTTGGAAATTTTTCTGTTTGCTGCGATGTGACGGAACACCGGCGCCCCGACGACCGGCTGTAAGTCCGGCGCGCCCGAAACGTTGCCACCGCCTCCAATCGTGCCGCCGCCGGACCTTGCTCCACACTGCTGTGCCAGATGGACATCGAGACCACCGGGGAACGGATAGAAATCCCCGCCTTCGGCAACGTCTCGAACAGTGACGCGGTTGGTGCCGCATGCACTCGTGTATGCGTCAAAATCGAGTGAGCCGGCAGCATTGGTGACGTTCGTGATGTTTTTTAGATCGGTACGGAACAGGAACACTGTCGCATCGTCGAGTCCGGTTCCGGAAATCTTGAAGTGCCGATTCTGACTAGCGGCGACGTTGTCTTGTGGATCGATACCGGTGAGTGTGCCTACACGAAGGACCTGTACCTGAAATGTTCGCGTCGGCACGCAATCGGTGAGCGGAGGGCACGCGAAGGTTACGATTGCTGGGACGATCCGTCGGTCACCTTTGCCCGTGAGCTGCACCTTGATTCTCGCTTTCAATGGATCCAAAGCGTTGGGCACCGTTCTTTGGTCAACCGGCGCCGGCTGATCGACTCCATCGATGGTGATCTTCGTCACCAGCATCAGCCATTTTCCGGTAATGAAATATTCCTTCATTTTTCCCGGCGCGACGTAGGGTCTCGTCACGGGCGCCATCAGGTTGGAGAAATTCACTGTTTCGAACGTGAATCCCTGACCTTGGAGTGGAAGAGCAGCGAACACGACCGCTGCTGCTAGAATCCCACGTATGAGTTTTGTCATTTGTTCTCTCGAAGTTGATGGAGTGGCGAAGGTCATCTCACGACCTTGAGCGGAGTATCAATCCAGTTGTTCGTCATGTTGCTTTCAGCGACGCCGGTAATGCGCGTTCGAAGCGTTGGCGACGACTGCGTTTGCCCTGCGGTAAGCAGTCGCGTGACACTACCTCTCAGCTTCACCTGCACGCCTCCGCCGGGAGGAATCGGAGCAAGGCTGCACTCGATCGTCGGCACATCGGTGACTCTGCAGCCTTCGCCAACGAGTCTGCTGACGCCGAAGGTCACATCGTAGCTCTCGATTGCGATCTGATTCAGAACGAACGAGTTGTAGAGGTGAATCACCTGGCCGGGAGGTGTTGCCTGACCGTTGTTCCTGACGCTGACTGTGAAATCGAACATGCGGTGGTCGCCGTCGCGTACTTGTGCAGGCATCTCCACTGTCGCCGTGAGGTCAGGCAATCCGTAAACGATCGTATCGCGCGCTGTTGCAGACAGGAGCGGTGGTGCAGGAACAGCGATATCCATCGAAGGAAACGAAATGGTCGAGCTTGTTCTGGGAGAGGGGATAACAACCGTTCCGGTTCCTACCTGGAGGAAAACGATCTTCTCCCCTTTCGTCGAGCTCAGCAAAACTTTCGGTGAGCTGTTGAAGGCTTTCCAGGAAGCACCGGAAAAATCAGATCGTTCACTCACACGGTAAGCCGTGGGTGTCGCACCTGTGGTGCGTATTTCGAGGGTAGCGTTCTGATTCGCCGTATTGAACGAGCCACTCTCGATCTTGAACGACGTGATTTGTGGTGCGGTCCCCTGAGCGAACGCGCTGGTCCCGGCGAGCGTCACAGTGCTGACGAGCTTTGAGAAAGTGAGTCGCATCATCGCCTCTTTATTTTGAGAATGAGAAATTCTGCCAGGTTGTTTCGGATACTTTTTCCCCTCGGAGATCCAGCGCCGCAACACGCCACGTCAACGCACCGTTGCCAGCGCGCTCACGTAACCAGCTCGGCGCGCGATAAATCCCCGGACCACGCGGTACAATTGCAGCCAGCAACTCTTCGCCTCCTCCTTTTCGGATTTCGATGCGGAAGAACGCAGAGCGGGGAGACGATTCGGTCCACGTGAAATCGATCGGTGCATCTGCACCGATTGCTGCGTCCGCAATCGGCGTAAGAGAACGCAGCTGTGTCGAGGCGATCGTTGCTGAGAGATCGCTGTTCCCCGCACCGACGACATATCTGAGCGGCGGCAGCGGGAACCCGGCGACAGCGCCCGAATGAACAATCCCGGTGCCTGCGCCCGCCGCCGAAAGATTTGAATCGCCCTCTTTGTCGTCACTCACTTCCACACGCAGAAGCAGCATGTACATCCCTTCCGTCGTTGTTGGAAGTCGACTCGGATCCGGACCCGGTAGCAGGTACTCGCCAGTTGGCGGGAGAAAAACATTGAAGCGATCGATCTCGGTGTATCGCCGCTGCGAGCCGCGCTCATCGACCGGCAGTGTTGCTTCCGTCAGGAGATCACGCTCGGACGGTGACTGTTCCCCCGGATAAACAATCTCCCACCGGCCTTTGAGTCTCCCGGTGCCGTTGTAGAGAATTCGCGCTGAAGACGCGGGAGCAACTTCTCCGCTCTTGAGAAAAAGAATCGGCGTCTCGACACCGAACTTGATCGATACATCCACGAGCGAGAACGGAACGCGCGCACCACCACCGGCCATTCGGCACGTAACTGCGACGTATTGGTCGGGGCCGCCCGCTGAGTTACTGAAACGGCGCACATAGAAGAAGCTCGACTTCTCTCCATCCTGCGCCGCTTGATAGGCTCGGCGACTTACAGATGAGGGGATCGACATGATGTCGGTGAATCCGCCAACGCCGCTGAGCCTCGATTGATCGAAACGAATCGGTAGGCGTCCGAAGACAGTCGCTGGATTGCACTTCAGTCCCACATCCGGGGCGGCGGAAACAAGCTCACCGCACCATGTAGCTTCGACGGGCCGATACTGCCCGAGACCACCGAAGGTCAGAAAGACTGTAGTGGCGCCATTCATGTTCACATTGACGCCGGTCGGGTTGACACGGATCTGCGCATCGGAGATCGCGGCCGAAATCATCGAAAGCGCCGCTGCAACAAGAGCCGCTCGATGGCGATAGTCAGAACGCATTGAGACTTACTCCACTGTTGAGCGTCCATGTCATTCGGGGCGCGGGATCGCCGCGCACGCCGTTCACAATCGCAACGCTGTTTGCCGATTGTCGCTGATATCGGAGAAAGAGCCGGCCAGCAGGACGTTCCGCGCGAGCTCGCATCAGTCTGAAATTCTGCGACAGCTCGGCAGACAACTCTGTGTTGTCACTCTCCGACGTACGCGGATTGTCGCGAAGCCATGTCGTGGACACGACTGTGGCGAGAGCGAGATCCTTGGTCGCCCTGACGTCCACGTTCGCGCCGAGGCGTCGCGTGTCGTTCTTCTGATCAAGTTCCTTGTTCTTCGCGTCCTCGAATGAGAACGTCGAGCCGAGATCGAGCCACGACATCGGTGAAACCCCGGCGGAAATATTGTGAGCGAGGTTTCGCAGGTCGGACTTCTCGCGCCCTACTTGTCTGTTGTCCTGGAATGAAGTGTTGTAGCGATACGCGGCTTTCCATTTTCCAATCGCCCATTGCAGATCGGCGCTCTGATTCGCGCTGACCTGATCCGGAACGTGCGTCTCTGTGAAATCACTGTTCGCCGGTAGATCCGTTGCGAACTGCCGCGTTCTGCTCAGCGTGTACGTAAGCTGAGGAAGGAGCGGCGACTTTGTGTGGAAGAGAGATGCGACGGGGACGCCGACATTCAGCGCGGTCACGTGCGTGAATGTTTTCAGAACCGTCGCGATATCGTCGAGGTTGTCTTCGGAGCGTGCGTGCGATGCCTGTACCGCAACGGGCCCGAGTCCACCTGTCAGCTCGACGACATTCTGTAATGCATTGGCCTGAACGGCGGCGGCGAGACTTCGGTAAAGCGGATCGACGCGCTCATGTCGAAATGTCGCAGTGAGGTTTGCTTTGACACTCTTCGAGAGCGCGAGGTCGCGCAACAATCCTATGGAGAGGTCGGCAAAGCGTGCCGCTTTCGTTTCCGGTCTTACCGGAACAAGCGTGAGATTCTGTGAGAGTGTCGGATCGACGGGATTCTCGAACCGGCTCATCGCGTAGCCAGCATCAAGAGTAATTCTTTCGCCGGGAATTTTTCCGCCGAAATGAAAACCCCATCCGCGGCTTCGCTCTGCATCGTTTATCTCTGCCGAGTTGAAACCGTTGACCGGCAGCATGGATCCCTGAAGGAGCGAGAGATCGAACAGCAATGCACCGGGGCGTTGCGGCAGCGCTTCGACTTTGAGCGACGCCCCGTACACGCGGTGATCGGAATTATCCAAGCCCACAGGGTTGTTCCAGCCGACGATGCTCGATCCATTGAGCGCAGCGAGCGAGAGCTCGGCCATTTTCGTCATCGCTACTCCGGCTGTTATTCCACGACTCGCGAATCCGCTGATTAGATGCTTGTTCGCTCCATACGAGAGATGTCCGAGCGAAACATTGAATGGTCCGCCCTGCGTGCGAATCAGATAATCGGATAGATCGAACTTCGGTGCGTCCGTTCCTCTGGCTCCGAAACGAAGTGCCTGATTCTGATGAGTGACGGCGAGAAAATTCGATTGCAGCTCCATCGAACCGTTGTCCCGCACGAGCGTACTGCGAAGCGCGGGATTGAACGTCACGCCGGATGCAATGCGACTGGTTCCCGGCGCAACCTGACCGAGAGTGGTGGCGGTGAGACCTGGCTTGAGCTCTGCCTTGCGGAATCCACCGCGCAAACGAACACGAAGCGGAAATTTTCCGAGCTCCTGCCACGGCTGGCCGGTCTTCACCAGGTATGCGGTGATTTCGGTTTCGCCTGTTGGGAGCGGAAGGGTGTTCGCGGAGTAGCGCGCGGTGGTTGGCGTCACCATGAACAACGCGGATAAATCGGTACGGCCAACCACGAGCGCGAGCCGCTCCGTCTGGATATCGAGTGGACGGTTGAGCCGAAATCCAATCGGCTGGTTTGAATCCACCCAGCCGTCGGGCGCATAATCAGGCGAAATCGCCAACGCTGTCACCGTGGAGTCGGGAGCAGCCGCGGCCTGCGCGATCAGCGTTTCCTGAGACGCGACCGCCAACGCAGTGCAGGCCATCAAATAGAGTCTTGCTCGCATCGGATACCTGGTTGCAGATAGCTGTTCACTAGCTCTCTTCATCGGGACATGCGCAAAAAGGTCGAAAAACGGATCATCGGCTTGCGCAGGTGACGTTCAGGGGACACTGTCGTTCCGCCTGTTTCGCTCAGATGGAGGGGATTCTGGCTTTAGACCGGTCACCACTCGATTCCGCACGATGGCAACGCGCCGTCGAAATTTTCGAGCGCGTTCTCGAAGCCCCGCTCGATGCGCGTGAGTCGCTGCTTAAAGCGGAGACGGCGGACGACGCCGAGCTCGAGGGAACAGTGCGCGCCATGTTGTCAGCGGACGAGGATGAAGGCGATCTGCTCGATGGTGGAATCTCCGAGCTCGCCCATCTCGTCACTGATCCGGCACGTTCGGATATGCCGACCCTATCCCCCGGTGATCAAGTCGGCGATTTCGACATCATCACCGAAATTGGCCGCGGCGGAATGGGAGTCGTGTACGCAGCACGTGACAGAACGCTTGGTCGGATCGCGGCACTCAAGCTCCTCCCTTCTCTCGCGGTAGCCGATTCCGCCGCCAGTGACAGACTGGTCGCTGAGGCGCAGGCTGCTTCCGCACTCGATCACCCGAACGTCGCGACTATCTACCAGGTTGGAGCAACGGTGGATGGGCGTCGCTTTATCGCGATGGCGCGGTACGAAGGAGAAACCCTGCGAGAGCGACTCGCGCGCGGCCCCCTGCGACCCCGCGAAGCATTTGAAATCGCAAAGCAGGTGGCGTCAGGACTCGCCGCAGCACACGCAGCCGGTCTCGTTCACAGGGATGTCAAGCCGGAGAACATTTTTCTCACGCGGCAAGGTCTCGTAAAACTTCTCGACTTCGGCATTGCGATTCTTGCCGGCTCGCCGCGAGAGGGATCGACCACTCGCGGAACGGTTCTGTACATGAGTCCCGAGCACGCTCGGCGCCAGCCTGCAGATACACGGAGTGATGTGTGGTCGCTCGGAATCGTGCTGTACGAAATGCTGGAAGGGTCGACGCCCTACACCGGCGACACCGCGATCGAAATTCTTGGCCGGATTGGTGAACCATCGCCGGTCAGGTTGCCGCAGTCGATACGCAAGTTGCCCGCTGCAGCGGTAACGGCGGTGACACGTGCATTGGAAAAAAATCCGCAGAAACGTTACGCCGACGGCTCGCAATTTCTCGCGCAGCTCGAGCGAGTGCAAAGCTTGTGGTCGCGACCGCGAAACTTTCCCATTGCCGCTGCCGCGACGTTGCTCATCCTATTCGGCGTTTTCGCATTTGTGCGCTTCAGAGGCGATCCTCCCGACAGCCGCGAGATCGCACAGCTAGCCGTGCTCCCCGTGGCGGGCGATTCGACTGACATTGAAGCGAAGAATCTTGCGTCGGCCCTGAGCGACGAGATTGCGGCACGCGTGGTTGGACTCGGCCGCGTCCGACTCGTTCCTCTGCAGCGTAACGCCGCCGGTTACGTTATTCCCCGACCGGGACTCCATCTTCTCAGTCTGGTGATTCAGCGCGATCCCATTGGTCCGGTGCTCGCCGTTTCGCTCGAAGATTCGAAGAGCAGTAGAACGATGTGGAGCGATCGTCGCCAGTTCGATCGTTCAGAGCTGCGTGAGTTGGGTAGAGATGTCTCCATCTCGGTTCTTCAAGCGCTTGGACAACCGATGACTGACCGCGAGCGCGCAATTATCGGAAACGAGTTCCCAAAGAATGCGAAAGCGTACGAAGATTTTCTTCGTGCTAACCGACTGCTGGCAGTTCGCACCCCGGCTGCGGTAGAGTCTGCGGTTGTGCTCTATAGAGATGCCGGTCGCCTCGACCCGACGTTCGCGAGCGCGTTCGCGCGTCAATCCTATGCATATTCGCTGCTTGCCGAGTTTGGATGGAAACCATCAAAACTGTTTCCGGGTGATCCGCTCGCCGAGGGACTAATTCTCGCCGATCGCGCCACCGCGCTTGATTCCACATCAGCGGATGCATGGCTCTCACGTGCGTACACTCTCGCATTGCGAGACCAGCGCCACTTGACCGGATCGATAGAAGCCTTCCAACGCGCAATCACTCTCGATCCGTACAACGCAGACGCGTTCCATCAATACGGGCAGGCGCTCATGGTGCTTGGCCGGTATTCTGAGGCGCTCGCAGCTTATCGGCGCGTACTCGATTTGGAGCCGGACCGAGCAATGACGTTTGTGCCCGTCGCTGCTATTCATCAGCGTCAGGGTCACCTGTCATTGGCGCTGCGCGAGCTCGACAGCGCCATCTCTGCGGCACCTTACGTTCCATATGCGCTCGCGGTCCGCTCCATGATGCGCTCGCAGGCAGGAAATCTGAGAGGAGCCCGTAAGGACGCCGAGGTCGCCCTTTCACTCGATTCCAATTATGCCGTCCCCGCGCTTTCCGCACTCGCGAAAGCACTTTGGCTTCAGGGGGATAAAGCAGGTGCGCTGACTCGGATCAGCGAAGCGGAAAAATCAATCGCTGCTGCTGCGAGCGTCTCAGATAAAGAGGCATTCTGGTTGATTGTCGCTGAAGTGGCCGCGGGACGAACAAAAGAGGCTACTGCATTGATCCGCCGAACAGGAACACCAACTGCCTGGATGTGGTTCCTTTTTCAGGAACCTGACCTCACCGCGTTTCGTGCAAAGCCGGAGGTCGTGGCACTTCTCGCGCCGGCGGATCCGAAACGCTTGCAATAGGAGGAATGCTGGCCTCAGATCAGTCACCACTCGACTCACCAAGCCTTTCAGCCGGTGACCAGGTAGGTGATTTCGACATCATCGCAGAAATCGGTCGCGGTGGAATGGGAATCGTGTACGCCGCGACTGATCGAATTCTGGGACGGATCGCAGCTCTCAAATTTCTTCCGTCGGGCGTTGCTGATTCTGCTGCAAGTGACCGACTGATAGCTGAAGCACAGGCAGCATCAGCGCTCGATCATCCGAACGTTGCGACCATCTACCAGGCTGGGACGACAGTGGATGGACGTCGGTTCATCGCGATGGCGAGATACGAAGGCGAGACTCTGCGTCAGCGAATTGTCCGTGGTCCGTTGCGTCCGCACGAGGCATTTGACATTGCAAAGCAGGTGGCGTCAGGACTTGCCGCTGCACATTCGGCTGGTCTTGTCCACCGCGACGTAAAGCCGGAGAACATCTTCATCACGCGACAAGGTCTTGTGAAGCTTCTCGACTTCGGCATTGCGATACTTGCCGGCTCGCAGCTCACCGGGTCGTCGACTACTCGCGGAACAATTCTCTATACGAGTCCAGAGCAGGCTCGACGCCACCCCGTCGATGCGCGCAGCGATGTCTGGTCGCTCGGAATTGTGCTGTACGAAATGCTCGACGGCTCGACGCCATACGGCGGTGGTACTGCGAGCGAAATTCATGATCGGATTGCTGAGCCGTCGCCCGTCAGGCTGCCGCAATCGATACGTAAATTGCCTGCCTCGTCGGTAACAGTAGTAGCACGTGCGCTCGAAAAAGATCCTGAGAAACGTTACTCCGATGGCTCGGAGTTTCTCGCGCAGCTCGAGCGAGTGCAAACTCTGTGGTCACGACCGCGAAACTTTCGGGTCGCCGCTGCGGCCGCTTTGCTCGTGATTCTCAGCGTTTTCGGATTCCTGCGTTTTAAAAGTGAAGGTCTCGACACTCACGAGATAGCAAAGCTTGCGCTCCTGCCGGTCGCGGGTGACTCGTCGGATATCGAATCGAAGAATCTTGCGTCTGCGCTTAGTGAGGAAATTGCCGCACGCGTCGTTGGACTCGGTCGCGTACGTCTTGTACCGATCACGCGTAACGCTGCGGGTTACGTTGTGCCCCAAGCCGGACTCCATCTTCTGAGCATGGTGATTCACCGCGATCCCATCGGTCCGGTGCTCGCTGTTTCTCTGGAAGATTCAAAAACGAGCACAACGATGTGGCACGACCGGCGTCAGTTCGATCGCTCAGAGCTGCGCGAGCTCGGTAGAGATGTCTCCATAGCGGTGCTGGAAGCACTCGGGCAACCGATGAGTGACCACGAGCGAGCAATCATTGGGAATGGCTTTCCAAAAAATGCGAAAGCGTACGAAAGTTTTCTTCGCGCTAACCGACTCCTCGCTGTTCGCACGCCTGCGGCCGTAGAATCCGCCGTTGTTCTCTATCGAGATGCAGGTCGCCTCGACTCGACTTATGCCAGCGCACTCGCACGTCAGTCCTACGCGTATTCGCTGCTTGTCGACTGGGGGTGGAAGCCCTCAAAGCTCCTGCCGGGTGACCCATTGGAGGAGGGACTCGCACTCGCGGACAGAGCTACAGCACTTGACTCTACTTCAGCCGATGCATGGCTCGCACGCGCGTACAATCTTGCGATGCGAGACCCGCGGCGTTTCAGTGGTTCTATAGAAGCGTTTCAACGCGCAATCACTCTCGATCCTTACAACGCAGAAGCGTTTCATCAATACGGCCAGGCGCTGATGGTGCTGGGCCGGTATTCCGAAGCACTTGCAGCCTATCGCCGAGTACTCGATTTAGAGCCCGATCGAGCGATGACCTTCGTGCCAGTTGCTGCCATTCATCAACGTCAGGGCCACTGGTTGCAAGCCCTACGCGAGCTCGACAGCGCGATCTCTGCAGCACCTCGCGTTCCATATGCGCTTGCTACGCGATCCATGTTACGCTCACACGCCGGAGATCTGAGAGGAGCCCGTGCGGACGCTGAGCTCGCTCTTTCACTCGATTCGAATTATCCCGTTCCCGCGCTTTCCGCACTTGCTAAAGCCCTTTGGCTTCAGGGCAATAAGGCAGATGCGGTCGCTCGGATTCGCCAGGCGGAAAAAACGATGGCTCCTCCCGCGGGAGTTTCGTATACCGAGGCTTACTGGCTGAGTATTGCTGAAGTAGCTGCCGGACGAACAAGAGAGGCAACCGATTTGATTCGGAGGACGCGAGAACCCGGTGCATGGATGTGGTTTCTTTTTCAGGAGCCTGACCTCGCTGCGTTTCGCGCGAAGCCGGAGGTCGCCGCGCTTCTCGACCCGATTGATCCCAGACGTCCCGCGCCGTGACTCACACGACCGAAGAGCTGTTGGTCGGTGCACGTGAAGGTGACAAGAGTGCGCTCGATGCTCTCTTCGTTCTCGCATACGACGAGTTGCGCCGCATTGCACGGCGAGTACGCAGTGGCCGCAATGAAACAATCAGCACTACAGCACTCGTACACGAAGCATATCTGAAGCTTTTGCCGTCGACGGTCCCGGCAAAAGACGGAGCGCATCTCAAGCTTCTGATTGCTCGTGCGATGCGAGAGGTTCTGATCGATGGAGCTCGGCGGCGCCATGCAGGTAAACGCGGCGGAGCGGACGTTGCGATAACCTTTGACGACGAGGCTCATACCTCCCCTGTCGAGGCAGCGAAGCTTCTCGAGTTACATGAGGCACTCGAGGATCTCGAAAAAGTCGATCCGCGCCGAGCCGCAGTGGTGGAATGTCGCTTCTTCGGCGGATTGGATATCGACGAAACCGCGGCAGCACTCGATCTTTCGACCGCTACAGTGAAGCGCGACTGGCGTGTGGCACGCGCCTGGCTCACGCAAGCCATGGGATAATGATATGTCCGATCGAAAACTGATTGAAAACATTACGCGCAAGGTGAAAATGCCGAGCAGGAGCGGCGTCATCAAAGCTGTCGCGGTGACCGGCGGCATTGCTTCGGCAATCTTCATGGCGCTCAAGCTCAAGCCGGACCTCTACGGTCCCGGCGGAACGAAGCTCTCGCGTTACGACCCCGCCGTAGATAGAGCGAAGCTACGCAGAAAAAAGTCAAACGCTTCCGACGATTGAAGCGTCTAACAACCAGAAGCGTTTGGTGGTGGACCGAGCGTTGATGTTATAGATGCAGTCTCGACGATGACTTCAGTCGCGATTACAAATACCGCGCTGAAGCCATCGCCGCGACTGCTATCACGAGAAGCCCCGCGATTATGCGGAATCCACTGTAGATCTTCCCCTGCAGCGATTCCATCTCACCTCGCTGCGCATCCGTCGGCGGACCTCCTGTGGCCTGGACACTGGTCCCAAGCTCCATCAATCTCTTTCCGTGGCGGCCGACCACAACGCCACCGATCGCAGCGGCAATAATTGCAGCGACGGCACCGACTCCCAACACCATTCCCATTCGGCTCGCTGCCCATGCGCCGTTGGTGATCATCGAGAGGCGAATGTACATCGTCAGCCCCGATAGAACCGTCAAAGCCATCGCGATGCCGACATAATTTCTCAGCTTCTGTTTGAACATCAGCTGTTGCATGAATGCGCCACCCGGTTGTCCCATCGCACGAGATGCGGGCAGGAGAAACCACGCCATGGTCATCGCCGTACCCGCCCAGAAGACCCCGAAGACAATGTGAATCACGCGCAATCCGACCATCAACGTGCTTTCGCTCATCGTGTCAGCTCCTTGAAATGGTCAATGCCACTCAGCTACGAAGAGGTTCGTTTCGCCCGGTGTTGCAGCATGCCGGTTCGATGCCCACACCAGCTTTCGTCCGTCCGGACTGAACATCGGAAAGCCGTCGAACGATTGATCGAAGGTAATCTGCTCGAGCCCCGTTCCATCGGGATTCACCAGAAACAAATCGAAGTTTCCGCTTCGCGGGCTCTGATAATTCGACGAGAAGATTATTCGTTTTCCATCGGGCGTCCACGATGGGCCGAAGTTCGCGCCGCCCAAGTGCGTGATTTGTCGCTGATTCGATCCGTCAGCATTCATCAGAAACAGCTCGACTCTCGCCGGCCGTACAAGTCTCTGCTCCAATAGGTCACGATACGTCTTCAGCTCCGCGGGATCCGTCGGGTGGTTTGCGCGATAGACGATCTGCGTTCCGTCGGGCGACCACCATGCACCACCGTCGTACCCGGGTGTGTTGGTTAGACGACGAACGTCTGAACCATCGGCGTTCATCGTGTAGATCTCGAGATCGCCGTCCTTCAATGAAGTGAAAACAATCCTCTTTCCGTCGGGCGACAGCACACCTTCAGCTGTGTAGACATCGTAATGGGTCAGGCGTGTAAGATCGCTGCCATCGCGATTTACTGTGTAGATGTCATAGCGATCGAGCGGCCACACGTAGCCCTTTGAGGGATCGGGCTTTACTGGACACGTAGAATCGTGGGCGGTCGTCGAAGCAAAGAAAAGTTTCTTGTCACCCGGAAAGAACCACCCGCATGTCGTTTTCCCGCGACCGTCAGAAATTCGTCGCGCATCCGTTCCGTCGATTCGCATTATGTACTGCTGATCGCACGGATGTCCGTCGCGCGTGCTTTGCAGCGTCAGCCATTTGCCATCGTGACTGAAATACGCTTCGGCGTTCTCGCCGCCGAATGTAATTTGCCGAATCGATGTGAGATGCTTCTCACCTGAAGCAGGCGTAATCATCTGAGCCGGTGTGTGCGGTGAGCACGCGGCTGTTACAGCAATGATCGTGAGGATTGTACTTCGGGCGTATGCTTGCAATCGCTACCGTCGGTCCATGATTTCGTCGCCGCGCATGTGATTGTCGCCCCAGATCACGCGAGGGTCTTCACTCTCGAACACGTTGGCGTGGATCATCCAGCCGAAAACTTGTTTCATGAATCGCCCACCGGCCGCTTCACACTCTCCAGTTGTCGAGACCCCGAGTGGTCCGAATACCGGTCGCCCGTTTTTCAGTTCCATCCAGCGTGATGTCTCGCGTCGAGGTGGAAGGCACCAGTTCACGTGCTTGTGCCATTGGCCGATGCTTGTTGGAATTCGCTTATTCAGATCTGCAGCACTGAAGCGTTTCGGTGCTGTGTACATTGCGCCCACGAGGACGAAATTTCCCTGCTCGTCCTTTGTATATAGTAGTGAGGTAGGCCTTTCCGGATCGAAGCGGAATTGGTTCTCGATCGCCCAGAGGTTGTTCGTGAAGTGGTAGACCCGCTGATTCTTGATTTGCGGCGCGAAAATACGAAACCCGTCACTCTTTGCCACTCGAACATCACGATACTTGGCAATCGCGTTTCTCAGCGCATTCGCGATTTGATTCGCCTTTATTGAATCCGCGCTCGTCGGCACCCGCCGCGGGGTCACTTCCATGTGCGCAGCCATCGCCGTCATGTCGGCATGGCTCATCTCCGGCATCACGTTGCCGCTATGCGAATGCTGAGCACTGACACTCACTGGAGCGAGCGCCAGTAAAGCAAGCAATTTTGTTCGGTTCATAACCCTTCCCACAGAACGACCATTAATACTAACCGGCGGTAGAACCAAGAAGCACTTAAACAGATTAACCCGTTGGGTTTTCGGTCAATAGTTTTCGGCCTTCGGATTTCGCGCAATGAGTGGTCGGTAGACGGAACACTGAAAACCCACTCGCTGACTGCCGAGAACTATTGACCGAAAGCCCAACGGGTTAATCTGTTTAAGTGCTTCGGTGTCAACCTGGTTTTCATCTGTTGGTAACGATCAGCCTCTCCACCGCATCACTGACTATCTCTACGGGCAGCGTCGTAATCTCGTTTCCGTCCCAGAAAATGTTTTCTCCGGGA
>DATLDN010000251.1:0-4987 GCA_035525855.1 Gemmatimonadaceae bacterium
ATGCCGAGTATGAGTCCGGCCATGTGTCGCTCGGCTTCCATGTCATGTGATCCGTGCTTCATGTGGCCACTGAGCTGCGCGTCCCCCGGCAGGACGTGAAATCCAATGTGACAGTGAAACAGCCAGTTGCCCGGACGATCAGCGGCCCAATCCATTACGATCGCGCTGAACGCGTTCATGTCGTCCGTTACTTCAAGGGGTTGTTTCTCCGGAGCGAACGTTATTCCGTTTCGACCAGCGACACGAAAATAAAATCCGTGAAGATGCATCGGATGATTTCGAGTCGTAGCATTCACGACATGCCAGCGCAGAGAGTCGCCTACGTTGGTGCTTATGCGTTCCGTATACGGCCAGGACTTTCCATTTATCGCCAGAGCATTGTTATAGATCGAAGTGTCCTTCTGGTCGGACTCTCCCCAGATATTTATGACGAAGACCCGATCCGGCTTATGAGCTCCCGGAGCGTCGACAATGATCGCGCCGGCTGCCGTTTCCCGTTCTCTCTTGTCCCAATCGACGAGTCCGGGCGTCGCGACGTACCAGAAATCCCCGGCGGTATTTGCCTTGTAGCGCAATGTGCGTGATTCGCCCGGGAGAATTGGTAGGCTGTCCATCGGTTTCGCCGAATTCGTAAGCACACCGCGGATATAAATCGTCGAATCGCTGAGCGCGTTTCTGATCGTTGCGTCGATCGTAGTTCCCGCTGGAACGCGAATCAGCGGACCGGGAATTTGCAGCGGCTTCCCTTCTTCACCGACTGCCGCAACGTCTGCGTATGGACCGTCCGCTGCTTCGGGATACCATCGCGCCATTCCCACGTACAGATGAACCGTAAGAGTACTGTCCTTCATTACTCCTGCAGCAATGCGATTATCATTGATCTGAGCGAGAGGAGGTACTGCATCTCGATAGTTGCGATGTCCAAACCCGAGCGCGAGCGGAGCGATTGCTGTTATCAGAATATTTCGAGCGAGCATGACTTAACCCTGAATGAGTTTTTGAAAGCCCGGATCCTTTCTGAGCTCGACAAACTCCGGATGCAATCGCAACAGATTTCGAGACACCCCAGACGGTGTTCGCAACAGCTCTTCTAGCCGACTGATTGCAGCCTGGTTTTCTCCGAGACGCTCGAGTGCTATTGCATGAGTCAGCATCCAGTCAGCTCTGGAGAACGCATCCTTGGACCACGTCGAAGCCGAGCGTGCTTTGTCGATCGCAGCGTGAGCCTCAGCTTTGTTTCCAAGTGTTGCGTACGCAAGCGCGAGGTGAGAGTAATACAACGCGTCCTGCGGCTGCTGCCTGATCCGCACCGCCAATGCAGCAATTGCAGAATCCGCGTAGATCCTCGCACGTTGCCTGTCATTCGATTCCCAATACAAGTTCATCTTGGAAACGAAGAAGGTGCTCTTCTCACCGAAGTCTGCGTTCCATAGAAAATTTTCAGCTGCATCGCGAATCACTGGATCGACAGTGTCCGGCCAGCCGTTCCCAAGAGCAAACCCTGCTGCCAGCGAGCGACTCGATGCGGCATCGAATCCTTTGCGTGCAATGCGAATAGCTGCGGGAACGTCGCCGTCCCGCGCAATCGCGATGCGCGACTTGTTGCTGTAGGACACTGCATCTGTCGAATCGAGAACGAGCGCCTGATCGGACAATCGCGCCGACTCGTCGTATTCGCGCAACATCAACACCGTCTGACCGAGATCACTGTAGTTGACCGGAACCCTCGGCTCCAGCTCGAGAGCGCGGTGCATATCGGCAATGCCTTCCTTCCATTTTCCGCTGCGACGGAGCAACGCGCCTTTGAAAAAAACCGCCTCGTAGTCGTTCGGACGTGTACGTTCCGCTGCGTTGAGCTCAGGGAGAGCGCGCTCGTAATCGAGAAAGCCGTGATAGTAATAAATGCCGAGTGCGAGATGAGCCGCTGCGAGTGACGGGTCGAGTGTGAGCGCCTTGTCCACCGCTGCCTTCGCGCGCTTCAAACGTTCGGCGCTTCGGTCCCCATTGTACCAGTAGTACTCTGTGTTCGCTTCCGAGAGTCTCGCGTACGCGAGTGCGAACCCCGGATCAGCTGCGACTGCCTTCTCGAGCTCATCAATCGCCGCGCGAAAACTTTTTGGGTCGATGCTTCGAATCAGAATCTCATTACCGCGCAGGTAATGAGTATACGCATCGACATTGTTGGTCGGTTTGGCTACGAGCGCGTTCTTCTCCGGCGCGAGTAGGGCGACATTCAGTGCACCCGCAACTTCGGTCGCGACCTTCGATTGAACATCGAACATTCCGGAAAGAACTGTTTGATATGCATCTCCCCAAACCTGTGTCGCGTCCGCAGTTCTCAATAATGCCGGGCTCACGCGCACCAGCTCCTTACCGTCGCTTCCCTTGTCCCACCGCACAGTGCCGGTGAGGATATACTGAACTCCCAATTCGTGCGCGATCTGCTGCGGAGTCTTTTGAGTCGCTGCGTAACTTCGCGCGCTTTGTCGGCCGATCACTCTCAATCCGTGTACTGACGCCAGGCGATTTGTAATCTCTTCCGTCATTCCATCGGTGAATTCCTGACCCTCAGGACGACCGCGATTCTCGAACGGAAGAACTGCAATTGCCGGCACGACCGATTCTGCCGTATTTGCAGCGCCCGGACTACTTCTGAATCGTGTAGCTGCGAATGCGATCACTCCAATCGCAGCAACAGCACCGAGTCCCATCACGAGATTGCGTTTGCTCGATCGTGGTGCGGCCGCTGGAAGCGCCATCGTTGGAGGCAGTCCACCACTCGGCGTCGAAAGCGCATCGAGCTCGTGGATTACGTCCGTCGCGCTTTGTTGACGATCTGCCGGTCGCTTTTCCAGACTCTTCATCACGAGAGCCGCGAGCAGCGGCGGAATCGCAGGGCGCCGCTTCGTTACAACTTCAGGTGTATCGGTGACCTGAGCGGCAAGCGTCGCTTGCGGCGATCTTCCCGGAAACGGAGTTGACCCGCTGAGCATTTCATACCCAACAACACCAAGTGCGTAGATGTCTGCGCGATAATCGGTGTTCGGATCTGCAGTTGCCTGCTCCGGAGCCATATATGCTGGTGTGCCGAGCGCAACTCCCAGAGACGTGAGGCTGTGTCCGCTTGCGTCGCTCGACGCACTGAGTGCTTTCGCAACACCGAAATCGGTGACCATCGCCGATCCGCCGGAGATGAGAATGTTCTCCGGCTTGATGTCGCGGTGGACGATGTGATTCTCGTGTGCATACGCGAGCGCCGACGCAATCTCCCGGAGAATTCGAATCGTTTCGGAAATGGGGAGCTCACCGTGCGAGAGTCGCGCGCGAAGTGATTCGCCTCTCACAAACGGCATCGTGAAATAAGGGAGGCCGCCAGTTTCTCCCGCCGACAGCAACGGTACGATATGCGGATGCTGGAGCTGCGCGGCGAGCTGTATCTCCCGACGGAAGCGATCGATGCTCACAGCTGCGGCCATGTCGGGTGGAAGAACTTTCACCACCACTTTCCTGCCGAGGGATTTTTCGTGCGCGACAAACACGCGCGACATGCCGCCGCCGCCGAGCTCTTGCTCGAGCTGGTAGCTGTCGCCCAACGTCTGCTGCAGCTGCTCGCGCAGGTCTGTCATCGGCGCTAATCTAGGGGTGGCTGCCAAAAACAACAGAATAAAACAAGAGAATGACCTTTCGATCGCGACTTATTTCGAGTGTGGCAATTGTGGTTGTTGCGGGATGCACCGCGCAAAGTGATCGCGGCGCAAATCCCGCGGACACCGACACTGCCGTTGCGGAAGTTCCTCCACCACCCGAATCCGTTGCAGTGCGGAACGCGGCGATCACTCGAGGTCCACCGGTCTGTCCGCGTCGGCCTGGCTCGACACTGATCACGAACAAAGGAATCGGCCCTGTCGCACTCGGCATGACGCTCGATTCATTGAACAAATTGTGCACCGTGCGCGATTCTGCACTGCGCGCGGACGAAGGGCAGTCCGCTCACGGGCGCGCGATTTCAGTTGGTGAAGGCACCGCTCCGATTCTGCTTTTCGTCGATGAAGCGAAGAAAACTGTTATTCGCGCGACGACGACTGATCCATTCTTTCGTACTAAAGGGGGCGTTGGCGTCGCGTCACTGGTGAGTGATCTCAGACAGAATCACGGAAAGATTTGCGGCGACATGGGCCCGACCGGAATCGACGTGTGGACCTCTTCGCTTCCTGGCGTCACACTCGGCACCACCGCCTATCCGTTGAAGATGCCGGGCAAAGGAACGGGCATGAAGCGTGACGCTTCCGCGGTGCCTGACACGGCACAGATCACAACGGTTTCGGTTTCTACAATGATCCGACCATGTCCGCGATAATCCTCATTGCGCTTTTCTGACGGGAGCGATTGCGCGGGTTTTGTATTGGCGCGCGGCCAGAACGCCGCCGATGAATCCTCCGAGATGCGCCTGCCAGCTGATAAGCGCCGAGCTCGGAATCACCCCGAGGAGCAATCGGCCCCAGAATATCGTCACGAGAATGCTCAACAGAATGCTTCCAACGCTGCGGGCATACCATCCCGACAGCATCAAGAAGCCGAGGTAACCAAAAATTACGCCGCTCGCGCCGATATGAACTGAGCCGGGGGCGCCGAACATCCATGCCATGAGCCCCGATGCAAGCATCGCGAAAAACGTAACAGGCAGGAAATGATTCGAGTCCCGCAACATTACAAGCCATCCGAGCAGCAAAAACGGAATGCTGTTGCTCAAAAGATGTGCAACGCTGCCGTGAAGAAACGGCGCAAAGAGAATTCCGCGCAATCCAATGGCTGTCCGCGGAATGATCCCGAGCAACAACAGATGTCCGCCGGAAAGCCAGCTCGCGACGAACACAATCCACATGAGCGCAACCGCTCCCCCAAGTACTGTTGCCTGCGCTTTTGCGGTCTGCGTGATCATACTGACATTACATCGAATAGGAGGCTAAAGATTCATTCTGCCGGCCGG
>DATLDN010000002.1:0-3754 GCA_035525855.1 Gemmatimonadaceae bacterium
AATGCGCAGAAGCATTGGGATCGTTTGCGATTTCGAATCGATGTGTGCAACAAGCCACACACCCGGATTCCCTCGGCGCGCGACGAGATTTACGGATTTCGATCGCATCGATTTCATGTGAAGCGGAGCGCGACGCGCGAACCATCGCATAATCGCGATGATGAGCGAAGCGCCGAGCGCGAGAACCGCGAGCGCCGGCCCAGCTCCACCATGTGACCAGTAAACGTAGACCGTGAGAAGCACCACGATTGCGAGCAACAACCCGACAACGGGCGCTCCGTACCGAGCGGGAAATTCTGAAAACTCGAAGGGTTCTTCGGTAGCTACGAGACCACTTTGCTCCAGGTGCGCCGAACAAATCGCGCGGGCTCGAGATTCAGATTCGCTCCCCGCAAAACGCGGCATCGCCGCGATTTTTTCGAGAAGCTCTGTCGCGTCGGCAGACGTGGCTAACCGAGCCCCATCAGCTCTTTGACCTCACGCAAGGTTTCACCCGCGCGCTTGCGTGCTGTCGCAGCGCCTGCGGCAAGAATTTCGTCGAGCTCGTTCTGCCGAGAGCGAATTTCCGCGACACGCTCACGAATGGGCCGCAGCTCTTTCTCCATCGACTCGAATAAAACTTTCTTGCATTCGATGCAGCCCCACCCAGCAGTGCTGCATTGCACCGCAACATGCTCGACAGTTTCGGGAGGACTGAAGGCTTTATGAAGGTGATAGATGTTGCACACCTCGGGCGTCCCGGGATCAGTTCGGCGAACCCGCTTTGGATCAGTGACGGCGGGCCGGAGCTTTTCCCAAACTGCAGCAGGATCTTCTACCAGGCCGACAGTGTTCCCCAGGGACTTGGACATTTTCGCAAGCCCATCGAGCCCCATGATGCGGCGCGTTGGAGTCAGCAGCGGCTTTGGCTCGGGAAAATACGGATTGTCCGGAGTGAATTTCGCGTTCCATCTGCGCGCAATCTCGCGCGACAGCTCGAGGTGCTGAACCTGATCCTCACCCACCGGAACGAGGTCGGCCCTATACAATAGTATGTCGGCCGCCTGAAGCACCGGGTAATTGAGAATCCCCGCGGCCACACTTTCCTGCCGCGCGGACTTCTCCTTGAATTGCGTCTGCCGCTCGAGCTCGCCGAGCGGCGTGACCGTGTTGAATATCCAGGCAAGCTCGGTATGTTCCGGCACCATCGACTGCACAAAGAGCGTGCACACCGATGGATCGATCCCTGACGCAAGCAGCGAGATTACCATGTCGCGCGTTCGCTGCCTGAGATCTGCCGCCTCGTACGGCACGGTGATCGCATGGTAGTCGACAA
Organism: Gemmatimonadaceae bacterium; assembly: GCA_035525855.1. Taxonomy (GTDB): domain Bacteria; phylum Gemmatimonadota; class Gemmatimonadetes; order Gemmatimonadales; family Gemmatimonadaceae; genus UBA4720. Next base: position 1,316 of record DATLDN010000002.1, read on the forward strand.
TGCAGAACAGAGAGTCGTATTGCGTCTGCAAAGCCACCCAGTTCTTCACCGCGCCGAGGTAATTACCAATGTGCAGCTCGCCTGACGGTTGTATTCCACTGAAGATGCTGGGCATCGGGCGAAGTTAACGAGTGTGAGGAAAAACTTGCAAGGAACCGAGCTTCTCGATGTTGCAAAGGAAGCAGCGTCGATGGCGGCGGACGTCATTGAAGCATCGATAAAAGATCGCGGAAGTCTCGAGTGGAAGCAGAAAGGCGAATCGGACTTTGTTACCGAAGTCGACACGCGTGCCGAAGCTGCGATTATCGAGACTATTCACTCACATTATCGAGACGCCGTAATCGTTGGTGAGGAGCTTTCGCCGGAGACAATGATAGGTCACGAGGGAATAACCTTCGTCGTCGATCCCCTCGACGGTACCACGAATTTTCTTCATGGATATCCGGAATATTCAGTCTCCATCGCGGCCGTGGTCGATGGTGAGCTCGTTGCCGGAGTCGTACGCAACCTCACGCGACCAGAGACATTCTCCGCCGTTCGCGGCGGTGGCGCCTTTCTAAATGATGAGCGCATTTCTGTATCGAAGGAAACGGAGCCATATCGTTCCCTGATCGGCACCGGCTTCCCATTCAAGCGGCACGACCTTCTCGAGAAATACGCTCGGCAATTCATTAAGGTGAGCAGTCACACCGCCGGAGTGCGACGCGCGGGATCGGCAGCGATTGACTTGAGCCACGTTGCGTGCGGAAGATTCGATGCTTTCTGGGAGCTTGTCCTGGCGCCGTGGGACATTGCCGCAGGAGTCCTGATAGTTCGCGAAGCTGGGGGAATCGTTACCGATCTCGCCGGAAATGAGAAGACACTTTCACACGGCCCAGTCGTGGCTGGGAATCCTGATATTCACCCATTTCTGTTGCAGCTCGTCACGAAGGCAATCGACAACGACATAGAATCCATAAAATGAAACTCGTAGAATGTGTTCCGAATTTTTCTGAAGGACGCAGACCCGAGATCGTCGCCGCCATTCGCGATGCCATCGCATCGGTTTCAGGCGCTACGATTCTGGACACATCGTCCGATGCTTCTCACAATCGATCGGTGATCACGTTTGTCGTTCCCTACGATCGTGCAGTAGAAGCTGCATTCGCGGGAATCAAGGAAGCTGCTTCGAGAATCGATCTGCGATCGCACACAGGTGAGCATCCGCGAATCGGTGCAACCGATGTTGTTCCATTTGTGCCGCTCGAGGGTGCAACCATGGACGATTGCATTGAGCTCGCGCGCGAGCTGGGTCGTCGAGTTGGCCATGAGCTTCAAATTCCTGTCTACCTCTACGAACGCGCCGCAACTCGGCCGACACGGAAAAATCTCGCCGATGTGCGCAAAGGCCAGTTCGAGGGATTGAGCACCGAGCTCGGCACGAATCCCGAACGCGACCCCGATTTTGGCCCCCGCAAAATTCACGAGTCAGCAGGAGCAGTTGCTATTGGCGCTCGTCCATTCCTCGTCGCGTACAATGTGTACATCGGTGACTCGTCGAAGCTGCCGCTCGCGAAATCGATCGCGAAGAATGTCAGAGAATCTTCGGGCGGCTTCAAGAACGTGAAGGGATTGGGAATGGAGGTCGACGGACAGGCGCAGGTCTCGATGAACCTCGTAGATACGGAAGGAACTCCGCTGCACGTGCCGTACGATTTCATTTCCGAGCAGGCAACAGCAGGCGGTAGCGAAGTCACGTGGAGCGAAATTGTCGGGCTTGTCCCCGAGCGTGTGCTGCTCGACGCAGCGAAGCATTACCTCAAGCTTGCACAGTTTACACCGGATCAAATTTTAGAGCGCCAGGTAACTGGCGCAGTTGCCAGCAGCGACAGCCAATCAGGAACGTCGCCCGACGCGTTCATCGCTGCTGTTTCATCACCTGATCCCGCTCCCGGGGGCGGAAGCGTCGCCGCGTATGCCGGAGCACTCGCTGCAGCGCTGACCCGAATGGTCGCCGGCCTTACACTCGGCAAGAAGAAATACGCGACAGTCGAAGAAGAGATGAGAATCATCTCGGCAAGCGCAGATACTCTGGTTGAACAGCTCCAGAGCTTGGTGACGAGCGATGCAGCGGTATATACGTCGGTATCGACCGCTTACAAGCTACCAAAAACCAACGACCTCGAGACCGAAGCGCGGAAACAGGCAATCGAAACAGCGCTTATAGCGGCAGCCGAAGTTCCACTTCAAACTGCTCGCGCGTGCGCAGGAGTCGCAGACCTAGCTGCAACGGTCGCCGAGAAAGGAAATGCGAACGCAATTACCGACGCGGGGGTCGCCGCATTACTTGCCGACGCGGGCTGTCGATCTGCCGCGTGGAACGTCCGAATCAACGTGGCTTCTCTCTCGGATCGCTCTCGCGGAGAGCCCATGGCAGTCGAGGCCGAAGAGCTTACGCGG
>DATLDN010000004.1:0-7539 GCA_035525855.1 Gemmatimonadaceae bacterium
CTGATATATCTTTTCGCCTTCAACTCCCTCAACTTCAACGGCAAGGCTCGCGTATCGATTCACCTGCGCAAATGCCTCGTCTATGTTGTTGACGCCGCCGAGTGTACAGCCGATCGAGACTTCGGAAACGTCGACGGCTTCACCGAAGTGGAGTGCGAGCGCTGCATCGTGACTTAGTTCCTGTCCGGCACGCATCAATAGCACAAACTTGCTGAATGCGACGCGACCGTCGCGATCGAGCAGCTCATCGGGATCGATTCCCGATCGCCGCAGCAGCTCATTGCGATTCGCGCCTTTGGCGACAGCAACATCCAATAGAGCGCGAACACCATTCGCGACAATCGTGAGCTCACTCATTATGCCTCCGCTCTGCAACGTGGGGTCATGATGTTGTTACGAACTGTCATGTCCGTTGGTTTCCGCAGAACGTAGGGTTGCTCCGGATGGTCTCATTGCCGGAGTGTAGATGCCCCGAAGCGCATTTCTTCTTATATCAGCCGCCAGCGCATTGATCGTCGCGCCGCGCGTGTCTGCTCAATGCTCAACAACCGTGCAGAAGCAAATCAGCGATCATGCGTACGATGCCGCATTAGCCGAGCTCGAGCCTCAGCTCAAAGCCAGGCCTGACAACGATGTGCTGATCGATTGCATGGGCCGCATCCTGCTCGCACGGGGAAAATCCGGGAAGGCGGTCGATTGGCTCGAGAAAGCGGTGAAACTGAATCCCAGGAATGCATACCATCATGAAGGTCTCGGCAAGGCATTGATGGAAGAGGGAGGGAAGGCGAGCATCATCCGCAGGCCATTCCTGATCCGACGGTTCAAGACCGAATTCGAAACGGCGGTGGCGCTCGAGCCTACGCTCGTGGATTCTCGGCGTGTTCTTGTGATGTTGTACGCGATGGCTCCGGGAGCACTAGGCGGAAGTATGCCGAAAGCAAAGGAACAGGCTGACGCGATCATGAAGCTGAATCCAATGCGTGGCCATACAGCGTTGGGATTCGTCGCTGAGAGAAACAAGGACATTCCGGGCGCGGAAAAAGAATTCCTTGCGGCGATTGCTCTTCACCCGGATAGTGTCGCGCCATATGTCGCGACGGGTGCGTTCTACCATCGGCAGAAACGCGTCACCGATTCGATTTCAATGTACCAGAAGGCACTAGCACTCGATCCAAAAAACGAAGACGTGAAGAAGGAGCTCGCGTCCTTGAGTCGCGAGGGAAAATGATCTCACGCAAGGCAACGGCACGATTGGTCGGGCTTCTTTACCTGGGGATAGGAATTCCTGGTGTCATAACGCTCACCTATTTCCCGACACGTTTTCTCGTCCCGCGAGATCCCGCGGCGACAGCGGCTCGAATCGAGTCGGCAAAAGCGCTCTATCGGGTTTGCCTTCTCGCTGATCTCACGATGGGATTTCTCAATGTGTGCCTCGGAGTGGTGCTATATCAGTTTTTCAAGGACGTTCACAAAGGGTGGGCGCGGCTCCTCTTTGCGCTCTTGATTGTGCAGACACCGATGTACCTCGCACTCATGCTGATACAAACGGGCCCGCTCGTGTTGTTGAGTGGCGCGAGCTACTGGTCGGCGTTCACGGCAGCCCAGCTTCAGGCTCTGGCGCACGGGTTCCTCACGTGGCGCGAAAATGGAGTGGCCGCCATGAGCTTGTACTGGGGATTGTGGCTGCTGCCAGTCGCGATTCTTACATATAAGTCCGGTTTTCTCCCGCGACTTCTTGGAATCGCCGTGGGTATTGCCGGTGTTTCATATGTCATCACCGCGCTGTCATGGTTTGTTGTACCTGCGTTGCATCCGACTCTTTTCTGGGCAGCCTCGCCGTTGTATGGACTCGGAGAGCTTGGCTTCATCCTCTATCTGCTCATCAAAGGCGTGCGAACAGAGCAGGTACGGGCGGCAGCGTGAAAGCGGTTCTCGCACGCGAGTACGGAGCTCCGGATCGTCTCAGGGTTGAAGACGTCGACATCCCGACGGCAAAAGATGACGAAATTTTGATAAGAGTTCGCGCTGCAGGCTTGAACGCGCTCAACTATTACATGATTCGCGGAACGCTGATCGCACGTCCGTTCTTCGGACTGCGACGACCTAAGGAGCCGCGGGTGGGCGCCGACGTCGCTGGCGTTGTCGAAGCCGTTGGTGCGAATGTCAGAACATTCAAGCCGAGCGACGAAGTCTTTGGTGTTGCGCGTGGAGCACTCGCTGAGTTTGCATGCGCGCCATCAAACAAAATTGCTCTCAAGCCAGTGAATGCGAGTTTCGACCAGGCTGCGGCGATTCCGGTTGCGGCAATCACTGCGTTACAAGGACTCCGGGACAGAGCTCATCTTCAGCGCGGACAGAAGGTGTTGATCAACGGCGCGGCGGGCGGCATTGGGACATACGCCGTGCAGATCGCGAAGTGGATGGGCGCGGATGTAACGGGCGTGTGCAGCACGAGAAACCTCGAGATGGTGCGGTCGCTGGGAGCGAGTCACGTGATCGATTACACGCGCGAGGATTTCGCAAAGAGCACAGAGCGTTACGATGTATTCGCTGACATTATCGGGAATCGATCGTTGTCGGATTGTCGCGGCGTGATGACGCGCAAAGGAGTATTCCTGAATATCGGCGTGAGGGATGAGCGGCGGCTCGTCCCGCGTCTGGTCGGAATTCTCGCTTCGTCGCCATTTGTAAGTCAGGATCTCGGGCTCTTCATGGCAAAGATGACTCAAACGGATTTAACCGTTTTGAAAGAATTATTTGAATCCGGAAATATGACTTCTGTCATCGATCGAACCTACCCGCTTGCTGAGGCCCCGGCTGCGTTGATGTATGTCAGAGAAGGTCATGCGCGCGGGAAAGTTGTCGTAAGAATCCCGTAGGCGTTTCTGTTACGTTGATGCGTGCCGAAACCGTCACGCGGAAAACTCGTCGCGGCATTTGCCGCGATCTACATAATCTGGGGGTCCACATACCTCGGAATTCTGCTCGCCATTCAGACCATTCCACCGTTACTGATGGCGGGCACCCGCTTTTTCATTGCGGGGCTGATTCTATTTGCTCTCGCAAAGCGCGGACAGTATAAGCCCGCAACGCTGAAGCAGTGGCGTAACGCAGCAATCATCGGTCTTCTGCTTCTCGTCGGCGGAAACGGCGCCGTCGTATTCTCCGAACGAATGGTTCCTTCCGGCCTCGCCGCACTTCTTGTCGCCGTGGTTCCGATCTGGGTAGTGCTCATCGACTGGGCGCGGCCGCGAGGTAAAAAGCCCACGCTCCCAATAATTGGCGGTCTCGTACTCGGCGTAATCGGGCTGCTCGTGCTCGTGAATCCGTTTTCCAGCTCGAGTGAGATTCGCTTTGCGGGAGTGATTCTTCTGATGTTCGGAACGGTGTCCTGGGCGGGAGGCTCGGTGCTTGCGCAGCACATCGATTTGCCGAAGTCGGCGGCTCTTGCAACAGCGATCGAGACGCTGGCTGCTGGAGTCGTTTATTTGACGCTCTCGTTAATAATGCAGGAGCCCATGCATCTCGATCTGGCTAGTGTCTCTGCCAAATCGATTGGTGGTATGATCTTCCTCATAACGTTTGGATCGGTAGTCGCGTTCAGCGCGTATGTGTGGCTTCTTAAAGTTTCCACTCCCGCGAAAGTATCGACCTACGCGTACGTCAACCCAGTTGTCGCGCTTCTGCTTGGTTGGACATTTGCCGGCGAAAGTCTGTCAATCAGAACGCTCGTCGCATCGGCGATCATCATTTCGGCGGTTGCATTGATCACCGTTGCACGCAGCTCCGCATGAGGTTTTTCAACGGGTAAGTGTGAAAAATTTGCTTGCGTAGCGCTCGTCACACCATTTGCTTTAGCAGGGCGTCTTCACTCTCGCTTAAAGTGCCCAGCCGGATCGGTTGGGCATTTCTCATTCTAAAGGATATTTGATGCGTCGTCTGGTTCTGTCGCTGATGTTTTCAGCTGCAGTCGTTGATTCTCGCGCTGTGCTCGCGCAAAACGATGGAAGTCTCGCGGGCTCGAAGGAAATCGGGGTATTCGCCACCGGCCGCGTGCTCTCGGAGGCATACAGCGTCACCGATGGACGTTCCGCGATTGGCGGAGCGATCGCTGCCGCCACCCATTTCAACTCGCGCATAGCAGTACAAGGTGCGTTAGGCGTCGCATACAGCAGACAGGAAGGGACCTACTACAAGCCCCCTCTGTTTGCATTCACGCCCACGGTTTCGCTGCTCCTTTCACCGTCCACGGCAAATGAATTTCAGCCGTATGCCATACTTGGTGCTGGATATGAGTTCGTGCGATACACGAAACCGCGTTGCGACTGCGACCAGAGCCGCAGTGTTGGAATTGCAAACGTCGGTGCTGGTGTCAGAAAAATGATTGGCGACAGCCGCGCGTTCAGAATCGAAGCGACAAGTCAAATCGCGAGCGGCGGGCCGGCATTCAGCATCTCGATGGGAATGTCGATGTTCATGGGCCGCTCACCCCGCATCGTGAAGAGCTCCCCCAGACTGCCAGATAGAATTCGCACCGAGCCGCCAGTGACAGAGCCGAGGGTTCTGCCGCAACCCGCGCCGCGTCAGACAACTCCTGCGCAGACTCTTCCACCGTCGCCTGCTGGGCCAGCTCCCGCGCCCACGCCGTCTCCAGTCGCTTCGCCGGTTTCACCGCCCGCGCCAAATCTCGCGGGTACGGTGCTGCTCACGATCGACGGAACGCAGGTGGACTTCAACAAGCCGTCGTGGAGAGATGACGCCGAGCCATTGCTCGATGGTCTTGCTGTCGACCTCGTGTCCGACGCAGGCGAAAGGATCAAGATCAGCATCGAAGCGCACACGGATAATGTCGGGTCGCGAGCGGGTAATACCGCGCTCGGGCTCGACCGAGCGAAAGCCGTTCGCGAGTTCCTGATCAATCAAGGAATTACTCCCGATCGAATCACAGTCGCGAGCGCAGGTGGTGACAATCCTGTTGCACCGAACACCACTGCGCTTGGACGGCAGAAGAATCGCCGCATCATAATCCGGAGAGTCAATTGATGCGCGCGCGAATTATTGAATTGACGAGGCAGTCTTTAATGAAGAAGGCGTTTTTGTTCGTGTGCGGTTTTGTTGCAACCTCGATGGTCATCGCTGCTTGCGGCGAGCTCACGGGGCCTACCTCCCCTGAGACTCCGATCAACGTAACCGCGACGCTCAGCGGGCCGTCGACGGCGACCATCACCTGGCAGAAGAGTGCGCAGAGCGATGGCGTTATCAGCTTCAACATTCTGCGTAACGGCCAGAAAGTCGGTGAGACGGAGGGAACGTCGTTCACCGACACTGGTCTGGGTGAGAAGCAGACCTACAAGTACACCGTGTCAGCAAACTGCACTTCGGGCGTGCTGTCGGACCCTTCGCCTGAATCTCCCGCGGCGACTATTACTACGCTCGATATCACCGGTCCGAAAATCGTTCAGATAAGTCCGTTCTCGAACCAGACTGGAGTGTCCACGGGCGCGACTGTCGTTGTGACATTCAATGAGCCGATCGATGCGCAAACGGTCAACACCACAACGTTCTCGCTGAAGGTCACAGCAACGGGCGCGAATATCCCGGGAACTGTCACGTTCAATCCGACAACGCTGGTTGCTGAATTCAAACCGACTTCAGCGCTCCCCAGTGGGACAAGCATTACTGCGACGGTAACGGCGGGCGTGAAGGATCTTGCGGGTAATCCGTTGCAGCTCACCGCTGGTTCTCCCGGAACGTGGACCTTCACCACTCGCGACGAGACTGCGCCGACAGTACTCGGGTTTACGCCCGCTAATGGACAGGTTGGAGTCGGCACGAACCCGCCGATCACGGTGACGTTCAGCGAAGCGATGGATCAGAATACGATCAACACTTCGACGATCACACTTCGCGTGACTTCGACAGGCGCGCTGGTGCCTGGCGCTGTCACCTACAATGCGACCACGCACGTTGCGACGTTCACACCGAACGCGCCGCTTGCGGTGCCGGTGAATTACACCATTGGTGTTTCGACGGGAGTGAAGGATCTGGCAGGTAACGCGCTGGCCGTCGCTGCTTCATCGTCTTTCACTACGGCAGATCTCAGTGCGCCGACAGTTACGTCGACATCTCCAGCGAGCGGTGCGGCGAACGTTCCAGTGAATTCGACAATCAGCGCAACGTTCAGCAAGCCGATGGATCAATCGACGTTCACCGCGTCGACGTTCCAGGTTAAAACAACGGTCGGAGGAGCCGCGGTTGCTGGAGCGTTTGGATATAACGCAGCGACCAACACTGTGACATTTACGCCGTCTGCGAATCTCGCTTCGCAGACTGCCTACACCGTAACGATCACCACCGGAGTCAAAGACGCGAATGGAATTGCAATGGCGGCCCCGTTCACGTGGACGTTCAGCACCGCTGACGTAACGGCTCCGACTGCGACAGTTACGTCTCCCACGAATGGTCAGTCGAACGTTCCAACGGGGACGACAATCACTGTGACGTTCAGCGAGCCGATGGATCCCGCCACGGTGAGCGGAGCGATTACAGTACGCAACACGAATACATCGGCACCCGTTGCCGGAACGGTCGCATACATCGCCGGGAGTACTGTTGCGACGTTCACTCCAACTGTTGCTCTTGCAAATGGAACGAGTTACACGGTGACGGTCGCGACCACAGCGAAAGACGTCGCCGGTAATCCGCTTGCGGCGCAAGTTGTTTCCACCTTCACAACTGCACCTGCGCCCGACACGACTGCGCCGACGGTTCTTTCCACTAATCCCGCAGACGGCGCCAGCAGTGTTGCGACATCTACGCTCGTGACTGCGACATTCAGTGAGGCCATGGACGCAAGCACCATCCTCGCAGCAGGAACATTCACGTTGAAGAAAACCGTCGGTGGAGCGGCGGTGCCGGGTACTGTGACGTACAACTCGGGAACCAACACGGCGACGTTCACGCCGACTGCTCCACTGTCGGCGAATACAGGTTACACCGCGACGATCACCACTGCGGCGAAGGATCTCGCCGGAAATCAGCTCGCAGCGAACAAGGTATTTGCGTTCACAACAGCGGTGGACAACGTGGCGCCAACGGTGATATCACGCACGCCCACCGCGGCGACTAACGTGCCGGTGACAACGCCGATCACGGTAACGTTCAGCGAAGACATGGACTCGAACACGCTGACGACGTCCACGTTTACGGTGTCGGCGGGTGGCGTCAACGTCACAAACACTACCGTTACCTATGATGCTGCAACGCGTACAGCCACGCTCGGTCACTTTCCTCTGCTGCCGAATGTCACATACACCGTGACGGTAACGACGGGCGCGAAGGACGTGAACGGCAACCCACTAACGGGGAACTTCTCATTCACCTTTACAACGGCTCCGTAGCGGAGACCTTGCCGCTACGGCTTTGACATCGGGCCGATGACGATCCTCGCCGGAGCATTAGCGCTTCTCGTTGGACTCGTACTCGGCCTTCTGGGTGGTGGAGGATCGGTACTGACCGTGCCGATTCTGATTTACGCGC
>DATLDN010000058.1:0-15818 GCA_035525855.1 Gemmatimonadaceae bacterium
TCGCGCGATAATCGTCCAGCTCACCCCCGAATGGATCCGGAATCGGGCGAGGCGACGACTCAGCGTAACCGCCGAGCAGGTAGGCGGTCGCCGTCGAATCTATTTCACGGACGCGCGCGAGATGTTCATGCGACATTACGAAAACAAGATCGCTCGCCTCGACCATCTCCGGTGTCAAACGGCGTGCGCGATGTTGCGCGAGATCGAGGTTTCGCTCCACGCCGATGAGTATCGCCCCATCCGATGCCGGTGATCCATCCCAGGCACTCGTTCCCGCGCTCTCGACAATCACGTCTTCTCTACCGGTTTCGGCGAGCATGCGCCGCGCGATTGCTTCCGCGAGCGGGCTCCGGCAAGTATTTCCGCTACATACAAAAAGAATTCGCACTAGTTGTCGCCGATGATGTCAGAGAGAACGGTGCGCAACGTCGCAACCGGAATTGCACCAGGGCGAATAACGCGTGCTCGCGCACCCGTGCAATCGACGACTGTCGAAGGCTGCGATTCTGAAAGCTGTCCGCCATCGAGAACGTGAAGCTGACCGAGCGCGACTGCATCCGTCCACTGCTCGAGGATTTGACTCGCATTTGTTGCCGGTGGAACACCAGGACGGTTCGCGCTCGTTGACGTAATGGGTGCTCCATGCGCTTGCACGAGTCGAGTCAGCCCACGATGTGGAGTCCACCTCACCGCAATTCCACCCTCGGGACCGCGCAATTGTTCCGGGACTTGCTTCTCTCCTCCCGGCAGAACCATCGTCAACGGTCCCGGCCAGAAGCCTGCGGCGAGGCGCGATGCGTACGTCGGCAGAATCAATCCTAATCGCGTAATCATTTCGCTCGCCGCGACAATCAATAGGAAGGGCTTGCCGGCCGGCCGACCCTTGAGCGCGATCAGCTTCGCGACGGACTCGGTGTCTACAGTGCCACCAAACCCGTAAACCGTTTCAGTGGGATACGCGAGGACCCCGTGCGCCCTCATATGAGAAATCGCTCCGGCCAGCCCCGCTTCGATTTCTTCGTCTGACCAGAATGGGACGGCGCGGATATCCGCCGTCATCCAGCCCAGGTACTAAGCGTTTCGGCTCGAGAGAAATCTTCCTCTGTCGTGATCTTTATAGCGCGTTCGCTTCCCGACACGATAACGATCTTCTGCCCGATTCTCTCGCACAGTGCCGCGTCGTCAGTCGACTGAACGTTTGCGAAGAGAGCTTCCTGGTGCGCCTGCTCGAGCATATCGCGCGGAAATGCCTGCGGTGTCTGAATGCGCCACACGCTGTTGCGATCGAGCGTTTCCATTACGGTTCTATCCGGACCGACCTGCTTCAGTGTGTCTACGACCGGAAGTCCGGGGACTGCACCGTGTCCGTTGCGCGCCTCGCGAATCACGCGGTCGATCATGGTCTCGGGCGCGAATGGTCGCGCAGCATCGTGAACGGCAACGATTTCTGCGCCTTCCGGTAAATCCTCCAGCCCGTGTCTCACAGAATCGCTGCGCTCACGACCGCCGACAGAAATAAGCAGTCGGTCGGTATCGCATTCGAGCAGCCATGGCGGCGGATCGCCCGCGAACGCTTTCGGAAGAACCACCACAACCATCAGCACGTCTGGCCGTGCCTGAAACGTCTGCACACTGTGAAGCAACATCGGCTTCCCGCCGACCCAGCGGAATTGCTTGAGCTCTCCGCCCTCCGTCCTCGAGCTTGTTCCGGCGGCAACGATGATTACACCGACGTCGGGCTTATGCATGGAATAGTTGGTCGAATAATTGAGCTATGCTCCGAACACCCGCCGCACGAATTCCTTTCGGCAAGCGTGAAGGTATTGCGCGCTCCGACATATATGCTGTTGTCATTCCCATTTTTGCGGCTTCAGATAAACGGCGTTCTGATTGAGACACAGGGCGAACTTCCCCGCCCAATCCTACTTCGCCGAGAAAGATAGACGTTGACGGAACTGCGCGGTCAAAAACGCTGGATGCAAGAGCGGCCGCTACGGCAAGATCGCCAGTAGGCTCCTGCATTCGCGCGCCACCGACAACATTCAAAAAAACATCGAGCTGCGAAAACGACAAACCCGCACGCTTATCGAGCACCGCGAGCAGAAGCGCGAGACGCCGGTTGTCGTAACCTGTCGCGACGCGCTGCGGTGTTCCGAAGCCCGCCTTCGCTGCAAGTCCCTGGATCTCGATCAACACCGGTCGTGATCCTTCGAGCAACGCAGTGACTGCGCTTCCCGAGGCATCGCCCATGCGGTCACCGAGGAACAGCTCGGATGGATTAGCTACTGGATCGAGCCCGGCGGCGGTCATTCTAAAAACCCCAATTTCATCGACGCTGCCGAATCTGTTTTTGATTGCACGAAGTATTCGGTGGTCGAGCGCGCCTTCGCCCTCGAAGTAAAGAACGGTATCAACGATGTGCTCGAGAGTTTTTGGACCGGCAATGCCGCCTTCTCGCGTGACATGTCCGACAACAAAAACTGTCGTGCCTGTTTCTTTTGCAAAACGCATCAACCGCGCCGCGCATTCGCGAACCTGTCCCACGCTGCCCGGAGCGCTTTCCAGATCAGCGGTGAAAACTGTTTGAATCGAATCGACGACTAGCGCGGACGGACTCAGTTTCGAAGCAGTAGCGATCACCGTTTCCAGTAACGTTTCGCCGAGGATCATTACGTTTTCCGCGGAATCGTCGAGCCGGTCTGCGCGCAGCTTCACCTGAAGCGCGGATTCTTCACCGGACACGTACAGCGTGCGATGTCCATGTTTCTCGAGGCGCGCGGCAACTTGAAGAAGCAGCGTGGATTTTCCAATGCCCGGCTCGCCGCCAATGAGGATCATCGAGCCGGGTACAATTCCGCCACCTAGTACGAAATCAAATTCGGCGAGGCCGGTTTTCCAGCGGGGCTCTGCCGCACCAACCACGTCGCCTAGTCGCAACGGTGTTACCGCCTGTCCACCCTCGCCGAATGAATGCGCGCCGGCAGCGCGTCGCGCATTTCCCTTTCCGGTGCTCGCTTGAGAACGTGCGACAGGCTCTTCAACAAGTGTGTTCCACTCACCGCATACATCGCAGCGTCCGGCCCACCTTGGATGGTCTGCGCCGCAGCCGGTGCAGCGATAAATAGTTTTGGCTTTCGGGCTCACGCCTGCGCCAATCGCGGAGAGTAATTCTCGAAGCGCGTGAAAGTCTTGTTGAAGAACAGATTCACGAATCCCGTCGGGCCGTTTCTCTGTTTGCCGACGATTATCTCCGCGCGTCCCTCGATGGAGTTTCCATCCTTGTCGAGAGGGCCGTCGTAAACTTCCTGTCGATAGATGAACATGACGAGGTCGGCGTCCTGCTCGATTGCGCCCGATTCTCGAAGATCTGAAAGTTGCGGGCGCTTGTTTTCTCCGGTGCGTTGTTCCGGAGCGCGTGAAAGCTGCGAGAGCGCAACAACCGGGACGCGAAGCTCGCGTGCAAGGCCTTTCAACGATCGTGAGATGTAGCTGATTTCCTGCTGACGGCTTTCAGTGTTCGTGGGGCCTTGCATGAGCTGCAAATAATCCACGATGATGAGGCCGACTCCGTTATCGATCTTGAGGCGTCGCGCCTTGGAGCGCATTTCGAGCAATCCCATTCCCGGCGTATCGTCGATCCAGATTGGGGCATGGCTCAAAATTCCAGCGGCGCGCCCGAGGCGCACGAATTCATCATCGTGCAGTTTTCCTTTACGAAGTCGCTGAGCATCCACGCGTCCTTCTGATGTGAGCAATCGCTGAACGAGCTGCTCTTTACTCATCTCGAGCGAGAAGAACGCCACCGGCACTTCGTGATCCAATGCTGCGTTCTGCGCGATGTTCAGAATGAAAGCTGTTTTACCCATCGATGGTCTGCCGGCAATGATGATGAGATCTGACTGCTGGAAACCTGCGGTGATCTCATCAAGATCCTTGAACCCGCTTGGCACACCAGTAATCGATTCACCGCCGCGCTGGAGCGTTTCGATGCGCTCCATCGTCGGCCACAAGAGCTCTTTGATGCGAGTGAAGCCTTCGGTGCCGCGACTCGCGTTTACCTCGAAGATCTTGTGCTCTGCGGCATCCAGAAGCTCGCCTGCCGGTAGCGCGGACTCGAATGCTTCAGTGACAATCGCGGTCGAGACTTCGATGAGCCGTCGGCGTAGCGCGCGCTCGCGAACAATCTTCGCGTGATACTCGACGTTAGCCGCCGTCGGTACCACATCGATGATCGAGCTTATGTAGTCGCGACCTCCACTCGACTCGAGCTCTCCGGTGCGTTGGAGCTCTTCGGTGAGTGTGAGTGGATCGATTACATCGCCGCGCTGGTTGAGAGCGACCATGGCGCGGTAAATCCGCCGGTTGCCCTCGCGGTAAAACATCGTGTCATCGATGAACTCGGATGCGCGAAGAATCGCATCCGGGTCCATGAGTGCCGCCGACAGAACCGCCTGCTCTGCGTCTTCAGAGTAAGGTGGCCGTCTGTCGGAATAGGGATCACGCCCTACGGGGGCTATCGAGTACTCTACGGGCGAGCTTGACATCTTCCCAGGTGGGACGTTTCCATGCGGGGTTTCTGAGGAGCGCTGCGGGGTGATAGGTGACGACGAGTGGAATTCCGTGGTATTGATGCACCGCTCCGCGGAGTTTTCCTATCGGCGTTTTTGTGTCGAGAAGAGTCTGCGCCGCGAACGTTCCAAACGCAACGATCACTTTGGGTTTTATAAGTTCCAACTGGCGAATAAGGTACGGGCTGCAAGCCGCTACTTCGTCGGGCAGCGGGTTCCTGTTTCCCGGGGGCCGATGCTTGAGAACGTTGCAGATAAAAACGTCCTCTCGCGTTAAATCCACGGCGGCAAGAATCTTCGTTAGAAGCTGGCCTGCCTGGCCAACGAATGGGCGTCCTGTCGCATCCTCATTGGCGCCCGGTGCTTCGCCCACGCACACCAGCTGCGCTTTGGGATTCCCTTCACCGGGAACCGGGTTGGTCGCGGTCTTGTAGAGACGACAGCGAGTGCACTTGGCCACCGTTTTTTCGATTGCCGCCAGCGATGAAAGTCTCATGAGATTGTCATCGAAGAGCTCAACGGTGTCGGCGGGAGTGTCGATACCCGCGGAGTTTGCAGGATCATCGGCTTTTAATGCTTCGCGCCAGTCGATAGATGATGCAGCATCATGTCCAGGATTAACCTCCGCATTGATCGCACCGATTGCCTTCAATACATCGTCAACGCTCATGGTATCGAGAAACAGGTCGCGCTCGCCCATTTCCTGTCGCTGCTCCAGATACCGTTTCAGCTGCTCCTTAGCGTTCATGCAACAGCGGCCCTACACGGTCGAGTATTGCGTCAGCGACCGCAGCCTTGGTCATAAGTGGTAAGTGCTCGGCATTGCCGCCGCGGGATAAAATCGTAACGCGATTCGTATCGACACCAAACCCGGCGCCTTCTTCCAAGGCGTCATTGACAACAATCATGTCCAATGCCTTTTCCTCGAGCTTCGCTCGTCCCTTTTCAATCGCATTGCCGGTCTCGAGCGCGAATCCAACAATGACCGCTCCGTCCCGGCGCGCTGAGATCGTCGACTTGAGTATATCAGCCGTCGCAGTGAGCTCTAGTGACATCCCCGCATTCCCCGCACGCTTCGAAATCTTTTTATCCTGAGATTTCGCGGGCCGAAAATCGGCGGGCGCTGCAGCCATCACGAGGGCATCTGCTCGTGGCAGCGCAGATGCAACGGCGGCCGCCATATCTTCCACACTCTCAGTGCGAACAACTCGGGGTCCCGTCGAAACAGCAACGTCTACGTGACCAACGACGAGCGTCACATCGGCCCCGCGACGCCACGCGGCCTCAGCAATCGCCACTCCCATCTTTCCGGTGCTGTGATTTGAAAGGAACCGAACGGGATCGATTGCCTCGCGTGTGGCACCCGCCGTGACGACAATCTTTTTCCCCGCGAGCTTTTCATCCGAATCGAGTATGCGCGAGACGTGCGCGAAGATCGACTCCGGTTCCGGCATGCGACCGGGCCCGCTTCCTTCCCCGGCCGCGAGTGGCCCTATGTCCGGATCGAGCACGGTATACCCGCGCTCACGAAGGCTCTGGACATTCTTTGCGGTTTGAATATTTGCCCACATGCGATCATTCATCGCGGGCACGAGCAACACCGGCGACGAGTTCGCGAGAAGCGTGGCGGACAACAGATCATCCGCAAGCCCATGGGCTGCTCGCGCAATGAAATCGGCAGTCGCCGGCGCGACAACGAAAACGTCTGCGCCCTGTGCGAGATGTATGTGGTCGAGCGCGTTTCCCGCGCCAAAGATTTCACTGAAGCTGCGCCGTCCAGTGACTGCCTCGAACGTAATCGCTCCGATAAACTCGAGAGC
Organism: Gemmatimonadaceae bacterium; assembly: GCA_035525855.1. Classification (GTDB taxonomy): domain Bacteria; phylum Gemmatimonadota; class Gemmatimonadetes; order Gemmatimonadales; family Gemmatimonadaceae; genus UBA4720. The sequence continues at coordinate 6,389 of DATLDN010000058.1, forward strand.
GGCGCGTGTCATCACGACATCGACAAGAGCGCCAGCCTGCGTCAGCAGGCGAGCGAGCATAACGGTTTTATAGCTTGCAATTCCCCCTGTGACGCCAAGGAGAACGCGGCGGCCGTCGAATGGCCGCAAGTCAGCTACTCCGTGCGGCGGCGCGGGATGACGCGATACTCGATCTCACCGCGCGAAAGCTCTTCGAGCGCGCGCGTCGTCAGCTTTTTTTCTCCGCTGGCGGAGCGATCTCTCGGAAACTCGTTGATGACTCGTGCGAACTTCGCGGCCACGAGAACGCCGAGGTATTTATTAGTCGCGTGCTCCGCGATGTCTTTGGGTATGAAAACCTGCATCTAGTTGATCCCCTTGTTGTTTTTCAGCTCGTTTTCCAGCCCGACCACCAACTCTCCAACCTGCTCGCCCAGTCGTGTCATGCGAGCCGTTCGCATCTGTTCTGCATCGATGATACTCGAGATCGCCGCCACAGCACGTTCGAGGTCCTCGTTTACCACTACATAATGATACATCCCAATCGACTGAAGCTCCTTTAAAGCACTGTTCAGGCGTCGCTCGAAGGCCGCCCTTCCCTCAGTGCCGCGTGATTTCAGCCGGTCCAGCAGAACACCAGCGTCAGGAGGGAGAATGAAAACCAGGACTGAAGACGGATACACCTCCGCAAACTGTCTGGCTCCCTGCACATCGATGTCCATTACAACGTGTCGCCCGCTTGCAAGCACCCGGTCGACTTCCCGCCTCAGGGTTCCGTAAAGATCTCCATGTACTTCGGCGGATTCCGCAAACTCACCGCGATTTTTTGCGGCGATAAAAGCTTCACGCGTCAGGAAAAAATAATCAGTTCCGTCACTTTCTGTCGGTCTTGGACCACGCGTGGTACATGATACGGAGTAGCCAAGATCCTGCCGCCTATTCAACAGCTCGTGCGCAATCGTCGTTTTTCCGCCGCCGGAAGGCGATGAAAGAATGAGCGGAAAACCGCTCACTCGACGTTCTCTACCTGCTCGCGAATTCTTTCCAGCTCCTCCTTGATACCAACGACGTCCGCGAGAATCGGAGCATCACTCGCTTTGCTGCCCATCGTGTTTGCTTCACGAACCATTTCCTGAAGCAGAAAACCAAGTCGCTTTCCTACCGCCTCATTGGATCCATCGTTGATCGACGAACAGAATGCGTCGATGTGCGCTCGGAAGCGGTCAATTTCCTCCGAGATGTCCATCCTGTCAGCGAGTATCGCGACCTCCTGCGCCAGCCGTTGCGGATCGACATTGTTTGCACCCGCAAGCTCGCGCACAGATTTTTTGAGCCGCGCTCCATGCTCTGTGAGACGAATTGGCGCTCGCTCGGCTATCCGGTCAACGCAGCCGCTAACGAGACTGATGCGTTCCTTGAGAAATCCCGCTAATCGCGCGCCTTCCTCGGATCGCATTGTTCTGAGCGTCGATGTTGCGCGATCTACGATTGCGAGCAGCTCCTCGACCGTCCCTTCATCTTCTTCCTTCGCTAGCGAGTCTACCACATCCGGAAGAGATAAAATGGTCGCCGCGTCCAGCTCGGCGCTTAGCTCATACTTTTGCTGGAGACCGCGAAGAATCCCGACGTATTCGCCGAACCGCCGCTCGTTGATCCCGCCACCGGGCGCATTGTCCCGATCTACTCGAGCGGTGAGCGCAACGTGTCCACGTGCGATCCGCTGCCGAAGCAGCTCGCGCACGTCGCCCTCCCACTTGGAGAAGGCGGCGGGAAGCTTGATGCTCGGGTTGAAGAAGCGGTGGTTGACCGTCCGCAGCTCGACACTGACGCGGACGGAGCCAACCTTACCCTCAGCCGACCCGAACCCGGTCATGCTGGATATCATATGAGGGTGCCTAAGTTACGGCGCGGCAACAACATTGTCAAATCGACCCTAGTTCACGAATTCCCAGCGGACGCCATAGATATTGATCGCTCGGGGCATGTAGAAATCGGGCACGATCTGGTACGTCAGACCAGCCAGGTTGCGTATCTGGTAGGAAATGACAGCCTTGAGGATTCGAATTTCGAGGAGCCCGTCGAAAACGCTGCTCGACGCCGCTACGCGGTTTCCCGCTACGGTTGGAAAACCCACCGCGCTGCGATAGTCGTTAACCAATGACGCGCGGATCCCGAAATTTCCGGTCGGAAATCGCGAAAGCCAGCGCGTTGCCAGGGTGAGCTCAGACCTTACCTGATACTTGGGTCGATAGGCATCAGTGGCCGCCCATTGCATCGCGATGATATCGACATTCAAAGCCTTATAGACAGGTCCGCGCAACCCGATGTATGAACCGCTGCGACGTCCCGCGGACTGTGGGACATAGGCCGTATCGAAAGCGCGCGGCGGCAAAAGCAACGCCGTATCGCGCGTGATGAAGCCGCCGATTATCCACGGTCCGAATAACCGAACACCAGCCTCGATGCGCGCTGAGAGGATGTCCGGTTGATCGATCAGCGCATCACCTGTCGTCATTATGCGAGATACCGCACCTGCAACGGAAACCGTCGGAATGGGCGTGGCCCGGACAATGATGTCGCCACGATTTCTGTCGGCAAAACCGTCATGCTCGGCGTATGCGGTAATGGTGGTGTAGCGCCAATCGAGCTGAGCGCGCGCGCTCGGTGATGATGAAGTCACGCCTGACATGCGCCTGATGCGCTCGTTCGCTGAAACGATAAGCGGCCCGCGCGTGAAACCCGCTGACAATACATACTGTTGTTGCGATGTAGTCGTGTCTGCGCTATCGGGCAGCACATGCGTCTGGAGTGCCTGTGCAACCGTAACCAGCTTGCTGTTCTCGTTCAGGTGATTTCGCGAAGCAATTGCTTCGACCCATGGGCCCCCCGCAGTGTCCCCGACGGCAACACGAAGGTACGCGAGACTGTGCGTCGCCTGATATCCGGGAATCGCAAGACCTCCAAACGTGCCGAACGGAGGTTGAATCACTCTCGTCGATTGGGTGCGATTCGCAAATGCGTCGACGCTCCAACCGCGTCGCGCAATTCCAAGGCGGGCCATCACCGACAGTGCATCACCACCACCACCGAATCGCTGGTCAGTCGTATTGAATTGCTGTCCTGCGAATTGAAGTCCGCCGCCGTTTGCAAATCGCTTTCCGTAGAAGCCGCGATAGATGTTCGTATCTTCGTCACCAGTCGAAACGTCGACGCGCGTTGATGGCTGCGTTCGATCTGCTTGCCAGCTTCGTAAATGCACACGCATCTCATTTCCCGTGCGCTCGATAGAAACGCTTTCAAGTGTCCACAGCTGAATCGTGTTCAGATCGAGAATCGGCGCAGTTCTCGTGCTGAGATTGTCGACTTCGATGCCGTCGTAAAAAATTCGGACAGCATTCAGATCTCCGTTTATCGCGACAAACTTCTGCGAGTTGATCCATCCGGTTCGGTATACGATTGCACCAGGCACGCGCTGCAGCAGCTCCGCAACGTTCAACGCTCCGCTTCCAAACAGCTCGTCTCGATTCCACGAGTACTGAGGGCCGATATCAGAAGTTCGAACCTGAGGAGATCGACCAAAACGAGGCTTGATGGAATCCGCCTTTGGCGCTGCGCTGTCCGTTTTTGGCTTCGGTGGAATTGGAACTTCACTACCCGGCGGGGGCACCACCTGCGCGTTCACCCCGTGAGCGGAGATCGTTCCGATGAAAAAAGCCCCGGCGATCAGGCCGAGGCGAGCACGACCACCGCGGGTCCTGCGGCGCACGATCAGGTGAGTCTCCCCCGCACGAATTCAACGAAGGTACCGGTTGGTATTCCGGTAGGACCTTTGGGAATTGCTACAAGATCAGTCTCAGAATAAGCAGTGCCCGCGATGTCGAGATGAACCCACGGATATTCCTCAGTGAATTCCTTGAGGAACATTGCGGCCGTGATTGCACCCGCCGGGCGGCCGCCGGAATTCTTGATGTCTGCAACGTCGGATTTAATCAGCTCTTTGTATTCATCCCACAACGGCATCGACCATCCAGGCTCACCGGCTTTCTTACCCGCCGCAATAACTTCACTCACGAGCGCTTCATCGGTACCGAACACGCCGGTCGCAGTGTGACCAAGCGCGACTACGATTGCGCCTGTCAGAGTTGCGGCGTCAATCACCACAGCAGGATTGAAACGTCTCGCATATGAAAGAACATCTGCGAGCACGAGCCGCCCCTCCGCATCGGTGTTGATAATTTCGATGAACTTTCCGAGCTGACTTTTTACTACATCGCCGGGATTCGATGCAGTTCCCGAAGGCATGTTCGTAGTTGCACCGATAAGTCCTACGACGTTGATCGGTAATTTCATTCTGCCGATCGCATCGAGCGCTCCGAGCACACCCGCAGCGCCGCACATATCGAACTTCATGTCTTCCATCGACTGCGCAGGCTTGATCGAGATTCCGCCGCTGTCGAAGCAGAGTCCCTTTCCGACGAGCGCTACTGGTTTGTCTCCCGCTTTTCCGCCGGCGTATTCAATTGCAATGAGCTTCGGATCCTGCGGAGTTCCTTGAGCGACGCTAAGGAAAGAACCCATTCCCTCAGCGGTCATCTCTGCCCGGCCGAGTACCGTGAGCTTCATTGAATGTCGATCGGCAATTTCTTTTGCAGTCGCAGCGAGAAAATCGGGAGTGCAAAGGTTTCCCGGCATCATTGCAAGTGTGCGCGCGAGAGAATGCCCTGCCCCGATCGCCAGTCCGGATTCGAGCGCGCCGCGGTTTGCATCGCTCTCCTCAGCGAGAATCATCGCGCGCTCGAGAGGTGCGCGGCGCTCTTCATCTGTGGGAGGAGTCTTCAGGTCTTTGTACTGCCATGCGCCCGCGAGTAAGCCGACGGTAATTGCTTCGACATCGCTCGCGCTCAACCCTTCTGCGTAAAACGCGATCTGCCTCGAGCCAAGCTTCGTGCCCTGACGCGCGGCGACCGCGGCTGCTCGTCGCAACGAGCCCGTTCGATCCTTTACTTTGCCCGTACCGATAAGCACGACTCGTTGCGGACCGTTCGCAGGGCCGCTGAAATGCAATGTCTCGTCGCGCGCGCCGCGAAATTCTCGAGAGTCCATCGCGCGTTTTATTCCACCGCCAAGTGCGGCGTCCAAATCGGAAATGGAATTTGTATTCGGATTGTCACCGATTGCGACTGCGAGAAGCGGCACAGTAACCGATGCATTTGCTTCCGTGCTAAGCTGAATTTCCGGGGGCACTAGCTCGACATCCCGGCAATAACAGCGTCACCAAAAGCTGAAGTCGAAACTTCAGTCGCGCCCTTCATTTGCCGGGCAAGATCGTAGGTAACGCGCTTCGACTTGATTGCGTTCTCCATTCCTTTGATGATCAGCTTCGCGGCTTCGTTCCAGCCCATGTACTCGAACATCATCACACCGGAAAGGATCACGCTGCCCGGATTGATCTTGTCGAGATTAGCGTACTTCGGCGCCGTTCCATGTGTGGCTTCGAATACTGCGAGTCCGTCACCGACATTTCCGCCGGGAGCGATCCCGAGTCCACCGACCTGAGCAGCCGCGGCATCAGACAGGTAATCGCCGTTGAGATTCGGCGTCGCGATAACGGAGTACTCCGATGGTCTCAGCAGCATCTGCTGAAACATCGAGTCGGCAATTCGATCGCGAATGACTACAGCATCGGCCCTCGCGTTACCCCCTCCTTTGGCGACATCAGCTTCAGTGACTGTCGCCTTGGGAAATTTTTCTTTCGCGAGCTCATATCCCCAATCACGGAAGGCACCCTCCGTGAATTTCATGATGTTGCCTTTGTGGACGAGAGTCACCGATTCCCGACAGCGCGTGATGGCGTGGTTGATCGCCATCTCGATCAGACGCTTCGATCCGAATTCGGACATCGGCTTGATACCAATCGCCGAGTTTTCACGAATGTCGCTTCCAAAGTTGTCGTGGAGATAGTTGCGCACCGCATTCGCTTCCTTCGATCCTGCTTTCCATTCGATGCCGGCGTAAACGTCTTCGGTGTTTTCACGAAAGATTACGACGTCGACCTTCTCTGGTTCCTTAACCGGCGCGCCCACTCCCTCGAAATAACGAACGGGACGAATGCATGCGTAAAGATCGAGCACCTGTCTCAGCGTGACATTCAAAGACCTTATTCCACCGCCGACTGGAGTAGTGAGCGGGCCTTTGATCGACACACGAAATTCTTGCATCGCATCGATCGTTTCCTGGGGCAGCCAATCATTGAACTGCTTGAACGATTTCTCGCCGGCGTAAACTTCCATCCACGCGATCGATCGTTCCCCCGAGAATGCTTTTTCTACGGCAGCGTCGAAAACTCTTACCGACGCGCGCCAGATGTCAGGACCTGTTCCGTCCCCTTCCACGAATGGAATGATCGGATGATTCGGCACCGAGAGAGCACCGTTGCTAAACGATATCGGCTCGCCTTGCCGCGGTACCGCGGAGAGTTTGTAGTCGGTCATTCAGAGGGAGTGGTGAATGCTGCGGAGTCTAGGAAACTAACGCAGCGAAAGTTGGCAGCAAGCGACGCCAATAGATACAAAAAGGGGACGCAATCACGCGCCCCCCTTCGACTTTCCGCGGAACGGGCTCAGCCTTCAGCGCGCAGGGGTGCCGGTCGCGCGATTTTCGGAGCGCGATCGAGAGCTGCAACCGCTGGCTCCTTCGCGGGCCGCGGTGGCGCCACCGGAGCGGATCCTGGTGGCTTGATAAAGCGCCCACGAATCCTTCCAATTCCCTTTGGTACGTTCGTTCGAACCGCTTTGACTCCGTCCTCGAGCAACGTGTACATGACCGGTACGACTAGCAGTGTCAGCAGTGTCGATGTAATGAGTCCGCCAATTACTGCACGCGCCATCGGTGCGCGCTGTTCTGCGCCTGCGCCTAACGCGAGTGCAAGCGGCATCATTCCAAAAATCATTGCCGTAGTGGTCATGATGATCGGGCGAAGTCTGATTCGGCCGGCAATCAGCAACGCTTCTTCGCGATCGTGTCCCTTCTCTCGCTGTTGATTCGCAAAATCGATGAGAAGAATTCCGTTCTTCGTTACGAGTCCCATCAACATGATGATTCCGATCATCGTCATGACATTGATGTTTCCTTTCGTGACGAGAAGCGCGAGCGCTACACCAATGAATGAAAGCGGCAGCGCAAGCATGATTGCCAGCGGCTGGAAGAATGATCCGAAAAGCGAGGCAAGAATGAGATAGATGAACACAACAGCAAGCCCAAGCGCCGCGATGACATAACCCTTGGTCTCGTTGAGGTTCTGCACGTCACCGCCGAACACCGTGTGATATCCAACAGGCAAGCCCAGCGAATCGATTCCCGCCTTCACTGCTTCGGCGACATTTCCCATCGCGTAGCCAGGCATGACGCCGGCTGAAATGGAAACCTGCCGCTCGAGGTTGCGCCGATCGATCTGCTGCGGAGCGAGTCCTGTTCTTACTTCGGCCACTTGCGACAATGGAATCATCGCGGCCTGCCCACTAGCCGGATCGACTGTCGTTGCAGGGATTGCGATGTTCGCCACATCTGCTGCCGTGGCGCGAAGCGAATCAGGGTAAACAACCATTACGTCATGCGAGAATCCTTGAGGATCTTCCCACCGCGTTGCGCGCTGGCCTGCGAACAGCGGCTGAATGGTCGTTGCAATGCTGCCGATGCCAAGTCCGGCCGCCCAGGCCTGTTGACGGTCGACGTTAACATCGAGCTGCGGTATCTGCCCTTCGTCGCTCGAGTTAGGCTCCGCTGCTCCTGGCGTGGAGCGAATTCTCTCGAGAACCTGAGCTGCCGCGACTTTGAGCTTCGTTTCTTCCGGACCTTGAACGTTTACCTGAATGGGCTGGCGGAATCCTCCGAAGATCGAAGGCGTTCCTGTGATGACAGGACGAATGCCGGCCATTTTCGAAAGTTTGCCCCGCAGCTCCGTCTGGATCTGCTCCTGTGACCGGCTTCGCTTGTTCTTTTCTACGAGCCGTACGTAGATCTGGCCGTTGTTCGGCGTGCCGCGGAATCCACCACCGATGGTTGTGTATGTGAACTCCACTTCCGGCTGGCTCCTGAGAAACGAAGCGACTTCCTGCGATTTGTCGACGGTGTAGGCGAGACTCGATCCTGGCGGAGTTCTTACCTGAACGTTGAACTCACCGCCGTCCACATCGGGCAGCCAGGTGAATCCGAGATGAGGATAGATCAATCCCGCGAGAACAATCGACAACACCGCCGATCCCATGATGATCATTCGATGCCCGAGCGCCCACTTGAGTAGCGATGGATATCTGTCGGCGAGCTTCTCGAATTTTGCATCGAATGCCAGACCAAAGCGTCGAATCGGATTTCGCGCTTTCTCTTTAACTCCACTATGGGCGTGAGCGCGCTCACCGGCGGGATCGGGCCAAACGCTCGAGAGCATCGGGTCGAGCGTAAACGACACGAAAAGTGAAACGAGCACTGCGAAGGTCACCGTCACGCCGAACTGGAAGAAGATCTTTCCGATCATTCCTCCCATAAACGCGACAGGAATGAATACTGCGACGACGGCTAACGACGTCGACACGACTGCAAGACCGATTTCGTCTGTCCCCTCCACTGCGGCCTTGACGTGATCCTTCCCCATGTGCACGTGACGGACGATGTTCTCGCGTACGACGATCGCGTCATCGATCAGCAGGCCGATTGCCAGTGACAGAGCGAGCAGCGTCATGGTGTTCACAGTGAAACCGAACACCCACATGATGAAGAACGCGGAGATGATACTGACAGGCAGTGTCAGTCCGGTGATGATCGTCGATCTCCACGAGTTCAGAAACAGGTAGATGATCGCAATTGTCAGAACAGCGCCGAGTATGATGTTCAGCTCCACGTCGGCGAGTGATTCGCGAATGCGTCTTGAATCATCACGGATCACGCGCAGCTGAATGTCGCCGGGAAGGAGACGCTGAAGCTCAGTGGTTGCAGCACGCACTGAGTCTGCGACTGCTACCGTGTTCGATCCGGAGATCTTCAGAATGTCGAGAGCGAGCGCCTGCGAATTGTCCAGCATCGCGGCGGTCCGCCTGTCCGCAGAACCGTCGACAACTTTCGCGACATCACCCAGACGCACTGGTACGCCGTTCCGCACCGCGACTGGAATGTTCGCAAACGCCTGCGGATTCACGATGCGTCCAGTTACTCGAATAAGCTGCTCGGTCGGCCCTTGAGTGACCCGTCCGGCTGGAACTTCCTGATTTTCTCTGCTCAGTGCGGTCACGACCTGCGGCGGACCGATACCATATGATCTCATCGCCCCGGGATCGAGCTCGATACGAATCTGTCGAGTCTCGCCGCCGGCGACGTTGATTCCACCCACCCCGGCTATTGCCTGCAGGCGCGGGCTCACCACTTCTTCGGCAAGACTCGTCAGCTCTCTGATCGGACGGTC
>DATLDN010000083.1:0-7560 GCA_035525855.1 Gemmatimonadaceae bacterium
GAGGCGCACATTCACGTGCCGGCGGGTGCTATTCCAAAGGATGGTCCGTCGGCGGGAATTGCGATCGCAACAGCTCTGGTGTCGGAGATGTCAGATCGTCCGGTGCGTGGTGATGTTGCGATGACCGGTGAGATCACGTTACGTGGTCGTGTCCTTCCGATCGGTGGTCTCAAGGAGAAAGTCCTCGGGGCACATCGTGCGGGGATCAAGACGATCATCATTCCGAAACAGAATGAGGCGGATATCGAGGACGTGCCGGAAGAAGTTCGGAATGTGTTGAGCTTCCATCCGGTCGAGACGTTGAGTGAAGTTCTCGACATCGCGCTTGTGCCGGCGGAGACTGCGCCGGTGAAACCATTGGAGATTGCTGGCGCAGCATAATAGAAGGTGGAAAGGAAACAGATTAACCCATTGGGTTTTGGGTCAATGGTTCTCGGCAGTCAGCTAGCGGGTTTTCAGTGTTCGGTCTACCGATTACTCATTACTCGAAAGCTGACCGCCGAGAACCATTGACTCAAAACCCAACGGGTTAATCCCTGTACTTAATCATTCCTGCCGTTAAGCGAGCGCGAGTTGTCTATCGTATCGGTCCGAACTGAAAAACCTTCCACGGATCGAATTTCAAAGGCTCCGGCTCGGTTCCTTCGACGAAATATTCTGTGTACCGTCGATCCGCCGGCGTCGTCAGAGTTGCAAGCTGTCCTGTCACGCGATCGAGCTCACCGGGAATAACACCAACCGGCGTTTGATCCCACGTGTTTTGCGGAGCATGAGTCGCCGAGTAATAGTGAGCCATCATCTTTCCCCATATCGGTGCGGCGAGCGAGCCACCAGCCGCGCCGGGTGTTATCGTCTTCGGCTGATCGAAGCCGAGCCATACGCCTGCGACGAGATCGGGTGTCAAGCCGATGAACCATACATCGCTGTTGTCATTCGTCGTGCCGGTTTTCCCAGCCACTGGAATACTTGGCGGGAGATAACGTCTAATCGTCGACGCTGTCCCCCGCTCGACAACATCGCGCATCATGTCACGCACGACGTAGGTCGCGCGCTGGTCCAACGCGGGTGGCAGAGCACGCACAGGCGCGGAGAAAACTGACTTCCCCGTTCTGTCTTCGATTCGATAAATGAATCGTGGCTCGACCGGAGTTCCCAGATTTGCAAACGTGGTGTACGCCGCGATTAGATCGAGCGGTTGAACTACCGATGCTCCAATTGCACTCGACGGCACCAACGCAATCGGCGACGCTATACCCATTCGGTGGGCAAGTGCGGCAATCGAGTCCATCCCGATTCGTTGTCCGAGCTGAACTGCAACACTGTTGCGCGATTTCGCGAGCGCCTCCCGTAACGTCAGGGGACCGAGGAATTGGTTATCCGAATTATCGGGGCGATAAAAGCGTCCGTTTGGCAGACGGATCGCAATCGCGGTGTCTTCGACCATTGTATTTGGCGCGATGCTGTCAGCAATTGCTGCCGCGTAAACGATGGGCTTGAAAGAAGACCCGGGCTGTCGCTTGCCGTCTATCGCGCGATCGAACTGAGACGCTGAGTAATTCCGCCCCCCGACCAATGCGCGAACATCTCCGGTCGCCGGATCCATTGCAACGACAAGCCCCTGGAGATAATCCGATTTCGAATTGCCCGAGATCGTCGCATGAGAGTAACCCGCACGTGCCTCTACTTCAGCAGTTCCCTCCACGAGTGATTGCACGGCCGCCTGCTGCAGAGCGGGATCGAGGGATGTAAAAACGCGGTATCCCCCATCCTCCAGAGATGCGCCCGCGCGTTTCGCCTGAATCTTGATTACATCGACAAAGTAAGGCGCTTCGGCAGACCATCCATAGTTCGGAGCTGTCACGACGCGACTTGCCTCTGCAGCGCGCGCCTGCAATGCCGTGATGTATCCCTGCTGCTGCATGAGAGCGAGCACGGTGTTGCGCCTCTGCCGGGCGCGATCGGGGAATTTCGCGGGCTCATAGTTCTCGGGAGCCTTCGGCATCGCCGCGAGCGTTGCGGCTTCTGCCAGTGTCAGCTTCGCCGCGCTCTTTCCGAAATAATGCCTCGATGCTTCCTCGATTCCGTACCACCCATGCGCGAACGAGATCTGATTCAAATACGCTTCGAGGATCTGCTCTTTGTTGTAATGTTTTTCCATCTCTCGGGCGGCAGCCTGTTCCCGCAGCTTCCGTCCGAGACTCAAATCGCGCCGATCGATGATGTCGGGATGCATGTTGCCGACGAGCTGCTGCGTGATCGTGCTCGCACCACCGCGTTGTTCGCCGAGTATGCGACCTTTAATCGCGCCGCCGATGCCGATCAGGTCGACGCCGTCGTGTTGATAGAACCGCTGATCTTCGACGGCCACAAATGCCTGCGGCACATACCGCGGAAGCGAACGAATCGAAACGCTCAGTCGAATCTCGCGTCCGACTTCACCGATGAGTGTCCCGTCGCGCGCGAAGATCTGCGAGGACTGAGGCGGCTGGATGATTCTCCATGGCTCAGAACGTGATTGCGCACCGGCATTACCGGCTGTGAAAGAGGCCGCAACGAACGCTGCGACGAGCGCCCGTTGCCCGCGGTGGAGAGCCATGCGAACTTCAGTGTAATGCATCAATCCGTGCACCTTGCAATCGTACAGTTCAAGCCGCGAAAGGGCGACTACGCGGGAAATCTCGCGCACCTCGGCGAAATTTTCGCGCAAATCGACTCTCTCAACCCTCGGCCGCAGGTCGCGTTCCTGCCGGAGACCGCGGTCACAGGATACTTCCTCGAGGGAGGAGTTCGCGATCACGCGGTGAGCACCGGCACACTCGTACGTGATCTAGACGAGCGCTATCGCTCATCGGTTCCATCGAATGAGCCGCTCGACGTTGGACTTGGTTTCTACGAAGTGTGGAATAATTCAATCTACAACAGCGCTCTGTACGTGACGCTCGGCGGCGATGCACCGATCGTGCGCCACGTTCATCGTAAAGTCTTTCTTCCGACATACGGATTATTCGACGAGGAGCGGTTTGTCGATCGAGGATTCGAGATTCGCGCGTTCGATACGTCGTGGGGTCGAGCGGCAATGCTCGTGTGCGAGGATGCGTGGCATAGCATGTCGGGCACAATCGCTGCGCTCGACGGTGCGCAGGTTGTGTTCATTCCCTCTGCGTCTCCCGCGCGTGGCGTAGTTCCTCGGCAGGATGAGCGGCCCGGTCCGGGAACGCTCGACCGATGGGAGCGGCTCACTCGCGACATTGCGTCCGAGCATGGAGTGTTCGTCGCGCTGGTGCAGCTCGTCGGTAGTGAAGGCGGGAAAGTCTTTGCGGGCGGCTCGATGGTCACCGGTCCTACAGGTGATGTAAAGCTGCGCGCGCCGTTGTGGGACGAAGCGATCATCACAGCGACGCTGGATACTTCGGAGCTGACTCGCGCTCGTGTTTCTCTCCCGTTGTTGACGGATTTGCAGACGATGCTTCCGCATCTCATGAAGACGATTGGAAGGGTGCAGGTCAATGCGCCGGTTATCGAGGACTACGATCCCGCATCCAGGAATGGATCTGATCCAATTCAAGGGACAGGGTCTTCGACTGCGAAGCGTGAAGAGGCCGCCGATTCTCCAAATCGATCGAACGGCAAACCTCCTGTTTCAAAAACGAAAACGGATCGGGGCATCGAAGTCATCGCCGCACCGAAAAACATTTTGGGTCCGCCGGCATTGGAAATCGATCCCGCGCTTACGACGGATTGGCTGATAACGTTTTTGCGCGAAGAATTCCGGCTGCGAGGATTCGAGAAGGGTGTGGTGGGTGTTTCCGGTGGAGTTGACTCCGCTGTAGTGGCATTCCTCGCGGCGCGCGCACTCGGCACGAACAATGTCATTGGTGTGCGACTTCCGTATCGAACATCGAGCAGGGATTCACTGGAGCATGGGAAGCTCGTGATGGATGCGCTCGGAATCGAAGAGCGAACGCTCGACATTTCCGACGCAGTCGACGGGTATTTATCGAATGAGCCGGACGCTGATCCCGCGCGTCGCGGCAACGTCATGGCACGAATGCGCATGATTTCCCTGTTCGATCTATCCGCGAAATATCGCGCGTTGCCCATAGGGACTGGCAACAAGACCGAGCGCCTCCTTGGCTATTTCACCTGGCATGCAGATGATTCACCGCCGATCAATCCGTTGGGTGATCTATTCAAGAGTCAGGTGTGGGAGCTCGCAAAATTCCTCGGGGTTCCGGATGTGATTGTGTCCAAGCCGGCATCAGCTGATCTGATCGAAGGCCAAACCGATGAAGGTGATTTCGGAATCAGCTATCCGCGCGCTGATGAAATTTTGAATTGGCTGGTGAATGGGTACAGCGCGGAAGACATCGTCGCTCACGGATTCTCAGCGGCTGAAGTGGATCTCGTTCGGAAACGATTAGCCGGAACGCACTGGAAGAGAAAACTTCCTACCGTCGCGATGCTGAGCCAGTCGGCGATCGGGGAGTCGTACCTCCGCCCGGTCGACTATTGAGGACGTAACCCATTGAGTTTTGGGTCAATGGTTCTCGGCAATCAGCTAGCGGGTTTTCAGTAATCGGTTTTTACCGACCACCCAATACTCGACAACCGAACGCCGAGAACTATTGACCCAAAACTCAATGGGTTCCCCCAGTAGCTCTGCGGTTATCTCGCGGTGCAGACTCCACCCACGGATTCCACAAGCGGCGGCATGCGGAATTCGCACGTCGATCCAATCTTGTACTTGATGTTGTATGCCTTCTCTGCCGCGGCGACCTGATCGAGCTTTTTGAAGAGCGCGACGGAGTCCGTGCTCTTGGAGCAATAAGGGATGTAGTAGCGTGGCCCGCCGCATCCGCGAGAGCCAACGGGAGCGGATCTGCATTCGCTCGCAGTGCATCCCGAAGTCTTCGCGATCGCTTTCGCTTCCGCCTCGAGTTTTAGAATTGCGTCCCAGTCACCCTGTTGTGTTCCGGCCGGTGCGCCTGAGCCAACCGAACCGCCAGGAGTTTCAGTATCCCCGGTATTGGCGCTAACCGGCGTTTTTGTGCATGCCAGCGCGGAGATCAGCGCAGCGAGAAGACCGAGTCGTTTAATCATCGCATATTGTCTCCGCAATACGGTTGCCAACGCCTGACCGGCGGCACCCTGTGTGCGTCGTAGACCCAAGGTAGTCGCAACTACTATTATTAGCTTCGATCCCTCGTAATCAATAAGAATGGCCACAAGGACCCTAGACCGAAAATCTTCCGTACGGACGTCCCCAGCGGGCTCGCTCGCCGCGTCCGATCTCGTCGATGCGTATCGCATCATGTTTCTCTCGCGGAGAATCGACGATAAGGAAGTTCAGTTAAAGCGACAAAACAAAATCTTTTTCCAGATTTCAGGCGCCGGCCACGAAGCGATTCTCACTGCGGCGGGAATGGTGTTGAAATCCGGATACGATTGGTTCTTCCCCTACTATCGCGATCGCGCACTGTGCCTCAAGCTCGGCGTAACTCCCGCCGAGATGTTGTATTCGGCAGTTGGCGCGGCGAAGGACCCCGCGTCGGGTGGTCGGCAGATGCCGAGCCATTGGGGACACAAGGACTACAATATCGTTTCAGCGTCATCACCGACCGGAACGCAGTTCCTTCAATCCGTGGGGGCCGCCGAGGCGACGCTTCGAGCGAAGCTCATCGGAATTCGCGAGGGATTCAAAGAAGACGAAGTTGTTCTCGTTACGACCGGTGAAGGTCAAACGAGCGAAGGCGAATTCTGGGAATCGCTCAACTCGGCGTGCAATCTTCAGCTGCCGGTTCTGTATCTGGTCGAAGACAACGGTTACGCGATCTCGGTTCCAGTCGAAGTGAACACCGCCGGCGGAAGCATCTCGAAACTGGTGCGATCGTTCCCGAATCTTCTCGTTGAAGAAGTCGATGGCTGCGATTTGCTAGCCAGCTACGACGTAATGTCACGCGCTGTGGATCATGTTCGCACGCGAAAAGGTCCGGCACTCGTTCACGCCAAGGTCATTCGCCCTTACTCTCATTCGCTCTCGGATGATGAGACGATGTACCGTCCTCAGGCGGAGCGTGAAGCGGACGCAGCGCGCGATCCAATTATCGTTTTTCCGAAATGGCTTGTTTCTGAAGGTCACGCGACTGACGAGGAGATCAAGCGCATTCAGGAAGAAGTCGATGCGGTAGTGCTCGCGGCAACTGACGATGCGCTCGAGCAGCCGCAGCCTGGTGAGGACACGGTTTACTACGGCGTGTATTCACCGGATGTCGATCCAACCGGAGAGCAATTCGATACCGAGGACGATCCGAAGTTTTCCGGCGATCCCACGACGATGGTCGATCTCCTCAATGCCTGCATGAAGGATGAGATGCGCCGCGATGAGAAGATCCTGGTATTCGGTCAGGACGTTGCCGACGTGTCGCGCGAGAAATATCTGGGTCAGGTGAAAGGAAAGGGCGGCGTTTTCAAGGTTACGTGGGGATTGCAGAAGGAATTCGGCGGTGCGCGCGTGTACAACTCGCCACTGGCTGAAGCAAACATTGTTGGACGCGCGATTGGACTGGCGGTTCGGGGATTCAAGCCCGTGGTCGAAGTTCAGTTCTTCGATTACATCTGGCCGGCGTACATGCAGCTACGTGACGAGCTCGCGACAATGCGCTGGAGATCGAACAATAATTTCTCAGCAGCTGTCGTTGTGCGTACCACTTACGGTGGATACATCCGCGGAGCGATTTATCACTCGCAGACCGGGGCTTCGCTGTTCACTCACTGCCCGGGCTTGCGAGTCGTGTGTCCTGCGACTGCGCTCGATGCCAATGGACTTCTTCGCACGGCGATCCGCTGCGATGATCCAGTGATTTTCCTCGAGCACAAGCATCTCTACCGTCAGACGTACAACAAGAGCCCGAATCCTGGTCCGAACTTCATGATTCCGTTCGGTAAAGCGAAGACTGTACGCGAGGGTACGGATGTGACGGTTGTGACTTACGGTGCAACTGTTCAGCGGGCAATCACGGCTGCAAATGCAATGGCGGATGAAGGGATCAACGTCGAAGTGATCGATCTGAGAACGCTGTCGCCGTGGGATAAGCAGACTGTCTTCGATTCGGTGAAGAAAACATCGCGAGTAATTGTCGCGTACGAAGACTCGCTATCATGGGGTTACGGCGCGGAGATCTCTGCGTCGATCGCAGATGAATGTTTCGCATGGCTCGATGCCCCAGTCGCGCGAATTGCCTCAACCGATACTTTTGTCGGGTACGCGCCGCAGCTCGAGGATGCGATACTCCCTCAGGTGGAGGATTTCAAGAAGGCATATAGGGAGATCGTGGCTTTCTAGATTTGCAGAGATAAACCGGAACTACAACAGCGGGTACGCGGATCACACGGATTTCGCGGATCACGCGGATAAAAACAAAAACCAACGGCTGTTTGCTCGTTGGTTTCTGTTTTTATCCGTGTGATCCGCGTACCCGCTGTTGTAGTTCCGGTTTATCTCTGCAAATCTAGAAAGCCACGATCTCCCTATATGCCTTCTTGAAATCCTCCACCTGAGGG
>DATLDN010000115.1:0-6023 GCA_035525855.1 Gemmatimonadaceae bacterium
AAACGTCGAGCAGCACCGGTGAACTGACAGGACGGGCGGAGCGGCTGAACCCTCCCCCGGGATATCACCTGAAGAGCGTCGAGCTACGGGATGTCAGCGGCAAGCTCACGGATTCGTTCGAGGCGGGCCAGGTGATGGAGATTCATCTTTGGGCAAGTGGACGTGCCCCATCCGACTCGTACACCGTCGAGTTCAAGCTTCTGAATAGCGAAGACAGAATTATCAGCTTCGGCGCGGCAAATCCTGTGACCAGCAAATATTTTCGAGCCCAGGATACGCATTTCATTTGTCGCCTCGGTCCACTGCCGCTAACTGAAGGACGGTACTCTTTGACCTTCACGGTGCGCAGATGGAATGAAGCGAGCTGGGATTACTGGGATCAGGCTGTTGCGTTCGTCATCGACAAGTGTGACCTGTACAATACGGGGCACAGTGTTTCGAGCGTGCACGACGGAGACTTTGTGGTCGGGCAGGAATGGCTCGCCGGCGATTGATGAACGCCGACATTTCACCGCTGGTCTCAGTCAACATTCCGTGTTATCGGCAGCTCGATTACTTCCGTCAATCGTTGGATAGTGTTCGTGCGCAGACCTTCACGAATTTCGAAGTGAACGTGCTGGATGACGGTGATAGCGAAGATTATCGTCGCTACATCGACTCTCTTGGCGACAACAGAATTCGATATCGAAAAAATCCGGTTCGCCTTGGCGCCATGGCAAACATGTTCGAGGCAATGCACGCCGGAGAAGGGAAGTACACGCTGGCGTTTCATGAGGACGATCTGTTATCGCCGGACTATATGAAGGCAGCTGTGGAAATTCTCGAGTCGCGAGAGGACTGCGGTTTCGTTGCCGCCGAAGTGCGCGAGTTCGCCAATGACTTGCCTGCGATGCAAAGACAACGAGTTGGGCCAATACCATACGACGTCTTCACATCGTCATCGGAATTCCTCCGCGGAATTTTCAAAGGCATCGAGCCGATGTTCGGGTCCGTAGTTTATCGGCGGGCCGCCCTCGAGGGCGCTCAACCCGATCATCAGCGGTATGGCACATTGGTCGACCGACCGTTTCTCCTGTCGATCCTGACGCGATGGACCGCAGCAGTCATTCGCGAGCCGCTCGCGTGGTATCGCGGACATGGGTCGAACGACAACCGCCACGAAGGAATGTCGGCGGACAACATACTCGAGCTTCTCAAGACATATAGAGCCACGCTTCCCGAGAAGATGCACATCCGTGACGAGGCGCTCTTCTTCCCGTATGCAGCAGACTGGTTGTCGATCCTGTACCGTCTTACGCCTGATGATCGAAAGCCGCCCGCGGCGCGCTTCATGTTTCAGGCGTGGCGGGCAGGATTGTACAATCCAAGGTGGGAGCGGCACTTCGGTCTCAGCCGGCTGCGCGGTGCGCTGAAGGACTCGAGAAAGTATCGCTCGTGAAAATCATCGCGCTCCTTCCGATAAGAAACGAAGCTGTAATGCTTCCATATTCACTCGATTGTTTATCGAAGTGCTGCGATGTCGTGATGGTTTACGATCAGGATTCCACAGATGCGTCGCGCGATATCTGCAGGCAATACCCGCGAGTGGTTCTCATTGAATCCGCTAAGGCTGCAATTTGTGAAGTGGGCCGCTGGCGATTGCTCGATGCAGCGCGCGACTTCGACGGCGAGAATTTCTTATGGTGCACCGACGCCGATGAGCTGATCTCGCCCTCGCTCTTTCGCGCGTTCCTCGACTCCGAGCGCTCGCGACTCGGCCCCGGCACGGTAGTGGAGGGAATGTTCTACCACCTGTGGGGAAGAGCCGACCGCTACCGCGATGATGGCTCGCCGTACGCACCGTACTGGAAAGGATTTGGGCTTATCGATGATCGAAAGTCCGATTTCGATCGGTCGCCATCACTGCCGCTTCATCAGTCACGCGTCCCGCTTCGCGAGGGGCAACCTGTTGTGAGGTCGGAATCTTTGCGCGTGCTCCACCTACAGTGGCTTCGCTTCCGCGACAATCAGCTGAAGCAGGTGTGGTATCGCTGCAGCGAGCTTCTCGATGGAAGAAATCCGTCGGCAATAAATGAGCGTTACTCGATTACGCTGCCGCCGGCACGAGTGAAGACGTCGCCAGTTCCTGATGAATGGACTGAAGGGCTGACGTTTCCGGAATTACATGATGACGGAAAGACGTGGCAGGAAGGCGAAGTGTTGGCGTGGCTCGACGAGCACGGTCCGGAGCATTTTGAAAAACTCGAGATCTGGCACCTTCCCGAGCTCGAAAAACTTTTTCGCGACAGAGTTGGGCGGCGGCCGCGCCCGGATAGGTCATATCGTCCCCCGCTGTCGAAGCGCGCGGGGAGATTAGCTCGACGTGTAGTGTCAGGCACGCGCCGGCGTTTTCGTTCCTAGAGCGAGCACTGGCTAAGACGCCATTTCTGACGGTGCTCACCACGCCTATCGCTCCGGCGGTCAGGCGTGTGTACAAAGCGACGAGACGCGCAGTGCGGCCACTCGTCAAGCCCGGCGTACCCTTGCCGTCAGTGTCGCCGTATCCGGGGCACTATGCCGTGGTGCGAAGTGTCGTCGAAGGATTACGTGAGATCGGCGCCGACTTCAACCACGATCCTCGCAGCTTCGGTCGGCTCGCGCGAGTGGTTTACGCTCCCGCCAACGAGGCGCTGCGACAGGCCGCGCGTCTCAAACGCGAGCGCCGAATTGATTATCTCGTTGCAGGTCCGTCGAACGCGTTCTTTCCCGAAGAAGCCGACAACATTCTGTGGCTGCCCGAAATAGACATCATCATCGAGCCTTCTGAATGGATGCGGGAGTTCTTCTCGGAGATTGCCGCCCCGCTCGCACCAAAGATTCGAATTTGCACAGCGGGCGTCGATACGAACCATTGGAAACCCAGTGGGGAAGGGCAACCAGCTCAGGCCATCGTTTACTGGAAGAACGGCGATGAGTCACTCTGCGAGGATGTCGAGAAAGTTGTCCGGGGCTTCGGGATGGATGTAGTTCGGCTGCGCTACGGTCACTACTCACGAGAAGATTATAGAAAGGAGCTCGACCGCTCGTCGATTGCAATTTTTCTTAGCAGCTTCGAGACTCAGGGAATCGCCCTTGCTGAAGCCTGGGCGATGAATGTTCCAACTCTCGTTTGGAATCCGCGCGGCGAGGCGTCATGGCGCGGACGGTCGTTCATCGCGAGATCGTCCGCTCCTTACCTCACAGCGGCAACAGGCATGGAGTGGGTCACAATCGATCAGCTAGAGCCAACACTCCGCGATGCGCTGGCAAAGCGCACGGCATTCTCTCCACGCGAATGGGTGCTTGCGAACATGACCGATGCGATCTGTTCGGCGCGTTTACTCGAGATTATCGAGACCGAATCGCGAAGCCGACGCCAAAACCAACCTCGGTAAACGAATATCCGCTGAGATTGGAGTGACGCTCCAGAAAATCCTCCCACACCGCGGCGAGATTCGCGTGTGACTGATTGGAGATGTCATCGAACACGAGCGCACCGCCAATTTTGAGTCTCGGTAAGACGTTCTCGAGATCGTTGCGTGCGCCTTCCGTCGAGTGATCCCCGTCAACCGTGATCAAATCAAAAAATGCGTCAGGATGTGCGGCGAACCATTCAGGTATGGTGTGTCGCGAATCGCCGGCAACCAATGACAGCTCTCCCTTATAACCAAGCCGTGCGAGCTCACTCCGCACATAGTCAGGCCCAGGGTTCTCCATTCCTGCGTAATCTGCGATCCAAAGATCGAAACCGGCAATCGTGCACATTGGTGAGCTCGTAGTAACCATTGCCATGCTGCGTCCTCGTCTCACGCCAATCTCCAAATAACTCTCCACGTTCAGCCTTGTCGCGAGTCCAATCAGCACGGTGTTGATGTCGGCGTACACCCAATGATCTCCGAACGTTTGCAAACCGGCTGCATAAAATTTTCTGACGAACTCCAGATACGGATCCGTGGAAAGCTTATCCAGAATTTCTGCTGCTGCCCGCACGGGCCCGGCGCCAACTACGTCGGGCAGATAACTCGATGGGCCGGCAATCGACGGGTAGTACCACTGATTGCCCGGGTCGAGATAAGTACTGTTTGGCTGCGCGGGTGGAGCTGGTGATGGCGATTGCCGCCGGAGCTTCCGCGCCACTGTATTGATAATCCCTGTCATTGTCCTCTTGCTCGACTATCGCCGTAGCGCTGTAAAAGCATTGGTGCTACCTGACGGTAATACTGAACGTGCGGCCAGCTCGGGTCACCCTCATGAATATCCGGATCGGGCATCCCGCCATTCTTGCCGTAGACGTGCGTGAAGTTACTGCCTGACAAGCTGATTCTCGTTGTGTACGCCAGCGCCGCCGCTCCTGTGAGGAAAAACCAAACCGCATACGAGCCAGCTGTTAGTCGGGCCCACCTCGCTCTGGGCGTGCGAACAAAAGCCTCGACAGCTTCCGCGGCCACAAGCGGAATTAGCGGTATGAAAAGACGAGGGGCTGGACTCGGCCACACAGCAATGAGGAGGAGGTAGCTCAAGAGACACACGCGTTGCGCGTTCATCCGCAAAGGTGGACGTACAGTCTTCACAGCAAGCCCAACCGTCGCGAGGCCGAATATTACATAAATCCAGCGCAATGATCGGAAGCGCGAATACGGAAGATTTAGTACGATCTCACCAGTGCTTTGGAGGAGAACGATTCCACGATTCCAGATTCTGTTCGGCAGCGACGCAGTGCCGTAATAATCGCGCGCCTGCGCGAGATACAAAAAGAAAAGTCTCGAGCTCATCAGCATCCACACGACTATCACTGCAACTACAGCGGCCACGATCACGATGCGCAGCAATCTTCTTCCGCCAGTCGTGTCGGCTACCGTTGTGCGTCGAGAAATCAAAACCCACCCGAGCGGTGCGACGAGCGCAATTCCAGCATAGCGAAGATTTACTGCGATCACCATCAATATTGTCGCGCAAACGATTGCGGTCGGCGTTGGTGGAGACTCGATCGTCATGAAAAACAGTGCCAGGAGAAACACACCCAGAAACGCCGCATCTGGAAGCGCCATCGGGGCGGCTTTTATTACTGGAATCGCGAGAAGCGTTGCGAAGACCGCGATGAGGCGGGCCTGCCGCGAATAAACGCGCATTTTCCAAAGGCTCGCGAGGCCAATCGCCAGAAAAAAACAATTTGCAAGGACAATAAAAGCAGACGACCCGAGCCGGATTCGCTCGAGAAGTGAAACAATCCACGAGTAACCGTGCGGTATCGGAAGATTCGGTGCGGGGCGCCCGTCGGTGAGAGCTGCAGCGATGTTCAGATAATCGAGCGCGTCATCATCCAGACGAAGTGGCGTTGCGGCTTGAATGACATAGACGATCGCGAGACCAACGATGGCTGCGATGAGAATCCCCGAAACAGAAAAGGGCTCCCTTTCGGGAGCCCTTTGCGCAGCGACGTCCATCCGCCGCTAATCCGTCAGGTGCAGCGTCGGCTGCCGCAAGCACCGCTGCAGCACTGTGAGCCGGCGACGCATGCCGATCCCTGCGGCAGACGACCCGTGCACACCGCGTACGCGGGCGTTGCAGTCAAAGTGGTGATGATTGGCACTGCGAGCGCTGTGGCGCCGACGATTCCGATCTTGCGAAGCATATCACGGCGCGCCATGTCACTGACGACTGGCTCGGCGGTCTCGATGACGTCAGCCTTGCGCAGCTCGTCGAGCGAAAGCGCAATGACCTCGTCGGTCGCGTCGATGTTCAGACGGCGTGAAACTTCGGTCTTCATCCGCTCGCGAGACCAGCCGCCTTCCTCGAGAAGATCGAGTATGCAAGCCGTTGTCGGGTCCAGAAGATGGACCTTATCTTCGCGCGGATCGTAAACGAGGCTCTGCTCCTCCAAACGGTGGCGAAGCATGCCTGGACGAACGCGAGGAAGGGAACTCATACGGTCTTCTCCATCAAAGTGATTGGCAGCGTGCGAAAAGCATTTTTTGCAAAATACGGACGTTTGGCTAAAGCGCAAG
>DATLDN010000174.1:0-4096 GCA_035525855.1 Gemmatimonadaceae bacterium
CCGCGGGAATCCGCAGTTTTCGGTTCCCGTCAACGGAATGGCTGTAGCCGGCATTCAGGTTTCGTACAACGCACTGCCCGGAACCATCGACTCGATGGCGGCAATTGCCAATCCGACGCCGATGAGCGAAGCGTCGCTCAAGAACGGCAGAAAGTATTTCCAGGTGAATTGCGAGCCTTGTCATGGTGACAAGGGAATGGGGGATGGACCGGCGACGAAATTCGGAATGCCCGGCATCAACCTTATTACTGATGTCACGAAGGGCAGGACTGACGGATACATCTTCGGAATGATTCGTAACGGCCGCGGACTGATGCCGCCGTACAATCGTATTGAAGAGCCGGATCGGTGGGACGTTGTTAACTATCTCAGGGGCCTGCAGGGCAGGGCGCAGGTTGAAACAGGTCCGCTGGCTGCGCCAGGAGTTACGGGCGACAAGCTTTACGGATTCACGCGCACGGGTCCAACGCGTCCGGCGCCATTCATGGATCCACGCGGCCAGATTCGCGGAAGCGGATCAACTGCACAGCCTGCTGCCGTGTCCCCGGTACCGGCAGACACTGCACACGCCGCTGCAGCAGCGCATGGAACGACTGCCCCGACAGCAACTGATTCAGTGAAGCCGGAGATCAAAAAGTGAGTCACGAACACATCCACGTGCCCACTCGTGAGGAAATTCTCGCCGGCACATCGAAGCCGCTGCCGAAATCGCTGAAGACGATTTCGATTCTTCTTGCGGTTGTTGGCATCGCGGTATTTGCAATTGGCGCATTCACCGGCGTCGATCGCGTCTGGCAGGCGATGCTCGTCAACTGGCTCTATTTCACCACCATCTCGTCTGCGGGCGTGATGTTCGTTGCGGTGCAGAGAATCACCACTGCACGCTGGTCTCGCTCGGTAATTCGTTTGCTCGAAGGGTACGTCGCATTCCTTCCCGTCGCGTTCCTCCTGCTGATCGTCATTCTCCTCGGAAGAAATCACATCTTCCCGTGGACGCACATGGAGCTGGCGGTTCCGGAAAAGCGTGTCTATCTGAATCCGGCGTTCCTGATTCCGCGGAGCCTGTTTGCTTATGCCGTAATCCTGGCCTTGAGCGTTTGGTACATCTGGACCACCGTGCGCCTCGATGTTGGAATGGTTCCTGAGGCCGGTGCAGCGTGGGCAAAGGGATTGCGCGAGAGAATGCGCCGAGGATTCAAGGACGAGCGCCGCGAGATTCATTCGACGCACTCGCTCCAGGGCCGGCTTGCGGTGTTCCTCGGTTTTGCATTTGCGTTTGGCTGGATCGTGCTGGCGTGGGATCTGTCGATGTCAATCGATCCGCATTTCCAGAGCACGATGTACGGCTGGTGGGTGTTCATGAGCGGCTGGGTCGCTGCGCTTGCGAGCTTCACCGTACTAACGATGGCGTGGAGACGTTACCTCGGTGCGTACGACCTGATAACGGAGAAGCACTTCCACGATCTCGGAAAGCTGTGCTTCGCTTTCACTGCGTTCTGGGGATACATCACTTTCGGTCAGTACCTCGTGATCTGGTATGGCAACATGGGTGAAGAGACGCATTGGGCGCGTCTCCGTCTCATTCAGCCGTGGCTTCCTGTTACGCTCACGGCGGTGACGCTCATGTTTGGTCCGTTCTTCGGACTCATGTCACGCGCTGCGAAAGTCTATCTGCCGACGATGGCATTGTTCGCAATGTTCACTGTCGTCGGACTCTGGTTCCACAGATATCTCGAGATCTATCCGTCGATTTATCACGCCTCCACCGACGTTCCGCTCGGCTTCTGGGAGTTTGGTATCACACTCGGATTTCTTGGCATCTGGGGTTTCTGCTACACGTCGTTCATGGATGCATTCCCGAGAATGCGCGTCGTGTTCATGACGTCGCCGTTCCGCGATGAAGTGCAGGTGCCGGTGAACGCGAAGACGATGGAGCCGCTTCCCGCGCACGAGTAGCGGGCGGCAATGACGACTCGGAGCGCATCCGCCGGCTCGTCTCGATATCTGGACGTTTTAAGCGCTCCGGGCCTTTGGCTCGGAGCGCTTACGGTTTTTGGCGCGGTCGTTCGCTGGTTCGTCGCGCGTGACGAAGGACTGTGGCGTGACGAAGGCTTGTTCCTGGCAATCGTGCGTTTGCCACGTTGGCAGGATACCCTCGAGTTCCTCCAGTTCCACGAATCACATCCGCCGCTTTTCTACGCGATAGTGCGCTTGTGGCGTCAGCTCGCAGGGGACACAGATCAGGCAGCGTTGCTTCTGGTCCTTATCATCGGGTCGCTGATTGTACCTGCCACGTACTTTGCGGCCAGCAGACTCTATAGCCGCCGAGTTGGCGCGATCGCCGCAGTGCTCGCAGCCATTTCGCCGATACTGATTGACCATGCCACGATGGTTCGGCCGTATCCGCTCCTTCAGATCCTGTTACTTGCATCGTGTTTGTCGCTCGCGCTCGCGCTGGAAACTGCAACGATTAAATGGTGGATTGTTTTCGGAGTCTCGATTCTCGCAATGCTCTACACGCACAACTGGGCGTGGCTGCTTGCAGCGGGTCACGCGGTCGCATTTGCAGTCTTCGTGCTGCGCAAACCGCGTGAGCGAGCGCGGCAAATGTTCCAAGGAGTTGTAGTTGCCATCCTGATTGCGCTGGCATATGCACCCTGGGCGAACAGCCTTCTCTATCAAACTGCGCATGCTGGATACTCACCGCTCGCAGTGGACGCCTGGAACTACATACTCATAAGTCCGCTCGCGCTCCAGGCATCGATCCTTCCGCCCGTGGGGACTTCTTACCAGCGACTCCTGGCGACATTCGGCGAACTGTCCTACATGTTTTGCGCAGGCCTGCTTTGGCTCGTTCGGCGGGCGCTACGATTAAGCCAAAACTCGGCATCACCCGCAGTGCCCGCATGGGAGCCGGTTGCAAGGACAGGTACAAGGGTACTTACCGCGACCATAGCGACATCGTTGCTCCTGGCACTCGTGCTCTCGACACGTTCGAATCTTGTTCAGCCGCGATGCCTGTCAATATTCGCACCGGTTGGTCTCGTTGCTCTTGTGGCGGCGGCCGATCATGCGTGGCGCACAGCAGGGCATGGGGTTGTAAAAATCGGGTTGGCACTGGGAGCTTTGGCGATCCTGAGTGTTTATGGCGGCGGAGTTGTGAAACTGCTAACGCTTCACAAGTCCAACGCCCGAGAACTCGCGAATGCGATCGCAGCCCGGTCTCATCCGAGTGACCTCGTCATCCTGATGCCGGAGTGGCTTGCCAGCAGTTTCAATCTCTACTTCAAACCAAACAATGATCAGATCGACTACCCCCGTGAGGGACGGCAACTAGCGGTTGATTTTGCTGATCAGTTGCCGCGGCTGCGTGACTCTGCGTCTTTGGTGCGAACTATCGAGCGAGTCACCAAAGCCAGGGCGCAAGGGCGGCGCGTTTGGCTGGTTTCAGAACGGATCGGCACTATTTCTCGAAACCTGACGAAACCGATCGACTTCATGAAACCGCCCGATAGCATCGTGGTTCACATTCGGCTTCAGCAGGTGCGCAATGCACTCACTTTGCTTTACGGCAGTCCCGACACAACCCTCGCACGCGGCAAATCAAAAGATCGTTACGAGCACTTGATTGCGGCTCTCTTTACTCCTGCACCGATGGATTCGGGCGCAATGCGACCGCCCAAATGAACCGAATCATCGCGAAGGTCAGAGGACTTCTCTCGACTAGTGATCCAACGTTGTCGTCCCGGTTGATAGTCGCCGCACTGGTTGGAGTATTCGGCGCGCTGATCACGTCGGCACAGTATAGTGGAAAGGCGCAATTTCACTCGGATTTTGGAATGTTATGGTTTGGTGCGCGCGCATTATTTCACGGACTGAGTCCGTATCCGCTGATCGGTCCGGGAAAAGAGTTCGACTACATGTGGCCATTGATCTATCCACTTCCCGCCGTCGTTTCGGTTATGCCACTCGCAGTCTTTACGGAACGCGTCGCCGCGACCCTTTTCGTTTTCGTGTCGAGCGCGCTCCTGTCATTTGGCCTAACGCGAGACGGATGGTATCGGATGCCGTTGTTCATCAGCGAAGCCTTTTTGTC
>DATLDN010000183.1:0-6286 GCA_035525855.1 Gemmatimonadaceae bacterium
GTGTCCGAGCGTCGTGAGAGAAGAATTGCGCCGGCAGCTATTGGAAGAATCAGCACAAGTCCGCCTGCGAGCATTTTGGTCCAATTCCTTTGCGGGGAAGTGAAGCCGACTGCCAGCGTCTCGTCTGCCGGCGTCCGCTCAGGCGTAATTTCAGCGGGCGATAAAGAGATCGGTTCAAGCGCCGGTTCAACCGTCGGTTCAGGCGTGGGCTCGGGTGCCGGCGGTACGGCGGGCTCGGCGATCGAGATTTCGTCGAGCTCATTCAGCAATTCCCTCGCAGTGGCCGGCCGCTCATCTGGCTCACGGGAGAGGCACCTCATTATCAGATCCGACAACGATTGCGGGAGATCCGGCAGGTCGCTCAGTAGCTGCGACTCCTGAGACCAACTCGCGGGGAGAGGTGTCGACGGAGTGGATTCCGCAAATGGCGATCTCCGCTTCAACAGCTCGCAGGCAAGGACTCCGACCGCATAGATATCGATGCGATGATCGGCGCCCGGATCGCCGGCAAGCTGTTCGGGAGCCATGTACGAGGGAGTGCCGATCCTGGTGACCGCCGACTGGGGCAGCGAAGCAATGAGTGCCTTCGCCACGCCAAAATCGGTGACGAGCGTGTGTGTGCCGGACTGAAGAACATGCGCGGAATTGATGTCGCGATGGACGACTCCTTCGCCGTGCGCGTAATCCAGAGCCTCGGCGACATGGCGAAGAACACGCAAGACGTCGGAAACCGGCATGGGCCAGTGCTTCACGACTGATCTCAGCGATTGGCCCGCGATGAATGGCATCGCGTACCACACGAGGTCTTTATGCTCGCCGGCTGAAAGGACGGGAAGGATATGCGGGTGCGTGAGCTGCGCGGCGATCTTGATCTCGCGGCGGAAGCTGAACCGGTCCAGCTCGGCGATGAGCTTCGGCGAGAGAAGCTTGAGGACGACCTTTCGCGCCGTTGCTCGATCGATCGCGACGAACACCCGGCCCATACCGCCGCCGGGGAGCTCGCGCTCGATAGTATAGATGCGGGCCAGCGTGTCTTTCGAATCCAGCTCGAAGAATGTCATGACCGTTGGTGCAACGTGGCCCGCTGCGGCTCAGGCCGATACGAGCTCGGCTTCTCGCGCCAGCTGCGCAATCCCCTCTTCTATGGTACGTGAGTGATGCATGGAGCAGAACTTCGGTCCGCACATGCCGCAGAACTCCGCGCTCTTGAAATACTCGGCGGGTAAAGTCTCGTCGTGATATTCCTGCGCGCGCTCGGGGTCGAGTGCGAGGCGGAACTGTTCCTTCCAGTCGAAAGCGTAGCGTGCGCGTGAGAGTGCGTCGTCGCGATCGCGTGCGCCTTTTCGTCCCCGTGCAATGTCTGCGGAGTGTGCAGCAATCTTGTATGCGATAACTCCTTCGCGAACGTCATTGGCATTCGGAAGTCCGAGATGTTCTTTCGGCGTGACGTAGCACAACATGTCGCTTCCGTGCCAGCCGATGATTGCTGCGCCGATTGCGCTCGAGATGTGATCGTATCCCGGCGAGATGTCCGTGACGAGAGGTCCGAGTGTGTAAAACGGCGCTTCGTGACAAACTTCCTTTGCGCGATCGACATTCATTTTGATCTGATCCATCGGAATGTGTCCGGGACCTTCGATCATCACTTGAACGTCTCGCTCCCATGCGCGCTTTGTGAGCTCGCCCATCGTGTCGAGCTCGGCGAATTGTGCTTTGTCGCTTGCGTCGGCGAGACAGCCGGGGCGCAATGAATCGCCGATAGAAATCGTGACGTCGTAGTAGCGCAGGATCTCGAGCACTTCGTCGAAGTGTTCGTACAGTGGATTCTGTTTGCGGTGGTGCATCATCCACACTGCATGCAGTGACCCACCGCGACTGACGATCCCGGTAACTCGTCCGTGAACGAGCGGGAGATGCTCGATGAGAATTGCTGCGTGGATTGTCATGTAATCCACGCCTTGTTTCGCTTGTCTCTCGATCATGTCGAGGAGATCCTGCGCGGTGATCTCCTCGAGCTCCTTTTCCTGTTGAACTGCCTGATAGATCGGAACTGTTCCGATCGGAACCGGCGATGCGTCGATGATTGCCTGTCGTATCGCGTCGATGTTGCCGCCGGTGGAGAGGTCCATCACCGTGTCGGCGCCGTACTTCACCGCCATGCCGAGTTTTTCGATTTCGCCGTTGATATCGGATGAGACGGCGGAGTTGCCGATGTTCGCGTTGATTTTGACCTTGGCGACTTTGCCGATTGCCATCGGCTCGAGCGATCCCGCGAGATGTCGAACGTTGGCGGGAATGATGAGTCGTCCGATTGCAATCTCGTCGCGCACGAGCTCGGGGGATATTTCTTCCCGCTCGGCGACGAAGCGCATTGCGTCGGTGATCTCACCCCGACGCGCGTAGTGCATTTGCGTGCGTGCTTCCATTGTTGACTCCCTACGCCGGTACTAACCGGGTCAGGTTATGAGGGACTTTCTCAGCCGCCGGTCGGCAGCACCCCTGTCATTGTCTTCTAATGTATAGAGTAGCCGCTCTGAATTGGAAGCAATTGACCGAATGTGTCCCAGGAAGCCGCTAAGCGACCCAATGCATGTTTGCCATCTGGCACGTTATTATTAGCCAAGTGGCAACAATGAGGACAAATGCCGGCAGTACTGGAACGACAGTCCGCTGACCTGACGGAATTCTGGAAATACGTTCGGACGGGGCACAAGGCAGGTCATTATTACCTTTCCCTTTTCGGGTTCCGAAACTACGATCCCCTGCACGCTGTGGAACAAATAGCCCGCGGCTTCAGCTACGCGGCGTTCGAACGATTCACGCGAAACACTGACCTTCCGCATCGGCTTCTTGCAACGGTTGTTGCCATTCCCGAGCGTACACTCGCGCGAAGAAAAGAGGCGGGTCGATTTACCGCAGATGAGTCAGATCGTTTAGCCCGTACGTCGAGGGTTTTTGCGCGGGCACTCGAGCTTTTTGAAGGGGATGCCGTGAGAGCGCGCGAGTGGCTCGTTAGCCCGGCCCACGCACTTGGCGGGCAGGCGCCACTTGTCTTTGCATCGACTGACGTGGGTGCGATCGAAGTTGAAAACGTGATTGGACGCCTGGAATATGGCATTCCCGTTTAGCCGTGCTTTTGTGGCGTCTCGTCAAGAGCAAGTACGCCGAGACCGCGTTCGACGGCGAAGGCGCACGTTTGCACGGTGGCCGGTGGAACAGCCCGGGGACACGCGCGGCGTATGCCTCAGACAGCTCCGCGCTTGCAGTGCTCGAGGTTTTGGTAAACCTCAAAGATGACTCGCTATTGTCTTCCTACTCTCTCATTACGGCGACAATTCCTGACAAACTTGTCGACACTCTCGACAGGGCCCAACTTCCCGATGGGTGGAACTCTTCACCCGTGCCTCCTTCGGTTCAAGCGATCGGCGATCAGTGGGTGAAAAAGCGAGCATCGCTGGCTTTGCTGGTCCCGAGTGCTATCGTTGAAGCCAGCTATAACCTCTTGATCAATCCGGAACATCCAAAGTTCCATCGCTTCGAAATCGTAATGATCGATCAATACAGATTCGACGAACGCCTCGTGAGAAAGCAGCGACCGTCGCCAGCTTGAACGCAGCTCGCACTCTTACGCTACCGATTTTGGGCCTGTTAAATCGCTCCGCGATTATTCTGACTCCGAAACAACCCTACATCGACTGGACGAAGTCCGTCTTCGAGGAGAGCGACCTTGCATTCGACCCGTCCGAAGACGACGCCCTGCCCATTTTTCTCGGACCTGAGGTGGACGAAGTAGAGGAGATCACTGCGTTCGTCGAAAAACATTTCGATTTCTTCTTCGAGCACTGGCTGGAAGGGTGGTGCACCGATGAATCGCGTTGGCCAAAGCGGCGCACGCGCCGCATGTTCCACCAATGGTTTGATGTGCGCGTCCATTCTTGGGTCGAAGATGTCGTCGATGCACCGTACGTACTCATTTAAGGGGATAACCCGCTCCGTCGCCAACTCGACGCCGAGTCCTGCGCCGAGATCGGGACTGAGGAGCTTGAGTGCGACGTGGGGGTCACGAATCGGAGCCTCCTCCGCGGCTTGACGAACGTGACCTTGTTGGTCACGTTAAGAGACTATGAAGTCCGTAAAGGTCAGCGAGCTAAAGGCAAACCTGAGCCGTTATCTGCGCATGGCCGCCCAGGGCAATCGTATAGTCGTGACCGACAGGGATGAACCGATCGCGCAGATCGTCCCCCCGGATGCAGACGACATCCGATGGCATGAGCGCCTCGCGCGCGCAGGGACCCTGCACCTGGGATCACAACAGCTGCGCGATCTCAAGTTTTCCAGCATACGCTCTCGAGCGGACATACAGGAGTCGCTCCGCGCAATCCGCGAAGACTCTGCGTGAAGTACGCCGACGCCAGTGTTCTCCTCCGGGTCGTTTTCCGCGAGCGGGGTAAAACAATCCCACTGACCGGGAAGGACCGCGTAGTCTCGTCGCGGATCGTTGAGGTCGAGATGTTTCGCGCGGTCGACCGCGAACGTTTGCTCGGACGCTTGAGCGATGCTCAAACCGCGATCAAGCGCAGGGAAATGCGTGAGCTCCTTTCTGCGATCGACCTGGCTGCGGTAGACGACCCGGTTCTCGACCGTGCTGCAGCCTCTTTCTCAGTGAACGTGCGAGCGCTGGATGCGATACATGTTGCGACCGCGGAAGTGCTCGCAGCGTTTTCGGGCGAACGGCTGGAGTTCTGGACGCACGACGAACGTCAGTCAATTGCGGCATTGTCGCGCGGACTCGATGTGCGAGGTACGTAGGCAAGCGTTGTGGATCACGTCGCCATCATGAAGAAGTCATGGGGATTCCTGCCACTGATCCTCTCAGGCGAGAAGACAATCGAATCACGCTGGTACATGAATCGCGCGGTTCCATGGGGAAGAATCAACGCCGGGGATAGAGTTTACTTCAAAGACTCTGGAGAACCGGTCACCGCCGTTGCAACCGTGTCGAAGGTGCTTCAGTTCGAAAACCTCACACCTCGTCGCACACGAGATATTCTGGTCAAGTACGGCAAGCAAGATGGGATCGAAAAGGACGAGATACCTGACTACGTTGATTTCTTCAAAGACAAAAAATACTGCATCCTGGTATTTCTCAGTGACGTGCGAACGGTGAAGCCGTTCGAAATCAATAAACGTGGATTTGGAGCGATGGCAGCGTGGCTCACCGTCCCGCACATCGATGCGCTGCGCAAATAACTGTCGGTCGCAGGGGAATCAGTCGCGTGAGCTTTTTACGCTTTACCGTGTCGTCAACGAGGCCTTCGAGTATTTCACCGAGTTCCCTGCACGAAACCCGAATCCTCCGCCGCCTACCGACACAATTGGAATTGAGATTTCAACTGTATCGACTCCTGCCGCTGCGGGACCAAATAAGTCGAGAGCCGTTCTCGCCAGAGATCTAATCGCAGCCGAGTCCCCCGCGTTCACTGTTTTTGGCAAAGAATCAAAGGCAAGGGACAACGTACCCAGGTTGTCCATTTGGACCCGAATGTGTGACTCAGGATATTTTTGCTGAAGATGGAGCTCTAACGCGCGAAGGTTGCGTACATTGTCGCGAAGTTGACCGCATCCAATGCTTAGTAACGCAAAAAAGGAAACCGCAGAGAGATAAGTCGTTCGCATCATGGACACGTCAAGCCTCCATTCGATGAGAATTCTGCGTGTATTGCGTCCGGTGTCACGCCGGTGGCCTCGGCGAATTGATCTCACTCATCGCCCCGGTGTACCGCTCGATGTCGGCACAAACAGCCCTGACACGATCCGTAACCGCGCTCGCTTCGAACTTATCGGCAACATCAGCCGCGCGAAGGTTTGCAATCTGCAGCCAGAGCGTCCTCAGTAGTTCCTGAACGCGTTCGCGCCGGCCCTGCGTTTCCTGAAGACGCGTCGTTAACCGTCGCATCAATTCCAATTGGTCGCTCAGGAGCCCACGCAATTTTCGTTGCTCATCTGTCTCCGCATCCGCCACCGTGGCGAGCGTACCAAGCTTCTGTTCGAGCCGTGCTGCTTCAATTGGATCAGCGTCACGCGCAAGCGTTTGAATCTCCTGCGATAGTGCTGCCTCCGCAGCCGCGGCATGGCGCGCAGCAACGACAGCTTCGCTGCCTATCGCGCGCGCTGGCCCCGAAAGATCTGCAGCGATATCGGCAATAGCGCGAACATACTCGTGCGGTAAACGCGGCTCTTTGTCAGTCGTTCCAGCATTTCCGCGCGGCGCCGTAAGAAGCCGCGC
>DATLDN010000200.1:0-15693 GCA_035525855.1 Gemmatimonadaceae bacterium
GGGCGACGTTCGAGTGCGCGGGCCCGAGCAGGCGAGCGAGCCGCAGGTGTACATGTCATACAAGCAGTTTCCCGACACCGGCAGCTCGTTTTACGCGCCGAAGGTTCTGGTAATTCGATCGTCGTTGTCTCAGGCAACGCTGATTCCAGCGATTCGGCGGATTGTACAGAGTGTCGATCCTGAACAGCCGATCTCGAATATCAAACCGCTATCGGAAGTTTTGTCGGATGCGACGGCAGCGAGGTCGGTGCAGGTTCGAACTCTCGTTGCGTTCGCTGTGATTGCTTTCATTCTCGCTGCAATTGGAATTCACGGATTGCTGTCGTTCTCGGTTTCGAGTCGTCAACATGAAATCGGAGTTCGAATTGCGCTCGGCGCGCAGCGCGCTGACATCGTTCGCATGGTTGTTCGACAGGCTGCAATGTTGGCGATCGCCGGTGTGATTCCCGGGCTCATCATCGCGTATCTGGCCGGCCGTTCGATTCAAAGCTTGCTTGCCGGCGTCGAGCCCGCGGATGTTTTGACATTCACGGCAGCCGGTGCGCTGTGTCTCGTGATGACACTGATCGGAAGTCTCGCGCCCACGTTACGCGCTGTTCGAGTAGATCCCGCGATAGCGTTTCGCTCTGAAGCCTGAGCAATGAAGTTCGATGCGACAGTAATGCAGCGTGCTGCACCGCGTCCGTCACAGTCGCGGATGGATGTCCCGCGAGCGCCGCAGCCAAAGCGTGGACGGTACGTAATGTTTGGAATCGGCGCTGCGGTTTTGATCGTTATTGCAATTGCAGCGGCGACTCTAAAACCCGCGGCACCTACCGTTGATCACAGCACTGTCGTGATCGATTCAGTTCGACGTGGAGACATGGTTCGGGAAGTTCGCGGCCCGGGGACTCTCGTGCCGGAGCAGATTCGCTGGATTTCCGCTGTTACTTCAGCACGCGTGGAGCGGATCGTTGCAGTTCCCGGCCAGGTTGTAGAGCCGACAACGGTTTTGCTCGAGATGTCGAATCCGGACGTGCAGATCCAGGCGCTTCAGGCAGAGCAGGCGCTGAGTGAAGCGCAGGCGAGACTCGCGGATCTTCGAGTGCAGCTCGAGGGATCGCGGCTGGCGCAGGAAGGAGCGGTCGCGAGCGTGCGCACTGCAAATGTGAGTGCGGCGCAGGAGCGTATCGCGGCAGATACGTTGATTGCGGGCCGGCTTATTTCGCAATTCGAGTACAACAACAAGCGCGCGGCTGCGGAAGAATCGAAGACTCGATTACAGCTCGAGCAGCAAAAGCTTCAGCTGATTACGAGAAGTGTCGGATCCCAGCTTGCTGCGCAGGAACGTCAGATCGAGCGTCTGCGGGCGATTGCAGCATTTCAGGCGGGCCGGGTCCAGTCGCTTGTTGTTCGAGCAGGAGAGCAGGGAGTTCTTCAGGAGCTCGCACTTCAACCGGGGCAATGGGTGAACAGCGGGTCTCCGCTCGCCAAGGTTGTTCAGCCCGGAAGGCTCAAGGCTGTTCTACGAATCGGAGAGATTCAGGCGAAAGATCTTGCGATTGGACAGAGCGCAACCATCGATACGCGAAACGGAATTGTGAATGGGCGTGTCTCACGCATGGATCCCGCTTCGCAAGGTGGAACTGTGACTGTCGATGTTTCGCTCGAAGGACAACTGCCTGCAGGTGCTCGTCCTGATTTGAATGTCGATGGAACAATTCAGCTCGAGCGATTGAAGAACATCGTCTACACCGGACGCCCCGCACTCGGCGACGACAATGCTGTGATCGCGATGTTTCGTCTGGATCCGGATGGAAAATCTGCAACGCGCGTCAACGTTCGACTCGGTCGAGTGTCGGCGAATTCAGTTGAAATCGTACAAGGTCTCAACCCGGGTGACAAAGTCATTCTCAGTGACCTATCGCTGCCCGACGATACCGAACGAATTCGCATCAAGTAGAAATCTTCTGGAGAATCGATGGCAAAGAGAAATCAGTCGCTGATCAGTCTCGACGGCATAACCAAGGTGTTTTATACCGAGGAGGTCGAGACGCGCGCACTGGATGACATTCATCTCGATATTCGCGATGGGGAGTATGTGTCCATCTCCGGGCCATCAGGCTCGGGGAAAACCACGCTGCTCTCGATACTTGGTTTGCTGGATTCGCCGACGAGTGGTGAGTACATGCTCGCAGGCCAACCAGTCGCGAATTTGTCGCCGCCCGATCGCGCGCGCATACGCAATCGTCAGATCGGATTCATTTTCCAGGCGTTCAATCTGATTGGTGATCTCACCGTGTTCGAGAACGTTGAGCTTCCCCTGACGTATAGGGGCATGACGGCCGAAGAGCGGAAGGAGCGCGTGCATCAATCGCTGGAGCAGGTGGGCCTGGCGCATCGCGCGAATCATTATCCGTCGCAGCTGTCGGGTGGTCAGCAGCAGCGTGTTGCGGTGGCCCGCGCGGTTGCGGGTGATCCTGCAATTCTTCTTGCTGACGAGCCGACGGGAAATCTCGATTCGCGAAACAGTGAATCGGTGATGGGTTTATTGCGCGATCTGCATCAGGGCGGTGCGACGATCTGCATGGTGACGCATGATGCGCGTTACGCGCACTTCGCTGATCGCACTGTCGATTTGTTCGATGGAAAAATTGTGGAGGAAGGAGCTGCGATTACGGCCTGACGCGCGGCAGATTGCGAGCGTTAGCCGCTAGCCTCGATTCCAATCGCGTTGTGAAAAGTTGTGAAATTTCTGTCATCGATCAGTTCGCACGTCTCTGTCTAGGTCGCTGCTTCGCTGAGACCGATTGGATCACGAGTTTCCCTCGACTGGTCTTCGGCATTGGCTTTCCTGCAGCGATAGCTGCAGTGATCAACTGCTTCACTTCGGGTTTATCCAGAACGTCTGCTGACGACAGTCGGAGACCTCGTCCCTGTGAACCTGAGCCGCGAAGAATGTGATGTGGATCGGGGAGTCGAGCTCCGTAGGTGAAATAGAGATTCACGCCGTTGGCCGCGGCCGCGATCGAGAACACAGAATCGGATGGTCGCAATGTGGGAGAGTATCCGATGACGAAGAAGTTGTAGTTGTCGTACACGAGCTCCGTTGCTGTTGGAACTCGCTCACGGATTGTTCGGCGTGCAGCGCGAATCAACGCCTGGTTCCTGCGATCGAACTTCTCGATGAAGGTTTTTAACTGTGTTTCAGGAGTGGTCGTGCTCACCGCAAACTGCCCTTCAGCTGACGCTGGTATTCATCGTTGTCGAAGTGTCCATCGGACTTTGTGATTAGACCGTTGCTACCGATCGTCCATCGCTCGTATCCGCTCAGCTTGACCGGGTTTCCCGTTCCGCCGGGACCAGTGTTCGTTCCTGTCCACGTCCAATAAAAGATTGTCTCATCGTTTTCCTGACGCAGTGAATCAGGTTTTACGATCATATCGGGAAACGCAGCCATGTATGATCGCGCGGTTGCGATAATTGCTGGCCGACCAACGGACGCAGAACCGTTTACAATGAGCGAGCCACTCTCATCGTAAAACGCACCGAACTTGACCGGATCCTGCCCGCTCCACGCCCCTGCGTAGCGTGTCGCGAAAGCCAGAATACTGCTGTTGCGCATAGAGCTCACCGTAGAAGACTGCCTTCTCCCCGAGCCAAACGCAGTTCCCTGCGTCAATCCGTGCCTCGTAGTAAAGTCGTATTCTCTTTGCTCCACAACTGATCGATCAACGATTTCGCGCGCGAGATCGTTCGCGCGAATATTGATTGTGGAGCACAGTCCGGACACCTGACGCACGCCTCGGATGATGTCGCGCGCCGCTCGCGCAGAAATATCCTTGTGTCCGGCTTCGTGCAGCTCGAGCGCCTTGAGAAAGCGATTCCACTCTGTGACAAGAGCGGTGTCTGCATCCGCGGGCGGGGTCCACCTGGGCAACGTTATCTGCGAATTCACGGAGACGTTGACGAATTCGATCGAACAGTTCGGGGCTGCGCTCGACTCGACGCGCCATGACCATCGCATCGGTGAGCGGGTCTCGCCGACAAAGCTTCTGCCGT
Organism: Gemmatimonadaceae bacterium; assembly: GCA_035525855.1. Lineage (GTDB taxonomy): Bacteria > Gemmatimonadota > Gemmatimonadetes > Gemmatimonadales > Gemmatimonadaceae > UBA4720. The sequence continues at coordinate 4,042 of DATLDN010000200.1, forward strand.
CGACGTTGGGGCCGAGCCGCCGCAGATCTGCTAACAATTCCGGGTATGTTTTTCCGTGAATGTCATAATAAACGACCGTGGTGTGCCCAGACACGCCGGCGGGGTAGGTGTCGAGAACCGGATTTCGTGGGCCGCTCGCGCACCCGACTGGCGCGACGATCGACAAAGCGATTGCGAGAACGCTACGGTGTAACGCTCGATTCATTTCGAGTCCTAGGAAAGTACGAGGTCCGCTTGGCCATCCCCGGTTATTCGAACCACCGAACCTTTCTCATCGAAGAATACAAGTCGTTTGTGCGTGAACCAGACTGCGCAAAGCATACCGCACCAGTAGTTCCACGTGATATCGAGCTCCACAACTTTAGAAACGCCAGGTCCAGATGCCGGGCTGACGGACGCACTATACGAGAAAGATCCGTTGTCTGGTTTTTCACCTGCCTTGTAGACGAACTGTCCTCGCCCCGCCGCGAGGTCACGCAGCCGGCCAAGGTAGTAGTCGACAGCACCACCAGTCACGGCAAACGAAACCCAGGTTCCATCGAAGTCGTTAAGCCACCAACGATCAACTGGAGTGCCGGCGCGGCGAACGGGAAATCTCGAGGCAACGACCGATGTTCCGGCGGCGGACCTTAGCAACCTGTCGCGATCCTCCGGATTCCTCGCCGATTGAAGGACGATTTCCTGATTTGGATAAATCCTCTCGGCCAGATCGATAAGTCGACGATCTTCGGGATCCGCGACTGCGCGACGCACGACCGCTGTAAATCTTCCCGCAGCAAAAACCTCATCGAGCGAATCCGGAAGGGCGACTGCGGTACCCAGGTGATAAGCGGTCGGCAGCGTCTGTGCGCGAATCGAAGTGGTCGCAATCAAACACAAACCCAAACCAAAGCGAACGCTGTTCACAAAATGAAAAAGCGCCATCAGGCAGATTGGAAAATTCCAGGACCCCGTATCAGTCTCACGTTCGTGGGCGGAATCCGAGTCGTTCGTTCAACTTTTGAAACCGCGCATCGCGATGGAGATCATCGAACGTATGGCCCATGATCATGCTGCTTATCGATCGATCATCGATCGATTTGTTCAACCACGCAAAAGTTTGATCGAGATCACCGAGTCCCGAGTACACCATCGCAACCTGGAAAGCGCCGGTACTTGTGCGCTGATACCGTGAAAGCAAATCGGTGAGCATTCGATTCGCTTCGTCACGTTGTCCCGCTCTCGCGAGAAAGCAGCCCAACAGCCCCTGATACATTGGATCACCACCTTCAGCTCCCGGTCGCAAGATTGCTATCGATTCCGGCAACCGCTTCTGCTTCGCATAGATCTGCGCAATTACAAAAGCGACACCCTGAAGTGGTGGCTTCACCGCAGCGACACTATTCAGCTCTACAAGCGCCTCATCGAGACGCCCGTTCGCAACGAGTCCACTTCCGAACGCAACGCGCGCATAGGGATTGAGCGGATCGGTCTCCAGGGCGACTCTTGCCTCCGCCAGCTCATCCTTGGGCCGACCCGCCCAACCATGCAACGTCGACATCGATCGATGATATACCGAGCGCGTTGGATCGAGTGCGATGGCTCGCTTCATCTCCCGCGCAGCTTCCTGGAATTTGAGTTGAACCTCGAGCACGCGAGCGAGCGAGTAGTGCGCTTCGGGAAGAGAGTCGTCGAGAGCGATCGCTTTTCTTGCAGATTTTTCAGCGAGTGCAAACAATTCAGGAAGCGGCATACCCGGATCCGCGGTAGTCCGCCCACGGCGCACCTGCACGAGCGCGAGCCCGGCGTGCGCCGCTGCATACGTGGAGTCAACGGCGATGGCCTGCTGAAAATATTCCATCGCTTTCCACACGCCACTTTGTCCGCGCAGCAATAACGGATCAGATCCAAGCAGATAAAGTTGATACGCGGCCATGCTTCGCGGATGGTGACGGCGGAGCTGCCGATCCTTGTCGAAGCGGAGACCGAGCTCGCCCGCGACAGTGCGCACGATGTCGTCCTGCACGAAGAACATGTCCTTCACTTCGCGATCGTACGCTTGCGACCACAGTGTCGATCCGTCGCGTGCCGCAACGAGTCGAACCTCTACGCGAAGATGCGAGCCACTTCTTCGTATTCCTCCCTCGAGAATGTTCGACACTCCGAGACTGTCCGCGATCTTCCGAACGTCCATCGTCCGATTCTTGAAACCCGCGGTTGACGTACTCGCGATGACTCGCACACCACCTTCGCGCGCGAGAGTGGCGATCAGGTCTTCAGTCATTCCAGTCGCAAGAGGTGCGTCGACGGAATCGTCATTCGCGAGCGGCAGCACTGCGATAGAGGGCTCACGCATCAGTGAAGCGCTCAATCCGTCGTCGCGCTTTGCGAACCAATAACTGAATCCCGCGAGAGCGATGAGCACCGCTGCAATTCCCGCTAGAGGGGCGACGCGATTACGCGGCGAGCTCCTACTTCCAATGTGCGCGTGCTTGTTGGCGATCGACGATTCAAGATCGGTGATGGCCGTCGCTGCACTCTCGTATCGTAACTCGGGATTCTTTTGGAGCAGACGCTCCACAATCGTCATCATCCGCGCGGGAATGTCAGTGCGCACGGTTCGCAAAGATTGCGGCTCGTCATGGAGAATTGCGCGAATGATTTCACGATTGTTCGCTCCGCGAAACGGGCGGTGGCCGGAAATCATCTCGTAAAGAACGACGCCGAGTGACCATAGATCAGTGCGATGATCGGCGGGCTCACCGCGCAGCTGCTCTGGCGACATGTATGCAACCGTGCCGGGCGTTGAATCCTTATAAGGCACGTTTACGTTAGTCGATTTCGCCAATCCGAAATCGAGAAGCTTCGCTGTTCCGTCGGCGCCGAGCATGATGTTGCCCGGTTTGACGTCACGATGAATGATGTTGCGTGAATGAGCCGCGCTCAGAGCACGCGCGACTTGAATTGCGATCGATATACCTTCGTCGGGCGCGATTGGTCCGCTCGAAAGTTGCTGCTTTAGCGTGTTACCGTCGCACAGCGCCATTGCAATGAAGGGCTGGCCTTCTGCCGTTTCCCCAATTTCGTGCACGACGCACACGTTCGGGTGTTCCAACGATGCAGCAGCTCGTGCCTCGGCCAGCAAACGCTCGGCCGCGTGTTGGTCGCTCGTGAGACGCGCGGAAAGAAACTTCAACGCTACGTCGCGATCGAGTCGCGTATCCCGTGCTTGATACACTGTCCCCATACCGCCGCGTCCAAGCAATCCCACAATGCTGTAGTGACCGATTACCGTGTCCTTCGACAACGCATCGGACTCACTGCTACGATGCGAGCCGGACGACGAGTCACTGCGTGACGCGACAGCATCGTCCAGAGCTTTTGCACGAACAGACGACGAGAGCGTGTTGCCGAACTGCGCGAAGAATTGTTCTCCGCGTTCTGCAGCTGCGACGAGAGAGAGCACCTCGGTGCGTAGCGCTGCGTCATCTCCACAGCTCTCGGCGATGAACGCCGCTCGTGCGTCGCGAGGAAGCTTTAATGCGCGATCGTACAGCGCGTCGAGTTTATCGCTCATGAAAAATCCGGAAGCGATTGCTCGAGCTCACGATACAGCCATGCTTGCGCCATCGTCCAATCGCGTTTGACAGTGGCGGGTGAAAGATCAAGTGCCTGCGCTGTGTCTTCGATAGTCATGCCCCCGAAGAATCTGCACTCGACGATGCTTCTTTGTCGGGGATTGTGTTGCTCCAGCTTGATGAGTGCAGCGTCGAGTGCGATCAGTGCATCCGGTAACGCTTCAGAAGCGGCTTCGCCTCCGCCAAGTACGTTCTCCAGCTCGTGCAACGGGATATAGTCGCGCGCGCCTCCGCGTTTCGCCGCGTGTTTTCTCTTCGCGTAATCGAGGAGGATGTGTCGCATCGCTGTTGCGGCGACGGCCATGAAATGTGGACGATTGATCCAGTCGGGTGAGCTTTGATCCACGAGCCGTAAGTACGCTTCGTGAACAAGTGCAGTTGTGTCGAGTGTCTCGTCACCGTCCCATCGGCGGCGCTGGATGCCCGCGAGATTGTGAAGCTCGTCGTATACGAGTGGAAAGAGCTGCTCGAATGCGTGCTTGTCTCCCGCGCGCATAGCGTCGAGGAGTGACGTTACAGAGTTCTGTTGAGAATCGCTCATTCCCAGCTCCTGACCGCGCAGGCACCTCGATGCGCGTCACTCAATTAGCGTGTGCAATGTTTGCGGCGCCAGAGCGTTCTGAGCGCAGCGTGAGCCAGTAAAGCGCTGTTTGTCGTTAGTGAGATGTCGGGTCCCACATTGAGGTCATCATGCTAAGACGCGTTGCGCTGATCGCGCTCACTTCATTCGTTGTGCTCGCATGCAGCGACACGACCACTCCGAAAGATCCGTTGCTCGGTACGTGGAGTCTTGTCACAGTAAGCGGTCAGCCAATTCCATACATTCTCGAGCAAGACGCGACAAGAAAGGTGGAGCTGACCGGCGAAACGATAACGTTGCTTGCTACGGGCAGGCAGACGATGGTGACTTCATTCCGCGTAACCGACCACGGCATTGTGTCTCTCGAGAATGTCCCTTCCCCCGGGAAGTACACCGTCAACGGCTCGACAGTGACGATCTCGTTCGACACCGATCCAGATATTTACGCGGCGATCGTAACCGGTGACACGATGAGGATCGATGACATCGGGCTTACGTTCATTTATCGTCGGAACTGACTACAGTAACCGCAGTCAAGTTCATCGTTAACAGAACGCCTGGTTTGGGCAGCTCGTGAACCGAAAAGCATGTGCGAGCTGGACGGTGGCTGCCCATTCTCGCGGAGTACGCGCGATTCATTGCTTCGAAGTCTTTCATGTCTTTCAGGAAAACATTGACATGAACAACGTGACCCAGATCCGAATTGACGAACTCGAGCATCGTTTCGAATGTCTCGAGGATTCGCGTAGTCTGTGACTCAACATCACTTCCGGCGAGGAGGCCCGTTGACGGATCCACACCGGCGGTGCCCCCGATAGTTATGAACGATCCAACCTTTGCAATGTGGCTGTAGGGGCCAATCGGCTCGGGCGAATTCGGTGGTGTGAACGTTTCGACTTTGATTTTCTTATCCTGGGATGTGTCGTTGAAAACGCAGCGACTGAACCGGATCGGGGCAGCAAGCCATGGAAGATCTGAGAGCCGATCAAAGCGAAATCGATTCCACGCAGTCAGCAAGACGCGCGACCGGATTCCTCATTACAGCCCCGCCTGGACCGGCCCACAACGCGCGAAGTCGCTCGAGCATTCGCTCGGCCTCCACCGGGGAATCGAACTCCAGGTCAATCATCACGAAATTCGGATCCGTTGTTGATCGGCAGATTTGATATCTACGAACACCGGATCCTTTACGATCCATCGGGTCATTGTCAAATGCGCGCTTCCAGCTTTCAAAATCCGGGACAACATGCTCGATTCTAATGATTGGCATCAGGATTCCAAGTGAGTTTCGCCACGACGAGATTCGAACACTGCAGCTAAGTCATTAATGTTGGTCAATACCGTCGTCCCTACCAGATTCGCGGTTGGACGTCGGTTGCGCGCACCATCGGATCGCCATCCTTGCATCCCCATGCGGCTTTGAACTCGGGCATGTTGCTGAGCGGTCCATTCACGCGCCACTTAGCCGGCGGATGCTCATTGGAAGCTACAAGAAATCGCAGGAATTCCGGCCGATCCAGCTCGCGCCACACCTGTGCCCAGCCGAGGAAGAATCGTTGCTGCGGCGTAAACCCGTCGATGACTGGCTGCGGGTTGGCAGCCAGCGCTCTCATCATCGCCGCGTAGGCAACGGTCAGTCCACCAAAGTCACCGATGTTTTCACCGAGGGTCAGCTGTCCCTGCACGTGAGTCGCAGTGTCGAGAACAGTGTAGGCGTCGAACTGCTTCACAATCTTTTTCGCCTCGGTCTCGTACCGTGCAGCGTCGTCCTTGCTCCACCAGTCCCGCATGTTGCCGAACTTGTCGTACTGGCGCCCCTGATCGTCGAAGGCGTGTGACATCTCGTGGCCGATGACGGCACCCATCGCTCCGTAATTCAGTGCGTCATCCGCATTCGGATCGTAGAACGGAGGCTGCAAAATACCCGCGGGAAAAACGATCTCGTTCAGCAGAGGATTCTCGTAGGCGTTGACCGTTGGCGGCGTCATACCCCACTCTGTGCGGTCTGTAGGCTTGCCGATTTTCGCCCAGTCGCGCTGTGCATTCCACTGCTGTCCGGCCAGCACGTTTGCATAGTAGCCGGAAGGACTGATGGTGAGCTTCGAGTAATCGCGCCAGGTGTCGGGGTAGCCAATCTTGCGGCTGAAGGCGTCAAGCTTCACTAGCGCCTGTTGCTTCGTCTCGGCACCCATCCACGGCAGTAGCTCGATGCGGGAGCGCAGCTCGCGGACAAGGTTGTCGACGATCTTTACCGCGCGCGTCTTCGCGGCAGGAGAGAACTTGCGCGCCACGAATTCCTGACCGAGGGCCTCACCGAGGTAATTGTCGGTGGCGTTGACGCAACGTTTCCAGCGTGGGCTGATCTCGGTTGCACCAGTGAAGAGCTTGCGGAACTGGAAGTTTTCTTTCACGAACGCCGTACTGAGCGATGGCGCCGCGCGATTGACTAGCCGCCAGCGGAGAAGCGCCTTCCAGTCCTCGACCGGAACACGCGTCAACATCCGATCGAAATTCTGGAAGAACTCAGGCTGACCGACGTCGATCTTGGCCGGAACCGGTGCGCCCAGTGCAGTGAAGAACTGCGCCCACGAGAAATTCGGCGTGAGCGAGTCGACCTGCCGCAGTGTCATGCCGTGATAATTGTTGACGACGTCGCGCAGCTGGATCGGCGTGCGAGACGACTTAGCGAACTGTGTCTCTACTGCGAGGACCTTGTTGGCCTGGGCCTTTGCCTTAGCCGGCGAATCACCGAGTAGCTGAAACATTCGGGCGACGCTGGCCGTGAACCTCGCACGCATGTTGACGGAGGCAGTGTCTGTCTTTGTATAGTACTCGGCGTTCGGAAGCGACAGCCCGCCTTGGTAAAGACCGGCGATAGTATTGGCGGCGTCCTTGGAGTCCTGAGCAGATCCCTCAGAGAACGGAGCCAGTCCGTAACTCTTTTCCAGCCGCCCGAGCGCGCGTTTCAGATCGTCGACTGTGCGAATGGCGGCGATGCGGTCGAGTCCCGACTTTAGCGGAGTGGCGCCGAGACGCTCGATGGCCGCGGTATCCATACACGCCGAATAAAAGGCTCCTACCTTCCATTCACCGCTGCCTGGCTTGTACTGACCCGACTTTACCCGCACTACGCTCGAGTCGAGAATGGTGCGCAGCACCGCCTGGTTCTGATCGAACAGCTGATCGAACGCGCCGTACGTGGGGTAGTCGCCGGGAATTTTGGCGCGAGCGAGCCAGCCGCCGTTGGCGAACTGGTAAAAATCCTGACACGCGGCGACTTTGGTATCGAGATTGGCGCGGTCAAAGGGCATCGTTTGCGCCGGAGCCTGCGCGAGCGAAGTTCCGGCCACTGCGACAAGCAACACAAGAAAGGCGAGCGCGCTACGGTGCGAGTGCATCATGTTGTTCCTCGCTCTGGGGTGGTTGGAGGAAGCACCTTGGTCTCACATGCCGTGCATGCGATCCCGAGCTCGGGTCCCTGCGGCAACAGGAGCGTGTGGCGCACAAACTCCTCTCCGCCACAGTAAGGGCAGCGCATCGGCCGACCGCCGGCTGTAAACCGTCCCGGGCGCATGTCTTCGGCCGCCGCTCCAGCCCCCGCTTTAATTGCGTCGATGAATTTGCTCATGGTTATCTGGCGATAGAGGAAGTGAATAATTTGCCAGCAAATCGAGCATTCCGAAACTCGCGGGTCGCGCTACTCCACAACCGGTCCGATTTCTTCCAGTTGTTGTGCGATCGCTTTGCGATCTCCGACGATGACGACGACCATGCGAGCGGGCGTAAGATAGCGCGCGGCGATCTGCTTGATGTTGCCTGGCGTCACCGCATACAGGTCGGGAATAATTCTTCCGAAATAAGTCGCGCTTACGCCATACAGGTCCATCCATTTCAGCGACTCGAGAATTCCGCGCGCCGTTGAATTCTCGGAAATAAGAATTCCCGCCATGAAAGATTGAAATCCTTTTAGCTCTTCAAGTGGCGGCGCTTCTGCGCGCAGACGAGAGATCTCGCCGAGTATTTCGCGGAGTGCAGGTGCGACGACGTTGTTGGTTATGTCTCCGACGACAATCCATTGCGTAGAGCCGGGACGCCGCACCAGACTCGTATGAATGTTGTAGCTGTAACCATGACGCTCGCGAATGTTCGCCACGATGCGCGCGGTCTGCGCGCTGCCCATCAGCATGTTGATCTCGTTCAATACGCGATGATCCGGATGCGGCTGATCAACAACGGGGAAGCTCACCTGCACTCGCGCCTGTGTTGCGCCGGGACGATCGATGATATGAATGATCGGCCGGTCACTCGCTGCGTTCTCTGCTCGCGGAGAATTTTTCGGCAGCACAAACGGACGCGTACTCGACCTTTCCCACGGTGCGAACGCTTGCGTTGCAGCGCGCTCGACATTGGCGCGATCGAATGTGCCTGCTACATAGAGCCTGCTACGGTTGGGAGCGTAGTAGTCTCTATGAAAGCGTGCGATCGACGCGAGAGTCAGAGATTGAATCTCATTCTCGCCGGGAACGCGATCGAGCGGATTGCGGGGGAAGAGAAGAGAATTCGTTCGCGAGCTTCCAAGCCAGTCCGCCTGCGAGCGCTGACTCTGGATGCCGCGAATAGTGTTCGACTTCGCGCGATCGAAAGCCGGTTGCGAAAAGGATGGATGCCGCACGAGATCTGCGAGCAGCTCGATCATTCGTGGTGCGCCATCGGGAAGGACATCGACGCCGAGAGTTGTTTCGTTAGAGCTCGTGTTGATGCTGACCGAGCCGCCGACTGCGCCAAGATCTGATACGAGACGAGCGATCGAATCAGCGGAGAGTGATCGCGTACCCTCGAGGAGGAGTTGTCCGACCATCTGCGCGACCGTCGGTTGATCCGCGGATTCGTCTGCTGTACCCGCTCGTATGACGAGCTCGATGCGCGCGGTGGACGTCGCGGTAAAAGGAATCAACGCAACGCGCATCCCATTTCCATAAGTCCGCTCGATTACTTTCGGCGCAGTGAATGGTTTCGGTGCGGCAACGTTCGGCCGAGGCTTGAGCGTTTGGCCTCGCACTTCATTAGAGAATGTCGCGATGCCTGCGCAAAGAATGAGCAAAGGAAATCGGCGCATCATTTCGACTCCTTCGTGTTGAGCACCAGCACAGTCCGATTCCCGGCGCGGAGATACTCGCGTGCTGCGTTTTGAACTCTTTCCGCGGTGACGCTCCGAAATTCGTCCTCGATGCGATTGATTCGCGCTGGATCATCGCCGAAGAGTGCGAGCTGGCCGAGCATGTCGACGATTCCTTCGTTTCTGCCAGCGCCGAGCTCTGAGTAGTAATCCGCACGCGCCTTCGTGATTGCGCGCGTGAGTGTCGCCGGATCGACAAGCGTTGACTGCAGTCGCGCGATTTGCTGATCCATCGCGGCCAATATCGAATCGGGCGATTGCGATTTGTCGTGAAATACGAACGCAGTCCAGAAGTTGGGACCGTTGATCGTGTACATGCTTCCGTGCTGCGCGCTCAAACCGCCCCAAACCGCATTCGTGAGATTTCGCCCGGTCACAAGTGCGCTATGCATCCAGCTGTCTCGTCCTTCTATGAGAATCTGATCGATGATTCCCATCGTCCAGAATGCGGGGTCGGAGCGCGGTGGAAGATGATAAGAAATTGCGAGCGCCGGTCGCGAAGCGTTCGGATCGACAACTGTGAATCGCTTCTCTGTCATCTGCCTCGGCTCAGTGCGATCAGGCATCGGTGCGACAGGTCTGCCGGGAATGTCGCCGAAGTAATTTCGGATTTGTGCGAGGACGCGCGCGGGATCGAAGTCGCCTTGTACAACGAGCACCGCGTTGGCAGGTGAGTAGTACGCGTTAAAAAATTCCTCGGCGTCGGCAACTGATGCCGAGTCGAGGTCGGCCATGCTTCCGTCAGGTGATTCGCCGTAGATGCTGTGTGAGTTTTCCCATCGCGTCTGTGTCAGCTCGGGAATGTCGATCCACACGAATCGTCCATACGGACGATTGAACGATTGTTGTCTGACTTCGTTCTTGACTGTCGCGCGCACCGCATCGAGTCGCGCCTGATCGATGCGCAACCCGTGCATTCGATCGGACTCGGCCCAAAGAATCAGCTCGAGTGCATTCGACGGAATGGTGACGTTGTACTTCGTAAAATCGTAGAGCGTGCGGGCGCCAAATCGTCCGCCGTTCGATGTGACGAGCTTAAAGAATTCTCCCGGACCGAGCTGCGCGGATCCTTCGAACATGAGATGCTCGAACAGGTGTGCGAATCCGCCGCGGCCCCGTCGCTCCTGTCGAGGGCCGGCTCCGTAGTACACGCCGACGCGTGCGAGAGGCACGGCATGGTCGGGAGAAAGAACGACTTTCAAACCGTTGCTCAATGTTACGAGCTGCACGGGAATGGCGAGGCTGGTCCAACGCGCGCGCATGGAGGGCGACGCTGAGTTCGAAGATTTCTGTGCGAACGTGCCGATCGGAGCGAGGATGATAATCGCGGCTGTCAGCGTTCTCCGAAATGTCATGGTGTCTAATCCCGCGTTGTGACAATATGCTGATATTTCAACACATAATGTTGATATTTCAGCACGAACGCAAGGCTGGCCGACAGACACCGGGTGCTTTGCGTAATTCGTTCGAGTTGAGCGTCAGTGTCGGTTAGAACTGCGTCCACACGCGCGGGTCTTCCTGGCCGATGCGCCAGACGGAGATGCCGCGCAGTCCAAAACGTTTCTGCAACGCGAGCTTTGGTGCGAGGGCCGCAGCGTCTTCGATCCAGGCGTATTCGAACACACCGTGTTGCTCCCACCGCGCCTCGGACGCTCCTTGTACCTCGTCCCATCGCACGGGAGCGCGTGCCTGCTGCACGAGATCGCTAACAGCGCGCCAACCCAGGCCGCGTCCCCAGCCGTATCCTTTGCGCTCCGCGTTCCATTCCGTTCGCCAATGCATCGAATAGAATGCGATGCCCAGCGACATTTGCTGCGGCTTCACGCCGTGCGCGAGTGCAGTGCGGATCACGCGCTCCATGTACGGCAGACCTCCAACAGGACCGGGCGGCGTTCGCGGTGTGTGCTGTAGATAAGTCATGAGCGTTATGAAATCGCCTGCATCAGCAAGCGCCTTCAGGTCATACGCACCCACGAGGTAATCCCACAGCCACGTGTGATACTCCGATGCATTCTGCAGATCGCCGGGATCAGGGTATACCGCGATCGAGAGTTTCATACCGTTCGCATGCAACGCGTCCGCGGCTTCGCGATAGAAGCGCGATAACGAATCACGATCACTCACGTGTATCTGCTCGAAATCGAACTGCCATCCCCAGAAGCCGTGCTGCTTCCCGAGCGACACCATCGACGCGATCATCTTTGCACGCGCGGCAGAGTCGTTCACCAGCTTGTGAAAAAGCTCGAGGTTCCAACCGGGGTTCACTATCAACGGCATCA
>DATLDN010000253.1:0-2566 GCA_035525855.1 Gemmatimonadaceae bacterium
AGGGCGAAACTTTGCGCGGCAAAATGAACCGCGAGAAGACGGTCGTGCCCGCAGATGTCGTGCGCATCACCCGGCAGTTGGCCGCCGCTCTGGATTTCGCCCATCGAAACGGAGTTGTCCATCGCGACATCAAACCCGAGAACATCATTCTGTTCGAAGGCGAGCCGCTCATTCTCGATTTTGGTATTGCGAAGGCGATAAGCGCTGCGGGTGGTGAGACGCTAACACGAACAGGGATCGCGATAGGAACGCCAGCGTATCTGAGCCCCGAGCAAGCGAGCGGTGAGATAAATCTCGACGGGCGAAGCGATCAATACAGTCTTGCCTGTACCGTTTATGAGATGTTGTCGGGAGGGCCGCCATTCGTGGCTTCCACTCCTCAGGGAGTCATCGCAAAAAGATTCAGCGGGCCGCCCCCCAGACTTCCAGTTACATCGAAAGTCCCCGGCGCAGCTTCTGATGTTCTCTTGAAGGCACTGTCACTCGATCCTTCTGAGCGATACGCGACAGTATCTGAGTTTGCGCTTGCTCTGGCAAATGCGATTCCGCCGGAAACGGCTGCAGTTTCCGAGAGGAGATCTGTGGCGGTGCTTCCGTTCACAAACATGAGTCCCGATGCAGAGAATGAGTTTTTCACTGACGGGATTACGGAAGAGATCATCAACGCACTTACAAAAATTCGTGCACTCGATGTTGCGTCACGTACATCTGCATTCGCGTTCAAGGGCAGCAAGGAAGCAATCGGTGAAATTGGAAACCGATTGAAGGTTCAGACAGTTCTCGAGGGCAGCGTACGAAAGGCCGGAAATCGACTCCGCATTTCAACTCAGCTCATCGACATTGCAACCAGTTTCCCTCTCTGGTCGGAGCGTTACGATCGCGAGATGGAAGATGTGTTCGCGATTCAGGATGAGATCGCGACCAGTATCGTCAACGCTCTAAAGGTCGTTTTGAGCGCGAAGGAAGAAGCCGCAATCAAGAAGGTTCCTACGCAGAGCGTCCGCGCGTACGAATACTATTTGAAAGGCCGGCAGCTTTCTCACCAACGGCGTGCGGAAACGCTGGATGCAGCTGAAGACATGTACCGTCGAGCGATTGCTCTCGACCCTGATTATGCGATTGCGTATGCCGGACTTGCCGATTGTTCATCGTTCCGGTTTTTCGAGCACGCAGGCGGTGAAGAAGCGCTCGCTCAGGCTGAGTCTGCCAGCAAGCGCGCGCTGAAGCTCGATCCTGATCTCGCCGAAGCACATGCGTCACGCGGTCTCACACTTACGTATCAACATCGATTCGACGAAGCTGCCGCGGAATACGAGCGGGCAATGGAGCTGGATCCTACTTTTTACGAAGCGCCTTACTATTTCGGCCGGTCGCTGCAGGCAGAGGGAAAACTTGCGGAAGCCGTTCACTTTTACGATCGAGCTGCGTCACTCCGTGTGGACGATTATCAGGCGCTCACGCTGGCGTCGACGCTCGCCCGCAGTCTCGGAAACGATGAACAGCGTCGTGATCTTACAAGGCGGGCGTTAGAGCGAATCGAGCGCGCCATCGCACTCAACCCGAACGACACGCGCGCGCTCTACCTCGGCGCGGGAAGTCTCCAGACTCTCGGCGACGACATTCGAGCCGAGGATTGGGCACGACGCGCAGTGGCGAGTGATCCGGCCAATCCGTTGACTTTGTATAACATCGCGTGCCTGCACTCGCTCGCGGGTCGCACGAGCCTTGCCCTCGACCATCTCGAGCTCGCCGTTGAAAAAGGGATGCGTAATCGTGACTGGTTCATGACCGATCCCGATCTCGCGCCAATACGGGATGATCCTCGCTTCCACGCACTGCTCGCGACTAACTCAGGGCCGGCTTAACAGCGCACGACGGCGGAACTCCTCAGTTGCTCAGGACGGCTGCTGATAGAGTCCAACCACGTTCCCTGCAGGATCGAGAAACCGTGCGGTAATTTCCGGCGAGTCGCCACCGATCGCCTGAATGATCTTTCCGCCGTTGGATTCGATCACGTTACAGGTCGAAGCCACGTCGTCTACCATTATATAGAACAGGGTTCCAACCGCTGACGAAGCCGCGCGCCCTTTAACGAATGCGCCGCTTACTTGTCCGGTGGTGTCGTCAAACGCGTGGCTTCCATCGCCGCGAGTACGCATCGGCCAGCCGAAGACGGTCGAATAAAACTTCTCTGAAGCTTCGACGTCCATCGCCGGCAGCTCGATGTAACAGATTTTCCCGTTCGTTGGAGCAGGTGACATGATATTAAGGTTAGAGTGGATTTACTGAATTTGTAAACTTATGAAATAACGTGGAACCTGTGCGCGCCTCGCACGTTAAAGTGGTTCGTGAGAAAACGACTTACATGCGTTGCGATGCTCTTGCTCGTCAGCGTCGCATGCAGCAGCTCCACAGAACCAAAAGACGGATTTGTATATCAATGGAAAGGATTGCCGCCCGGCATTCCTGTGGTGTGGAGCAGTGACGCAACAGCGTCAGGAAAGGATCCGTATCTCGACGCTGCACTTGCCCGGCTCTAACAACTAGAGGACCGCATCTCGCGGAA
>DATLDN010000268.1:0-11136 GCA_035525855.1 Gemmatimonadaceae bacterium
TGGTCATGTAGCTCCCGCATAACTCCCCTCTCACGTTCACCATTGCCAATCATGGTCAAGCAATTCGTTCAACCAAGCCGATATAACGCGAGAGCATTTCCACCGAGGATCATCTTCCTCTCATCCTCAGATACGGCGAGCAAACCAAGACTCTCTTTCATCTTGGGAATGCTCCCGATCTGGTGCGGGTAATCACTCCCCGCAAGAATCTGCGATGCACCGGCGAAATCGACCGCGAGCTTTAATGCGTGGGGATCGAAGTTCACCGTATCGAAATAAAACTGGCGCAAATAATTACTCGGCTTCTCCGCAATGTTCACTCGGCAATCCGGAAACGCCTCCCATCCGCGATCGAGACGCTCTGCAAGATATGGAATCGCGCCACCCAGATGACTCAACACCCATTTGATATTCGGGTAACGCGCGGGAACTCCAGCAAAGACAAGCTTCGCCGCCGCGAGCGTCGTGTCGAACAAAAATCCAACGAGGGGCATCAACCAGAAATCGGTCATCGCTTCGACGCCAACTGGATCTGTGGGATGAATGTGCAGCACAGCGCCAAGCTTGTCGGCCTCGGCGTATAAAGGTTCGAAGCGCTCATCAGCGAGTGCCATTCCGTTCACGTTGCTGAACAACATTGCGCCGGGCATGTCCAACTCTGTCATCGCGCGCCGAAGCTCGTCGACTGATGCAGCCGGATCGCAGAGTGGAAGGGTCGCAAGTGCTGCGAAGCGCGGCTCGCGCTCGCGAATAATCAAGGCGAACGAATCGTTCACCATTCGCGCAAGCTTTATCGCCTCATCACGCGGCTCGACATGAGTGCCAGGAGTAGTGAGCGTAATCACCTGCGTGTCTATGCCTTCTTTCTCTAGTACGGATTGACGATACGCAATATCACGGTGACCGCGCACGGCAACGTTGTAATCACCGGGATAATGCAAGCAAGGATTGCCTTCGGCATCCGTTGTGAGCTTGACGACACTTTCGCCGGCGCGAATTGCGTCGAGATACTCTGGCGGATAGAAGTGATTGTGTACGTCGATGATCATGAAGGCAATTCCGGTACAAGAGGGAGCAGGAGAGTAAAGGTCGAGCTTTTTCCAACGTCACTGGTGGCGGAGAGGTTTCCTCCCATACCGCGCGCGAGATCGCGACTGATGGACAGCCCGAGACCCAGGCCGATACTCGGATTTGCCGGGCGGTTCGCGAGCTGAACGAACGGCTCGAAAATGCTCTCGAGCTTTGCCGGCGGAATTCCTACGCCGCTATCAGTCACGCGTACGGCTGCCATTCCGGGATCTTCATCGTCGACGCGTGCTTCAATCGTGATGCGTCCACCAGTCGGGGTGAATTTGATCGCGTTGTTGAGAAGATTGAGGAGTATCTGGTGAGTTTTTTCGCGATCGATCCGCACCCGAATGGCTGTGTCGGGCGCATACGGTGAATCGATGATGTCG
This sequence comes from Gemmatimonadaceae bacterium, assembly GCA_035525855.1. Lineage (GTDB taxonomy): Bacteria > Gemmatimonadota > Gemmatimonadetes > Gemmatimonadales > Gemmatimonadaceae > UBA4720. The sequence goes on from DATLDN010000268.1 coordinate 1,458, forward strand.
CATTTGAGATCGTGCGATGCGAGCAGGGGATCGATCATCGCAACCGCTTCCGCTACGAGCGACTCGAGAGGAACGTCGGTGATGTCAAAATCAACGCGACCCGTTTCGATGCGCGTCAAATTCAGAAGGTCATTGATCAGGGACAGCAGATGACGCTGGCTCCGCTGAACGCGCTGCAGCGCCTCTCGCTGCGCGTCGGTGACCCCGCCATGCACGCCCATCTCGATCAGCTGAATGTGTCCGCCTATCGCGTTGAGCGGAGTGCGAAGCTCGTGACTCATCACCGCGAGAAATTCCGATTTTGCGCGGTTAGCGGCCGCGGCAACTTCGTGGGCGCGGCGCAGCTCGTCTTCTTTTTTTCGTTGCTCCGTCACATCGCGAAAAACAACAACAGCCGCAACAATGTTTCCTTCAGGATCGCGAACAGGAGCGGCGTTGGTCATCACTTCTTTCGCTTCGGCATCGTGCCGCACTATCCTGAACACCTCGTCGCGGATGACTTCACCACGATCCAGTGCACGCGCAACTGGAAACTCGTCGGTGGCGAGCGGCTCGCCTCCAGGACGATAGCCCTTCCAGTCCGTCCCATTGCTCGGCGTCAATTTCGAGACAGCGCGCGTGAGCTGAGGACGCTCTCCAAGAATTCGTTCGACTTCACTATTGGTGAAGAGATAACGTCCCGTTTTCGCGTCGACGATTCCGATTGCGACGGGCGTCTGCTCGAGTACCGCAAGCAACCTCTGATGCGCAGCGTCCCGCTCGGCGCTCATTTGCTGCTCGCCTTCGATTGCCGAACGCAGCCGGTCCAGAGCCGCCCCGCGCTCTGATACTGATGCACCGAGCACGAGGAAAGTTGCGGCTGTGACACCCATGAATGTCTGCAACGCGAAAAGGCTGATGTAGAGCTCTGATTGCACGAACGGCCCGTGCCCGGCAACCGTTCCCCAGATGGCAATCAATGAAATTAGAAAGGCCACCGTGACCGATCCGCGTTGACCGAACCTCAGTGCGGCCCACATGAAGAGCGGGAAAAACAGATACGCGTCTCCGAATAACCGTCCGCCCGGTCCGCTATTTCCAAAAACAAAAAGGCTTACGCCGATCAGACACACACCGAGCGTGCCGGCTTCGAGCCACTGCTCGCGATTCGCCCGTGGCCCCCCTGTGGACCAGACAAGAAACAGCGGCGCGACGAGAAGATCGCCGATCAAATCGCCGAGCCACCATGCGCGCCAGGTTTGGCCCATCGCACCCGGGTGTACGAGCCCGCCGAAATACAAACTCAACACGCCGATTGATGCACTGATCATCGTGCTGAGCATTGCAGCAACCACGATTACAGCGAATGCATCGATCAATCTCTCGAGTGAGCATCGAAAACCGGGGATTCTTTGCAGCGCGTACGCAGCCGCCAAAGCCTCCAGCGTGTTGCCGAGCGAAATGCCTATGGCGACAGGAATCGGCGCGCCGGCGAGACTGTTCGCGAGGAATGCGCCGAGTGCAATGCCCGGCCACAATCGATAGCCGCGAATCAAAAGCGCAGCCAGCGCAATTCCGGTGGGCGCCCAGACAAGCGTCGCAAATCCGGCGACGGCATCCAGCTTGAGCCCCAACCTACCTGCCACGACGTACATCGCCGCCAAAGCAAGAAGCTCGGCGGCGTACGTAATGTTCAGTCTTGTCTGCGTGGCACGCGCGTCAGGGGCAATCACTGACGAAAAACTGTCTTTGGGAGCCGCTATGCGGAAGGAGAAAAATAACGGGGCAGGGTGAGTACCAGCGTCGTCCCCTCCCCAATCGTGCTTTTAACAGTGAGATCGCCGGACATTCCACGTGCAAGGTCGCGGCTGATCGCGAGGCCGAGGCCCAATCCTTCCTGCCCGCTGGCCGGTCGCGCACCGAGCTGCACAAATGGCTCGAAGATCGAATCCAGTTTGTCTCCCCGAATTCCAATGCCAGTATCAGTCACGCGAATGCACGCCATCTTCTCGTCGTCAGTGCTGATGCCGGCCTCGACAGTGACGCGACCGCGCGCAGGAGTGAACTTGATCGCGTTCGTCAAAAGATTGATGAGAATCTGCTGGACTTTATCCCGGTCGGCGCGAATCGAAACACGCTCGTCGGAGATAACAATCTCGTGCGATAACTCGTTAGCGGAGAGAAGAGGCTCGACTAAATTGAGCGCGTCGCGAACAACAGCCCCCGCATCCAGATCAGTAATCTCGTAGTCGACGTGACCTGTCTCGATGCGAACGAGATTCAAGATGTCGTTGATCAAAGTCAGAAGGTGACGCTGACTTCGTGAGACTCGTGTCAGCGCTTCGCGCTGCGCGTCGTTGATGTCTCCATACACCCCCATGTCGACGAGCTGAACATGTCCGCCGATGGCATTGAGGGGCGTGCGAAGCTCGTGGCTCATCACCGCCAGGAAATCGCTCTTCGCGCGATTTGCAGCTTCCGCCTCTGCTCGCGCACGCTTCTCGCGCTCGAGAAGAATCGCTCGCTCGGCAAGAGTCTGGCGAAGCCGCTCCTCCAGTTCTTTCCGATGTGCGATCTCACTCTCGAGTGCGTGAGCGCGCTGCTGCAGCAGGCTTATCTCGCGCAGACGCGCCGTATCATCGGCGTCCGTAAACCTCTCCGTTGGAATGACATGTCCGTGGCTCTGGCAGATGCGCTGGAAGTCGCCCGAATGCGACTCTTTGTAAAAATTGCCCATTGCATATGCGCACAGCAACGAGAACGAATAACTCTTCGCGAGGTCGTTCCACATCTCCTCGAGTCGAATTGCTCCGTCGGTATTTCCGTCCTTCCATAGCAGATCGACCATCTCGCCATAGGCCCGAATGCAACGATTACCAGTCAAGCTCAAGCTGTTCTGTACGACACTTCCAACGGTGCCCCGGAACCGCGCCGGATCCGGAAAATTTCCATCCATGAAGTGCGCGAGCATTTCCCGGGCGTCGAGCATTGTGAGGAAACCGCTTCGAGATGCGTAATCGGTGTCGATGCCCTTTGCCTTCAACCGGAGCGTGAACGCGTCGCGGTGGTCGGGAGTGGCGATCACGATAATCGCCTGACCGGCACTCAGTCCGCCCGCGAGAAAATCAGCAACTGCGGCGGCGAGAAAATGATCGTTCTCGTAGAACTGGACGTCGTGGCTCGGTGCGGTGCCGTCGATTCTCGGATAACCGGCCGCCGGCAGGGCTTTTTCGGGAGAGTCGACCGTGAGGTTGAGCGGGTGTGTCGTCATACGGAGGGCCCAGTGCAAATAGCGCGCAGCAAAGTCAAGAGGGCGCCGAACTGGCCGCCCTTTCAAACTAACCCCGATCCCGTTGGTAATGTACTATAGAGAACTATTTGGCCGACGTGACGGCAAACCCGTCGACGTGGACGTCAAGATTGTGATTCACTCGAACGCCCGCAATTCCCTTGGCGACGATTGCCGACCGCGGCTTGGTGGCGACTTCAATGCCATTCACCAGGAAGCTCACCTTATCTGCCCCGGCAACGATCGACACCTTGTTCGTTGCCTTGCCATCAGCGTCCTGGGTCTTGATTGCAGGACTCGCAGTCCACTCGACGATCTTGTGAACTGTCGAATCATTTGCGCGGTGATTGATCAGATACTTTCCGTCGCCTCGAACCAGAAAATAAAAGTACGACTGATTTGGAGTGGTGAGATCGGCGCCGCCGAGAACCAGTCCATATGCTTCCGGATGTGTGGGCGCCTTCGTCTGAGTGAAGGTTGCGGTGACTGTATAGTTCCCAGTGGCTGTATTCTTCGGATTCCAATAAATCGCCGCGGGTCCTGAAGTAACGTGGAAACCAGTGCCCATCGCGGTGACTTTGTCCTGCGTAATACTTCGTCCGCCTTTTGCCGCCTGAGGGTCGATCCGACCTTGCCAGCCCGGAACCGTGACGCCGCCCGTGGCCGTCACCTTGTCAGGATCATTTCCCTGTGCGCCCAGCGAGCCGGCAGCGAGCGTCAGTCCGACGAATACAATTGCCAGATTCTTCATTCAGTCTCCAGTGTGGTGATTCGAGAAAAGTGCGCTGTGGATCAGCGCGTGGCTACTACTCCCTTTTCAACCCAGAGTTCGGGCAGATCGCTTTTCAGGTTTTTCACCTTCGGCGCGTCATTGAACATGATGTACGGCTCATATGGGTGCAGGCGGGCGTAATCCTGGTGGTAAGCTTCGGCCGTATTGAACCCATTCAACGGGGAAACTTCAGTGACGATGGGTGAGCTGAACAATTTCGACTTGGTCAGCTGGGCGATGTATGCCGCCGCAATCTTCTTCTGCGATGCGTTTGTGTAGAAAATCGCCGAACGATATTGCGTTCCGTGATCGGGTCCCTGCCGATTGAGCTGAGTGGGATCATGAGCGACGGAGAAGAATACCCGCAGGAGCTGGCCGTACGTGACCTGCGAAGGATCATACGTCACACGAACCGACTCGGCGTGACCGGTCGTTCCGGAGCTCACGTCTTCATATGAAGGCGCTTTGACAGTTCCCCCTGCGTATCCCGAGATCGCAGACTTTACCCCTTTAACATGCTCGAAAACGGCCTGGACTCCCCAGAAGCAACCCCCTGCAAAGACGGCGGTCTGTTCACCTTTCGCTGGAGCAAGCGCGTCGTCTACGACGGGGTTGGGAAGGGCAGCAGAGTGAGCTGATGCGGCAGTGGCGCGGTTGCTAAGAACCAGAACCGTACCGCCAACAATCAGAAGTCCCGCGAAGGTGCGTCCAATCGTCGAAAACATGAATTCTCCTGGAATTATTTGCCGGGCGTGCTCTCTATTGAACGCCGCGGAGAGCAAATCGGTTCCATTTATTCCTCACTTTCCCGCCTGACCTGCGCGAGCACCCGCTCATGTATCTGTCTTAACAATAATTCGGCGATCGGCCGCCAGTAGGCCTGCGGATACATATCGAGTGTGTACCAGGTACTGCCCTCCAGTCGCGTTTTTCCGTCGGCCAGGCGAACGAGCCTGAACTCGCCCCGCCGCGCCTTGAAAAATCCCTGGACGTGTGGTGCGTACACGCGTGAATAGGGGCTGAGCTCATGCAATGCTGCCGGTTGCGCGCTTACGCCGAATGAAAGCTTGTTGGGCGCTTCCCACGCTGTTATTGGCTCGACGAATGGGCCAGTTGAAAATTCGCAGCGTCGAATTGCGCCCGGACCGGTTCCCGAAATTCTTGCTCGAATTGGATAAGCAATTCCCAACCGGAATAACAGCGATGGTCGCTCAGTGATTTCATGGAATTGAATCACGTGCTGCCACACTGTCTCGGGCGGAGCGTTGACGACTACCGACGTAACCGCTTCGTAAACTGGACTGACGTTTGTTGCTCGATCTGCAACGAGCCCGGCGGGAAGCAAGAGAAGGACGAATGCGGTGCTCGCCGGAGGCGACGTTGTGCCGATCGCAACAAGCCTTCCAACCTTTCCTCCGAGCGCCGCGGCGACGATTGCAATCGGTACCGCCATGAGAAGACACACAATTCCCTCGAGCGCGAACAGCATCAGAGATCCGCCAACAAAGAACAGCCCGAGCATAACGACAGCGGTAGTTTCGTGTGGCGTTCGTGGATGACGATAGTTGTGTATGTACGCCGTGACCGCCCCGAGCACGAAAGGAGTTCCAAGAAAGAGCGCCATCCCGTACGATCTTGTCGTCAAAGTGATGACTGCTACCGCGAGTGATCCAATCGCGACGCTAACCAGAATCCCGAGCAGTGCGCTTCTTACTCGTCCGGTTGCGGTTGTCTGCACATCCGACAACCAGCGCGGTGTCGGACCTTCAGCTGACGGAAGGCTCGCGAGCCAAAGCATTACCGCGTAATTGATCAGCGGGAAGAAAAAGAACAGGGAATACCATGGTGACTTTGCTGCGTCGATTGCGCGACGAAGTGTCATGCTGACGCCAATCCAGATGAATGGAAGCGTCCACAGGATTAGCGCAGTAAGGAGCCACGCTGGAAACGCGCCCAATTTCGGCGTGCGGACTGTGAGAAGCGGCAGGAGATAATCCGCGGGCGTCCAAACCTGATGCGTAACAAGGAATATTGCAGTCGCGTCTATGACGTATTTGGCGACCATCAGCACTACGCCGGTGTGCAGATACGTTTTCGGGTCGACGCGCTCGTTAAAGCCGAAGTATCGGGCGAGTGGAGTGGCCATGATTCTGCGTTATAGTGCCGTCGGCTAAGGGTATTTACAAGCGATGGGTGTCAGCAGAGGAACGGTGGCGTGCGTAGGTAAGAGTAGACACTGAAATCAAAGGGATGTGGCCAGTATGAATCGCAAAGCTTTTGGAATCTTGATTGTGGTGCTGATTGGAGCGATTGCGTTGCTCCGTTACACTGGCGGGAATACGGATGCGGCGACCGTAGCACCGACGCCGACGAGTGCAGCCGCGATTTCAACGGCGCCGGCGCTCGCGGGCTTACACCTCGTAGTTGCGCCTGCGGGCAACGAAGCGCGCTATCGTATTCGTGAACAGCTTGTTCGCGTCGATCTCCCGAACGATGCAGTAGGCAAGACGACTGTCATTACCGGGGGACTCGGCATCGGTCCCGATGGAAAGATTATTCCGGCAGAGTCCAAGTTTGTTGTCGACGTGAGTGGCCTCAAGAGCGATCGTGATCGTCGCGACGGATTTGTTCGATCGCGCGTTCTCGAGACTGATCAGTATCCGTCTGTGGAGTTTGTGCCGACGGGATTTATTGGATTGCCCAGGACGTTGCCGACGTCTGGATCGCACACGTTCGATATCGTCGGGAATCTGACAGTTCGTGGAGTGACGAAGCCGGTGACGTGGCATGTTACGGCGGAGCCGAAAAATGGTCAGGTGGTCGGCAGTGCCGCGACGCAATTCACTTTTTCACAGTTCAATATTGCGCAGCCACGAGTGCCGATTGTTTTGAGTGTGGCTGATACGATCAAGCTGGAATACGATTTCACGTTGGTGCCGAAAAGCTAGGCATCCTTGTGCAATGCGCAGATTAACCCGTTGGGTTTCGGGTCAATAGTTCTCGGCGTTCGGCTGGCGGGTTTTCAGTGTTGCGTTACCGACGACCCATTACTCAACGGCCGAACGCCGAGAACTATCGACCCAACACTCGACGGGTTCAACGCTGTTGTCCTGCCGCTCTCGCTGTTGTTGCCGAGCGCCTCTCCTGCGAATCAACGTCGCGCAGAAATACCCGAATCGCGGCATTGAGGGCTGACGGATTATCCCACTCAGTAAGATGCGCCGCATTGGGAATCACCACGTATTTCGCGCCGGGCGTCATCGCGGCGTGCTTCTTTACAGTTACGGGATTGGCCTCATCGAATTCGCCCACCGTATACAGCACCGGAACTTTCAGATTCTTCAAGTACGACGTTGCGTCGTATTTCCTGAGCGTGCCGACGATCGTGAACTCACTTGGTCCCTGCATGTAGTTGTAGATGTTCATGTTCACCATCTTTAGAGTGCTGTCGAGATTCACCGAATCAGGGCGTAGCCACACGTATTTGCTGTAGAACTCGCCCAGAGCATTCTGATATGCGGGCGTCTCGAACTTCTTGTCGCGCTCTCCAGCAGCGATTGCGCGCTGTGCCGAGTCAGAAAGTGTTTTCTTGAGCTCTCGCGAATGCCTCTCCCATTCCGGAATGTCGAGTGCGGGACTCGACAACGTGAGGCTCGCTACATGTTCCGGATGTGCTCGATAGTACTCGAGCGCGAGAATAGTTCCCCACGAATGTCCGATGAGATGAACTTTGTCGTAGTGTAGCGCTGATCGAAGGGAATCGAGCTCGGCGACGAAATGCGCGATTGTCATTTTCGTCGTATCGGTCAACGTACCGGACGCGCCCGCACCAAGCTGGTCGTAGCGAACGACGGGACGATCGGCACTAAGCGCTTCGAGTGGCTTCATATAGTAGCTCGCGAAGCCGGGACCGCCGTGGAGAAGAATTGCAGGAATAGCCTTTGCGTTGCCGACAACGCGATACCAGATCTTTCCACCGTCGACTGGAAGATGCGCCTCGAGGGGCGACACGTAAACGCTCGCGAGGTTCGATGAATCCGTGGCGGGAATCGCCCTTTTATCGGAGCATGCAGCCACGCTGAGGACCAATGCTACGGCGAAACGTTTCATCGTTTTTCTCCAGATTTATATGGGAATCCATACAATGCCTACGCCAGGCGGTCTATCTCCTCTTGTTTGGCAGCCGCTTCAGACCAATCGATCTCCGGTGCTACCTCTTCATCGGCAAGCATCAATGTGCCGAGCGCGCGCTCGATTACCGGACCTCCGAGATCAGCAGGAAGAGCACGACCAAACGCCAGCTCCGCGCGACGACATAATCGCTCCTCCTTTGCCCGGTCGCGATCTTCTGCTCGAACGCCCATCCGATGGACGCGCGCGTGGATTCCCTCGTGCACGATCGATGACGCCACAGTTGCCGCCGTAATATCCCGCCTCGCAAGAAACGTCAGCTCGGTCACACACGTCCGCTCCGCGGGAATGTATGCACCCCGACATGGAAACCGCACTACAAGTATCTGCTTCAAATCACGGCGAAGATGCGTCAGTCGCCAGGGTTGGTGACGCTCGATCAAGCCGAGCGCCTCGTCGAGTCGTTCGAGAACGTCGGCCGTAGCAATATCGGGCCGACTGTTCTCTACGACGACATTTATTCCCCGCAGCTGGGGATCGGGGCTTCGCTTGAAAAAATTAAGATTGATTCAACATTCCTCGCCGTTACGGACAGCTTGGAGTTGCAGGGTTGGTAGCGCATAACGTGAACGGGTAGGGAAGAGTCGCGACCTTCGCTAAAGAAATCTTTCCAAAGCGCCGCTCGTCCGCCCAGTGAAGCCCCATTGCGAACAATGAATACGTGCGCTGCTTGAAGATCTCGTCGAGCACTGCAGCCTGCGTCGGAAGATCGGCGGAAGTCTTCGCCGCCAAACCTGCCCGGGCCCGCACAATGTTGATCTGCGCAATCGCTTCCGGAAGCCTGTTCAATCTTGCTTGAGCCTCAGCACGGATAAGACTCAGCTCATCCTGAGTGAAAACTGGGATGGGCTCGTTGTTGGCGTTAAACAGATTGGTCTCGAAAGTAGATGCACCATTGAGTGCGGCGAATGCTGTTGTCTTCGTGTTCTTATCAACGCGAGTATCGCCCGCTTCGGCGCTGGTTCGATACGACGAGATTGCCCCAAAGAATTTCGAGCCGTGAAACAAATCGGCGAACGGATTTAAATCGGCGCCCGCGTAAGTGACGACCGAAGTCGCAGACGGCGGAACCTCGTTCGCAAAATTCAATGCGTTGTCATAGCTCCCTGCGGCCAGAGAGTACCGCGCCTGCATGGCGCGAATAGTGTTCAGCAGATCGAAGTTGGGCGACAAAATACTGCCCGTGAAATCAGTGGTAAGAGTCGTCCCTGTAACGTCGCTCTTAGCGCTTGCCAGTAACGACAGGATTTCGTTTAGCGCGGTTGCGCGATCCACAAAAGTAGCGCCCTTGTCGATCGAGATTTTATCGAACGCTTCGACAAGAAAGCCATACGCCATCGCCTTGTACAGCTTGGCGAGGCCGGTAATGCCCGCGCTCGTTCCCGGCGCGAATGTGAGAGCGCCAATGTGCTCGAGAATGTCGTCAGCGGTTTTTACGGTTGCGTAGT
>DATLDN010000285.1:0-38578 GCA_035525855.1 Gemmatimonadaceae bacterium
AGACGCACGAATCACCTGTGAACACTGGTATAGGCGTAGTGCCTCTTACGGGCGCTTCTCGATAGAGCAATTAGTAGCCCACAAATGAACCGTGGCCTCCTAAACGGAACTAGTCCCCCGATGCAAACCTTGACGGCAGTCGAGATGTCTGAAATTTCATTCCGTTGATTTTTCAACATACTGCCAAGAGGGTAACTCGATGAAGATCGGTAGACGCGACATGCTCATTACGAGCGCCTTGTCTTTGCTGTCGACAACACGGTCTGCCGCTCAGGGGGCACCCGCCCAACAGCCACAAGCTCAGCGTGCTCCACAAACGCGGCTCCTCGAAGCTCTCCAGCGAAACAGACTTCCCATCACTATGGGCGACAGTCCCTCAGGACCGGGATGGGACTTCCTCGTGCGCGAAGCGCGCGGTTCCCGCTTTACACTGATCGGTGAAGAACACGGAGTCGCTGAAACAGCGCGGTTCTCATCGGCCCTTTTCAAAGCCCTGCGTCCAGCGGGCTACAGTCGGGTTGCCATCGAGCTGTCACCACCGATCGCGTTTGACATCGAGACAGCAGCGAGGCGCAACGGCGTCGACGGAATCCTGAAATTTTTTTCCAACCCGGACACGTGGAGCCCGATGTATCTCCGCGATGAAGCGCGGTTCATCGCGGATGTCATCGACGCGGCGCCGAAGGGCGAGCGTGTTTTATGGGGACTCGACCGTGAGATCTTCAGCGATCGCTATCTGATCGCCAGGCTCGAAGGCAAAGTTCCACAGCGCGCGCGAGGGGCGTTCACTCGTCTGAAGGAGGAATCAAAAAAAGCCCAGGCGAAAAACGCGCAGACAAAAAACCCGGACGACCTGTTCATCCTCTCACAGGAACCGGCCCTGGTGTCGGCACTGCGATCTGCGTGGCCTGACGCCGACCGCGAGAGTGACTCGATCATGCGCACGCTCGAAGAGTCGCTCGCCGTCGAAACTGCGGAGCGGACTGGGGGAATGTGGCCGTACCAGCAGCGCCGCTCGCTGTGGATGCGGAACAACTTTGCAATGAGGTTAAAAGCAGACCAGAAGAACGGATTGCCGCCAAAGGTCATGCTCAAGTTCGGGTACAATCACATGATCCGCGGCGCGAATTACATCAACGTTTTCGAGATCGGCTCGATGGCAGACGAAGTAGCGGCAATGACCGCAGATCGCGCATTTCATATTCTGGTTCTGCCTGGCCCAGGCTCTCATCAGGCCGTCCTCGGCCCGGGACGCAGCTTCGTTGCGATCGCGAGCGATGAGTTCGACGACTTTCAAGCCGGCGATCAGCGCATCAGCCGCGTACTTCCGAACGCCAATGCCACCGGGCATGAAGTCATCGACCTTCGCGCACTGCGATCGATCGCAAGGCGTGGGCTCGAGAGCTGGAACCCGGACGTCGTTCGCACGATCCACGGTTTTGACGCGGCCGTGATATGGAAGGGGGCGCACGCCTCTACGGGCTGACGTACGATATGTCTCGTACTTGTGATTGGACGAGCGCTAACAGTCTAGAGAGAGTTGTAGATGTCGGATGTGAGCCGACCGATCAACGGCCATTCGTGGTTGCTTGCGGCATACTCCCTCGCTCGTTTCCCCATTTCACGGGCGAGCTGAGGATCGATCAATAGCGCCACCAACGCTTCTCCGAGCTCGTCCGCCGCGCCGGGCTCCACGAGAAGCCCTGTCTTTCGGTGCTCGACCATCTCTGGAAATGCACCAACCCTTGTTGCCACGGCAGGCAACCCGTGCGAGTACGCATTCAACAACACCGCGCTCGCAGATGCAGCGCGATACGGGAGAGCCACTAAATCGGATGCCGCAAAGTAAGTAGCCACCCGGGAGCCTGGGATGTACGACCGGTCCCACCGGACCACATCACTGAGTCCGAGCTCGATGATTTTTCGCTCATAAGACTCGTAGCTCGTGAGCGGCTTGCCGGCGACCAGCAGCACGACATTGGGGATACGGGCACGGACACTGACCATAGCCTGAAGCAAAGTCGAAAAATCCTTGTACGCCTTGAGCAATCCGAAGAAAAGAATTGTCGGCGTTCCCGGATTTATGCCAAGTGATCGCTGCGCATCGTGTTTTTTAATCTGCGCTGGTTGAAAAATGCCCGGCGTTCCCTGTGGTATTCGGCGGACGTGTGACGGCGTCACGCCGAATTTCACGATGTGTCCGCAATCGCGATCAGAATGCGCAGCCACTGCATCCGCGATTCGGAACAGGCGTCGATTCGAACTGGCTAGAATTTTTGGTGTGGTCCCGTCGAGTCCATCAACATCATGCGCCGTATAAACGATCTTCCAGCCTTTTTTCTGCCAGCGCTTCCAGAAGACCGCGTCGATCACGGGGAACAGCGCCCATTGAACATGAACAATGCCGGCTGTACGCGCAGCGAGCTCATGGTCGAGACGCACCAGGTCGAATGGATAAGAGATCGCCTTGATGCCGCGACGGATGCTCGGATGTCGCTCTAGCCAGCGAACGCGCTCCATCAGAGCACAGCTGAAACGAAGAAATACATTCCTTACCACCACGCTTGGCGGAGCGTGTACGATCTCGAACATGTACGGTGACGTCAGCCATTCGACTTTCCATCCCTGCGCGGACAAAGCGTCGCAGAGATTTATGTCGTAGTACGGAGTATAGTTGAGAGGGTCGACCATCACGACGACCCTTCCCGACCTGTCAATCATGCGGCCGCACGCGATGCATAATGAACCGTTTCGCCGAGGATCCACGCAGAGTGTCCGGCTATTTGCACCGGAAGTGTCATGACGAACTCTCGTATCTGTCCGCCGGCGGCAGCCCAGCGGCCGGCTCGCCACAGCACTGTCGCAATCAGCGCTGGACACGCAAGCGCAAACGCGAGTGCGCGAATACGTGTCCACTTCTCATAATCAGCCCTCGCTCCGGCAAACTCACGCCCTCTCGCATACCGTTGTCGAATCAATCCGCCAAAAGTCTCGTCATGAATATTTTCGACGACAGCAGATGGCTCGAAGCGCGCAAAGTATCCGCGAGCGGAAGCTCTCCATCCCAGAACTGCATCGCCGCAAAAGAGATTACCATCGAGCGGTCCGGCTGCCTGCCACGCTTCCCTCGAGTAAAGAACATTGATGCTCGACACGATCCACGGCGTATAGGCCGGCAACTGCTTCAACAGCGATCCGCGCTTGCACAGATGAACTCCTCGCGCGAGCCAGCTCTTCCCTCTCATGTCGACGGAACCCTGCACCACAGGGGATGATTTGCTCGCCTCGACCAGAGCTTCGAGCCAGTCACTCCGCGGAACGCAATCCGGATCGGTGAACACAATGAGGTCGCCGTTCGCCACTGACACTCCAACGTTTCGCGCCGCGTGAGGAAACAATCGCGTTGCGCTCTGATGGAAGCGCACTTCAGGAAATCGAATCGTCACAATCTCCGCGGTTCGTTGTTCGGGTGACGAGTTGACGACGATCACCTCGAAATCCCGAAAGGTTTGTGCGCGGAGACCTTCGAGGCACGACGCAATGCTCGAATCGGAGTAGTACGCCGGAAGAATCACGGACACGCGGGGAAGGGCCGTCGTCACAGCGGCCTCACTCGTGGGACGTGCAGCTCCCATTGGACGAACTCGATCTCCGACGACCCCGCTCCGAACAAATAGCCGACTGATTCGCCAAGCGCGCACGCAACGCCTTTCGCCAACACCACCGGCAGGTACGTGACGAACATCTTCCGCTCGCCCGCTGTTTCACCGGGACTCGTGAATAGCCGCCAGATCGCGACACATGGCGATACAATTGGAGTCGCCATGCCGTATCCGACGCGACGCGCGCGACTCCATCGCTGTGCCTCCATACGCTTCGATGCAAGAATGCGACAGAACACGAACGAGGACGCGAGAAGCTGGCTCAATTTCACTAGACTGTTGTGTGCCACGATCGCACGTGATTCGACGTACATCGTGAGCCCCTGCTGATTGAAGCGCTCGTGGACGCCGAAGTCAGGCGTGAGCAGACTTTCCAGCTCGTCGCCCAATTTCAAAAGCTCATCCCGCTTGTACGCGACGTTTCCAGACGGAAGCACTCGCGTAACGCGGCTCGTCGTCGGGTGCAGCCAGCAACCGTATTTCGACGTGAGCGTGGCACGCGATAGGTATGTCTTCGGATGTGGATTGGTGAAGGCGTACCCGACTGCCGCGAATGGTTGCTGATGCGCCCGCACCAACGCCTCTGCCCATTCGGGCTCGGCAATGCAGTGGCCCTCGATGAATGCCAGCACCGGAGCTCGAGCAAGGCTCGCTGCAAGCGCGCGCCCCTCGGCCCACGTCAGCTCGCGTTCAGGGATTACATATCGTGTCGGTGCGCTCGATGAGGTGGATAGTCGCGGTGCGTCATTCGTCTTTAGATCGACAACTATGATCTCGATCGATCCGGCGATGGTCTGCGCGTAAAGGGAATCCAGCGCGCGTTGTGCGTGCTCGCGCGAATCTCCGATGACGAGCAGTGCCGCCAGATCACAACTTGATTGCATGGCCCATGTAACTGCCGGAGATAACCGGACCTTCGGTCATATTCAGCCGGCGCCCGAACTCGGCGCTCGTGATTCGTCCGGTCTTGTAGTGCCGGATGAGGCGCAGTGCGGAAATCGGGTTCCCCTTCTCAGCAGTGCCGACAATACCGCCCATGCGGAAGCCGTGGCGTTCGAAAGATTCGGTCAGCTCCGCTGGTGTAATGAACATTTCCCAGACGTGTGTGTCAGGTGGAGCGAAGCGCGTCCACTTCCACTGCTGCGCGATGTAAATGCTTCGCAGTTTGCTCGCAAATGTGCGATTGATCGTATCGAAAAAAACAAGTCCGTCTCGTGGCAAAACTCGTCCAATTTCACCAATGACGGAATCCCAATCGACGATGTGCTCGAGGACGTCGCAGCAGAACACGACGTCGAAAGATTTATCGGCAAACTGAAGATGTGTTCCCGTTCCGGCCTGGTAGTCGATGGAGAGATTTCTTTTTCTTGCGTGATCGCGCGCGGTTTTCAGCGACTGAATCGAAGGATCCACTCCGGTTACGGAGAATCCCATCGAAGCGAGTGACTCAGCGAGTATGCCTCCGCCGCATCCGACGTCCAGCGCGTGTGCGCGGTGCGGGTCAATCTCGAGCTGCGTGATGACGCGCTCGAAGTAGCGCAGTCTCCACGGATTGATCGTGGACTCGAGAAGGTTGAGAAACGCGTTGGCGTTCCACCATGTGTCGGCGAGGCGATCATACAGCCCGTTGTCGATCTCACGCTTCACTTTCTTCCATCATTCTGTGAACGTCGTCGCCATCGCTTTTGCGCGCAGGGCCTGATACCGCGGATCTGTCCAGAGCGGGCGCAGCCACGGGTGATTCCAGCTCGTAAATGAGCGCATGGGAAAAGTTTTTTCGTCGAACCCTTTTTGAAGCCACCGCAGCGCCGATTCATGGTCATCGATCGCGGCGTACATAATCGCGATGAACGAGGGCTCGACCCACGTCTTCTTCTCGCGCGCTTCGATCGCGTGAATAACCTTCAACGCTTCGGCGCGCTTACCCATCTTCGCATACGTCATCGCCAGTCCCGTCATGGGTTGGCCGAGTACTGTTGCCTTGTTCAGGAATTCCGTTTTCGCCTCGTCATAGCGTTTGAGGTCACGAAGAGCGCTGCCTCGCGTGCTCTCCACGATCTCAACCATCGGGTCGAGCTCGCGCGCCTGTTTGTCCGCAACGAGCGCTTCATCGTACCGCCCGGACGACTCCAACAGCTCGGCGCGGAGACGCGCGGCAAGTGGCGACAACGGATCGACTTTGCTCAAGCGATCGGCGAGGTCGAGGCCATGTTGATGGTCACCGGTCATCCATGCGAATAATCCAGCCATGAATAGCGCATCAGGATTCTTTGGATCGAGCGCCAATCCGCGGTCGATTTCGGTTTTGCCCTTCGCAAAATCCCAAGTCGCTGCCGCAATCTCGTAACCAAGAAGAGTTCGCGCTTCGGGTAAAAGACTGTCGAGCGCCACTGCTCGTCGCGCCTCTGCAAGCGCCAACATGTGATATTCGTGCGAAGGTGCGAATACGTCCGCGAGAATGTCATACGCGAATGCTTTTCCTGCATACGCTTGCGCATAGGTGGAATCGTGCGCGAGAGCTTGTGTGAAGTAGCTGATAGCATTGTGCAGCCCGGCTTCTGTCACTTTGTTCTTTTCGAATTGCCCGTGCAAATACAACAAGTGGGCTTCAGGATCGACGGTGCGTCCGGTGTGCGTTGCCGCGACCGTTGCAGGTGTCAGCACGAGCTTCAATTCGTTCGCCACGCTCGCGGTAATCGTATCCTGCATTGCAAAGTTGTCCTTGGTCGCCGTGTTGAATATTCCCGACCAGAGCGAGTGGCCCGTCGTGTCGGTCAATTCAATCTGTAATCGCACGCGGCCATTGCCTGGTTGCAGCTTGCCGCTCAGCAGTCGGATTACTCCCAATTGTCGCGCGATTTCAGCGGGACCGACGTGAGTGTGCTTGAATCGCGACGTCGACAAATCACCGGCGACCTGTACGCCCGGCAAATTCTTCAGCGCGTGCGAAAGCTCTCCGGTGAGGCCATCGGCGAGATACTCAGTTGAAGAGTCACCGCCGACGTTTTCGATTGGCAACACGGCGAGAGTCAGCAGTTCAGGCTTCAACGACCCGCCGGTCGTCACCACATATCTGGAGCGCACCCATGCTACGCCCGCAATCAACAACATCACCGCAACAACACCCACAGCCAGCGGCTGTCCTTTTGTTCTGCGACGCGGCGCGACTGCAATCGATGACGGTCCCGATCCGCTCGAGATGTTGATCGAGTCGAGCGCTTTCACTAATTCGTCCGCGCTCTGCGGCCGGTCATCCGGATTTTTCGCGATTGCGCGCATCACGACCGCTGCGAGCGCAGGTGGTATGGACGGATTACGACTCGTTACATCCGCGGGCACTTCGGTAACCTGAGCAGCGAACATCTGCTGGGCAGAACGCCCGGCAAATGGAGTTTCGCCCGCAAGTATTTCATACGCCAACATTCCCCACGCGTAGATATCGGCGCGATGATCGGTGAGCGGATCCGCGGTTGCCTGTTCGGGAGCCATGTATGCAGGTGTTCCAAGCGCAACACCAACCGACGTAAGCCCGTCGCCTGTTGTGGTTGCAACTGTAACAGCTTTCGCTACTCCAAAATCAGTCACCATTGCTGCGCCGCCGGACAACAAAACGTTGTCGGGTTTGATGTCTCGGTGAACGACGTCGTGCGCGTGTGCGTACGACAGAGCGCTCGCAATCTCACGCAACACCCGCACTGCATCGATAATCGGTAACAGCACACCTGGTTGATCGAGTCGTGCGCGCAACGATTGACCTTCGACAAACGGCATTGTGAAATACGGCATGCCGTCGACTTCACCTGCGGTGAGTAACGGCACCATGTGTGGGTGCTGAAGCCGCGCTGCAATCGAGATTTCGCGTTTGAAACGTTCCACGGCGAGAGGTCCGGACATCTCACCGGGGAGAACTTTTACGACGACTCGTCTCCGGAGCGTTGTGTCGGTCGCGACGAATACGCGTGACATTCCGCCGCCGCCGAGCTCGTTCTCGATGGTATAGGCAGCGCCGAGAGTCTGTTGCACCTGGTCACGCAGAGCCATCCGCAAAGTTGGCTCGTTGAGCCAATTCACGGAAGCACTCGGGCTACGTCATGGTTCTTCGGCTGTCACGACGTTCCCGATGTCCGCTTGAATATCCACGTTTCGCTCCACCTGTCGTCAAGGTCATCCCTGATAATGCCCAGCTCAATCCCGCCGTCGACGAGCTTGATGGCAAAGAAGTCGCCGGCTGCGATGGTTATTCCTCCCGGATTGATGGCGAACTTTCCAGCCCGGCGAGGCACCTCGAAGCTGGGCTGAAGCGCATAGCCGATATCGAGAATCAGGTACCCGCTTTCCTTCCGGCAAAGACATCGATCGAAGTTGGAAATCGTCAGATTCGCTGCTGAGACGCCGACTGCGCCCGGCGTTTTCATGACATCGAACTGTCGCACACTTTCAAGCGTGTAGTATGAAACGCCAGCTGGGTCTAAGGCGGTCGCCGCGAATCTGTCGGGCTCGATTCCGTCGACGGTAATAAGAACGGCGACATCGCCTGGTCTGCTTCCGAGGCGTACGCTCGTCGTTGTACTGCCGGATATACCGGTCATAACGACTGGCGAAATGACCTCAGCGTCGCCTGCCGTCACGCTCAGTCTCACGGGAACATTGGGAATGGGATTGCCAAATCGATCGACTACGACAACGTTTGGACCGCTGACGGTCTCACCGGTAAGACCAACTATTGCCGCCGGCGTAAACTGCCGGATGGAAGCGGGAACGTCCGGTGTTACGCTGAATAAAAAGATTGTTTTGATGCCGTTTACAAGGACCGCCACGGAGCGCGTCCCGACTCCTGTCCCCATTTGCCATTTGCCCGGGCTTGCCAACCCGGAGGCGTCAGTCACCGCGTCATAACGCTCCATCGATCCTCCGCCGGGGCCAAGGATGAACCGAACAGCCGCTCCCGCGACAGGCCTGGAAGTGCGCTTGTCGATGACCCGAACGACAAATGTGTCGGAGGGAACTGATCCGGCTCTAGCGGTCGATGACCCGGGTGCCACCTGTTCTACAATCAAAGAGCCGGCAACGTCCGGTATGGGTGTGGAAACCGAATCGGCCGAGCAGGAACCGGTCAAGGCCACTAAGAGAGTCATTCCGAGTACTGCTCTGATGATCACTGGGTTCTTCATTTTCATCTCGCTCCGAAAAGTTTTTCTTGTCGGTTGATTCACGGCCGGAAGATGAAGCGAGCCCCTCATGCCGCCATCAAAGCTTGATCAGAGTAAAATCAGAGAAAAGTCAGACTTTCTGATTTTCTTGATGCCGCTCTATGGCGCGCCTAGGTTCTGGTCGTGACTACCGCTACCGGCTCATCGCGTTTGCATCTTCGGACACTCGGCACTCTTCGTCTCGCCGGGACGGATGACGACACCGTGCTCGGCGAACATGGACACCATCGTCGCAGGCTGGCGCTCCTTGCTGCCATCGCCACGGCTGGCGAGCGCGGGCGTAGCCGGGACCAGCTGCTTGGTCTCCTCTGGCCCGATGCGCCACAGGATCGCGGCCGCCATTCACTCGACCAGCTGCTTTATGCGATCCGCACATCTCTCAACGGTCCCGTGTTCGCAGGGGCGAATCCAATTCGTCTGAACGAGGAGTTCATCAGCAGCGACATAGCCGCGTTTCAAAGCGCGTTGGAGCGCGGTGACCTGGAGTCCGCCGTACAGGAATACGCCGGACCCTTTCTCGAGGGGTTCTATCTCAGCGATTCTCCGGACTTCGAGCAGTGGATGGACGCCGAGCGTGCTCGCATCGAACGGAGCTATACGGATGCGCTCGAGCAGCTCGCTAAACGCGCCGAAGACGCGAAACACTACGCAGTTGCCGCACGTTGGCGACAGAAGCTCACGGACGCAGACCCCGTCAGCAGTAAGAATGCTATCGGACTGATCCGAGCACTGACGCTTGCGGGTGACCATGCCGCAGCTCTCAAGTACGCAGAACGATATGAGGCGTTGGTCGCGCAGGAGCTTGGCACAAGTGTGGGGCCCTCTGTCGCCTCACTCGTCGCTGAGGTTCGCGAGCGAGCGAAAACCGAATCTGTTGTTGTTCGCGGTAAAGCGTCGGCAAAGCGGCCTCGTACAGATCACTCACTAATCGCTGAGGCATCGCGCCATGAAGAACCCCCGCGCGATGTCGTACCCAGAGAGGAGATAGCCGAGGTTTCTCCGCCGGAACCTCCGGCACGTCGCAATCGCGCGATCGTTCCTGCAATCGCGGCAGCGGCGGCGCTGGTATTAATCGCTGGCGCAATGTGGCTGCGGCCGCGCGCTGACACTCCCATCGTTGCAAACGACGCATCGATCGCCGTGCTTCCCCTGGCTAACCTGAGCGGCGACCGCCAGGACGCGCCAATTGTCGATGGTCTGAGCGAAGCGATGATCGGTGTGCTCGCGAAAATTCCGCGGCTTCGCGTCATGGCGCGAACATCTGCGCTCCGTTTCAGAAACAGCAATCTCGATCCGCGCACAATTGGCGACAGTCTCAACGTTGCAAATCTTCTTGAAGGAAGCGCGCAGAGAATCGGCGACAGAATTCGCGTTCAAATTCGACTTGTCGATACGCGGGATGGGTCGACGCGATGGGCGGAGACGTACGATCGCGAGACCAGGGACATCTTTCTCGTTCAGAGTGAAATCGCAGAAGCAGTCGCGAGTCAATTGAACCTTCGCCTCGGCGCACCCGCAATTGCTGCAGTGCGGCGGGGGCCGACGTCCAACATTGCAGCTTACGAGCTCTATCTCCGCGCTGCTGATCCGGCAAATCTGCGGAGCGACAGCAGCGTGCAGTTCGCTGCGGAAGAATTCAAGCATGCAATAGCGCTGGATCCAAAATTTGCCGCCGCGTACGCCGGCCTGGCGCGCATGTATCAGCGAATGCGCGAAACCAGCGCGCCCCCGATGCCACCGAGGCGACTTCATGAGCTGGCAGTGCAGATGGCACACAAAGCAGTGGAGCTCGATGATTCGCTCGCAGAAGCGCACGCTACGGTGGGAGTCGTTGAATTGGCAGGATACAATTTTCCCGAAGCTGACAGAGAGTTGAGCCGTGCGGTGCAAATCGATCCATTCTATTCGCGTGCGCGTGAGTGGCTCTCATTCGCGTACACATGGAATCAGCAACACAACGATGCGTTCGCTGAAGCCACTCGCTCCGTAGAGAATGATCCTCTGTCCCCGAGCGCGCATGCGGAAGTCGGACGCACCCTCTGCATGATTGGGAAGTACCCTCAGGGTCTCGACCGGCTCAAACGACTAAGCTCGGTCACGCCACCGTTGTTGCGTGTGCCGGTGTACACCGGGATATGCTACGGAATGATGCGCAACTGGAGCGAAGCGAGCGCAGCGTTCCGCCGAAGTCGCGGTCCGGTTGCAAGCGGCCTGCTTGGATTTTCACTGGCTCGTGAAGGAAAGACAGCGGAGGCCGATTCCGTTCTCACGGGATTGATCAAGCGATGGGAGACTAGGCACAGCGGCGCATTCCACGTTGCAACGGTATACGCAGGTATGGGTAATCTCGACCAGGCATTCACATGGCTCGACCGATCGGTCGACGACTACTCGCTTTCGTTCGAGATCATGGCACCGCTCTTCTCCGAGCTGCATGCGGATCCACGATTCGAGAAGTTTCGTCAGCGCATCGGTCTTCAGAAGCGATAGCGAAGAGCAAGCTGCAGCTGAAACACGGATTCCGTCGCGTTGTCATTCCATTGCGAAAAATCCGGATTGAAATGGAAAACGGGCTGCGATGTTTCAACCGTCCCCGCTGTTTGCCCGACGTGTTCCAGAAGCGTGGAAACTGCTTCGCGTCGGATTCCCCACCTGGTGTTCAGAAGATTTAGAACATTGAAAATATCGAGCTGTGCTTCGATGCTGCGCTCGCCAAACGGAATTCTTTGCTTCAATGAAGCGACAGTCGTATTCGACCATGGCTCTCGACAGGTGTTGCGTTCGAGGATTTTTCCTTGCTGACGTCGAAGGCAGGATGTCTGCGCTACGAGCTTCTCAAAACGGTCCTGTTGAAGAGCGACTGATTCTGCGTTGCCGTCGAACTTGATCTCGTTTACGTCGAGCGCGTTTGCTGGAACGTATACGGGGTCGTTCGTATTTGTCCCGTCCGCGTTCAGATCACCGCGACGCAGTGATCCGAATGCGATATACGTAAACGGCCTGCCGGACTCCCCGAGGTAGTAGAATGAAAGTTCCGACTTCCATCGTCGCAAAGTGGAGTACGACCCGGCGAGTACGACGCGATGCGGAACGTCGTCAGACGATATTCCGGGAGTAAAGTCATCCTGCCGGCCCGAGAGAACACGTGAGCTTGCCCATGCTGTCGTTCCGCGAGTGTTGACGCGCAGCGGCGTCATCGCATCGCGCACTTTCGAAAATGTGTACGAAAAAAGCCCGGTGACATTGCGTGAAAAATCTTTTTCGATTCGTGAAGTCAGCTCATATGACCTGCCCGCCGATGTATTTCGCAAATCGATGACTTCGCTGAAGCCGGATATTCGATCCGGTGTCGCGAGTCCGGTTGGCGCGATCGTGCCGTACATCGTGCGGCCGTTGCGATCAGTACTTGCCGGTTCCCGCAGGTTGACATTGACGAATGCAAAATCCGAAAGTGCACGAGTGACCAACGCTTCGCCGGTGAATCGAACGTCTGATTGAAGCTTTTGCTCGAATGCGAGCGACGCTCGCGCTACCCGCATCATGCGTAGATCCCCGTCGAGGAGATCGACATCTCCACGCATACTGGAGCTGACCCCGACACCATTTCCGCAGGTGAGCAGCGGCGTAGCGTGATCCGCATGAAATGCTGGCGTCGGCCCCGCATCGCTCGGCGAACGTCCGCACGTGAGCAATGCGGTTCCCGCGCCGTAGCTCGACAGCGCAGTGTGCGCCCATGCGAGTGGAAAGCGTGTGGCGAAAATTCCGAAGCCGCCGCGAATTCGCTGTCGTGACGCGACGTCCCATATGAATCCGACGCGAGGCGACAGCTCTACGCGTCTCCGCGGCGTTTGGTCAGTACGTCGCCCGAAAATCGAATCGATGCCGCCACTGTATGGCGCATGGCCGTCGATCGCCAGCAGATCGGCACGGAGCCCGGTCGTGACTGACAGCGACGCGAAGGGCGACCACTGATCGCTCAGATATGCAGCGTATTGCGTCGCATGCAGAGGCACTGTCGCGCTTCCAAGGTCAACACCGACTTCGTAGCGGTCGGCAACGCCGGAAGCAAAATCGTCGAGACTTGCAAATGTCCACGTTCCGTATGCGTTGATAATTCCTTTTCGCTGAATTCGAATTCGCTCAGCGTCCGCGCCGGCAGTCAGGACGTGCGCCGCTCCAATTGGAAGCGAGATATTATCCTTCAGGCTGATCGTAATTGCGTTGACGCCAGTGCCCTGCGCGGCTTCATGTGTGCCTGTATTCAACGTTGTGCGGCCGCCTGCTGTTGCGGGAACTGAAACACGCACGATCGGCTGATCCACGTTGCCCTTGGAGATCATTGCTTCCGAACGACGGGAGAGAAGAACTTCATTGTGACCGCCGCCGCCTCGCACCAGCGTCGTGTGCAGCTGAAACGCAGTTTGCGTCCCGCTCGATCGTCGCGTTACCTGATAAGTTGACAGCGAGAAGGTATCGCGCGCAGCTCGCGAGAACGATACGTCATCGCTCCCCCGGTAGTTGTTCCACACAACGGCGCGACTGTTCCATCCGGGCAATGCGACATCGATGCGCGAAAACACATTTCGCAGCGGGTTGCCATTTTCAACGCGAGCTGAGGAACCGGCTTCCAGCCCGTACTTGCTCAGAATGTTTGTCAGCTGAGCAAGATCAGCGGGGCCAACGGGTACCGGAACAGAGGAATTTTGCGGCTGTCCGACGTAGGGCCCGGCGGCGGGGAATGTGAAATGCTGGAATTCAGGTGCGAAGAAAAAGTGCACGCGGTCGCGAACCAACGCTCCACCAATGGAGAAACCGTACTGCGCGCGGTCGTAACTGGTTCCATCCGCTGTTACCGAAGCACGTGCCAGGCGATCACTTCGCCCGAACGCGAACGCAGAACCGGTCAGTTGATTCGTCCCGGATTTAGTAACGGTGTTCACCAACCCGCCGGTGAAATCACCGTAGCGAACATCGTACGGAGAGAGCAGCACCTGATATTCCTGAACTGCATCGAGCGGGATTGATTTGCCCCCGCCAAACGAGGTAGAGACACTGCCACCTGCTGTGCGTTCCGAGGCGCCGTTGATCAGGAAGTTGTTGAAGCGGAATCCAACACCCCCGGCAGAGAAGCCCGGACTCGGAAGCGCGATTTTCGTAGAGACCTGAGGTACAAGCCGGACGAATTCGTAAAAGTCACGGTTGAAGGAAGGAAGGGAGTGCAGCAGTGATTCGCCGATAATCGTGGACGTTCCGCCGTTCGCAATCGGAGTCGCCACTACATCAACGGTTTGCAGTCGAACCGACTCGGGGTGGAGAGTGAAGTCGATCTCCAGCAGCTCGCCGAGGGCGAGATACAGCCTGTCTCGACGGATGGGGGCGAACCCCAGCTGGCGTACTTCTATTGTATATGGCCCGCCTGGTTCGAGACCTTCGACAAGAAACCTGCCGTGCGAAGCAATTACCTCCGTGACAAATCCAGACATCGTACGAGTAACGCGAATGCGCGTTTCGGTCGACACTCCAGGTTGATCAGCATGGACGGTCCCGCGGATTCCTGACGTCCCGACGCCTTGAGCGACAACGAGCGATTGCGCCCAGAAAATCGCGAGACAAGACGCAAGCTGTATTTGTCGGGGCACTCTGATCCGCATTCGAAAGTCTGTGCTTTCTCTGATTGAAGTCTGATGGCGTAATGAGGGTTCGCGTTCAGCTTTCACCCTCCACAAGTACGGAGGAAGCTATGAGGAAGATCATCACAAGCAGCGCAGCCGCAATACTCCTGCTGATTGGCACGGCGTGCGGAAGCTCGGATCCTACATCGCCACCGATAACGAGCAACCCGCCATCAGTTTCATTCCCGGCGCCCCCGGCGCCGCCGCCCGCGCCGACAAACTTTCCTCCCCCTTCCGGACCGGCACGCGTCTTTGTGTACGATCACGCCTTCTGGGCGCCACAAGCATACACCACGCAGTCGCGGTTCGTGCTTTACGATAACCACGCGTTCGCGCTGGAATACGCCCCGCCGATCGGTGAGTACCGGGGAGCGTATACCGAAACGAACGGCGTTATCGTTTTCGATTGGGAAGGCTGGAGCATCGCCGGTCCGTGGGGGGCCACCGGCACTCTCAACGGGGATACTCTGACCGTTAAGTACAATATCATCATGTCGCTAAGCGACTTCGAAGATGCTGTATACACACTGGCTAAATGACAACGTGAGCGTCCCGAGGTACGAGTACGGATAGTTCCTGCCACGAGCATTCGTTGCGACTTATCCATATCGGTGCTATGGTAGGCGCCCGAACTCACCGAGGCATTCATCAGGGTGCAAACTTGGGTGCCAGAATTGGCACATAAAACGCGAGCACGACAAACGCGTGTCGCCATTCACATTGCGGCGCTCCTTGTTGTTGGCGCTTGCTCCAGCGAGCCGCATCTATTGACGGATCCGTCACGTCCGGCAGTCCGTTTCGATTTTGGAACGGAAGGGACGGCAGCAACTGTCTGTGTATCGAACAGCAGTCCCGCCGGCAACTACACGTTCACGGTGACCAACGTCACGTATGCAGCGGGCGGAAGTACAGTTGCCGGTGTGAGCCCCGCAGTTGTCGCTCGTGGCTCATGCTTCGCCCTTGCGACAAGACTTGTCCCGGCGGATGAGTCGAACCCAACGGCAGATCCGGTGACGACAGTCAGTTATAGCTACACTAGCAACGACGCCGTCGGCGGCGCGGCGTACTCCAGCACGGCATGCGTCGATGACCCGGGTATTGATGGATCCAGTCCATGCGGTGCATCAGTCGTCGCGCATGTGAATTTCGTCGCGGGCACGACAGCAACTTTTTCGTTCACGCCGGTTTCGTTGTTGATCGATGCGCTACGCGGGACGCTCGCGAATCTCAATACGCCGAAACCACCCGGACCGAAGCTCGATGACATTCTGGCGAATGCGACAAAGGAGCTGGTGAAGGGCCATACTTCCAAGGCATGCAAGGAGCTCGATCATTTTGCGAAGGAGCTCGGCCATGAAAAAAAGATCAGCAGCACCGATACTGCGACGCTGCTGACGAAAGTCGGCGAAATCGAGGCTGCACTCGGATGCTGATTTCAGCCGGAGCGGCTTACCGTAAGAATTATTCGAGGATCGCCATCCTGCGGTAGACAAGTGGCCGACGGGAAACGACAGACTGGTCGACAACGAATGAGTCTAACGTCAGCGTTCCCACCATATGTGGCGGCCGAACGCAGAGCGCGGCTGGCGGACATCGAAAGCTGATCTCGATATGATTGTCCGTGCGAACGTAATCGAATTCCTCGACATTCAGTTGCGTCTTACCTGCTGCATCCACCTCGACACGCGCATGCCGCTCGCCTGTAGTTAACGAAGTCAACCACAGTGAATCCGTAACGATCCTCAGATTGAGATTGGGATTCTCAGCGTACGGCGCTGGCAGCGGAATGCCCGCTATGGACTGAAGAATGAAAAGCTCTCCCCTCAATGGAGTCACCGATGACGTGCATCCCGCGGTGAGTAACACACCAACAAGCAACCATCTCATAGCTGCAACCCTGGTTGAGGTATTTGCAAGATAGTCGATGGCGCGTGAGCGTGAGACCGTTCGTGCCAGCGTGTGCTGTTCACCCCAAACGCAAGCAGCCACAGCGCGAACGCACCTTCACCAATCCAGCTCAGCATGATGTAGCGAATGTTCGCCACCGCGAATGGTGGCCAGAGAAAAGCGACGCCGCCGAGTCCCGCGATAACGACAGCAACACCAAGTGCTCTCGGCAAGAAGCCCGACTTGAACACGAGATACCCGAGCATCAGCAGGAAACAGCCAAAGAACACGAGACTCGTGTTGTAGCCCTGGCCGTACAATCTCATGAGCATTAGAGCGAGATGCTGAGAGCTTGCGAGTGTCGCCTCAGGCGCTTTTGTCAGGACAAGCAGTGGCCCGACATAGAGCACGCAGCTGAAGGCGAGAATGATGCAGCCGGAAAGACTGAAGCACGTCGCTAAGACGGCGACAGTTTTGTGGACAGGTCGGAATAGAGCATACAGCAACGCGGCGACAACTATATACGTCGCGACCGCGACAAGATTCCCCGCGAAACCAAGTCGGTACAGAGTTTCATGCGCAAAGATATTCGTTGCGGTCTGCGCGGCGTCGTTCGCGACGTACACCTTGGGAAGTGCAATCATCGCCGGCGCGAAGGCGGCCTGCATTAGCCAAAAGACACCAGCAGCGCGTGCGATGCGCATCGGGTTCTGCATTGCTACTTCTCTCCGGTGAACGTGTCCTGGTATCTACGAACGGCGAAGATAGTTGGACATGATTCACCGTAACACAAACGTGACCGGACGTTGCACCCGCTTACGCCGAGGGAGGCGGCTCCCACAATTCGACTTTGTTTCCCTCTGGGTCAATCACCCATCCGAATTTCCCGTACTCCGAGTCGTTGATCTCATCGAGAACATTGCATCCCTCTTCTCTCAGCGCGGCGACTAAAGCGTGAAGATTTTCAACGCGATAGTTCACCATGAACGATGCATTGCTGGGAGCAAACTGCTTTGTATCCTCCGGAGCAATCAACCACGCGGTTGTTCCGCCGGTGGGCTTTCCCTCGGAATCCACCCAGTCGAATGAAGCACCGCCCCACGATTGAACGTCGATGCCAAGATGTCGCTTGTACCACGCACCGAGCGCAGATGGATCCTTCGCCTTGAAAAAGATCCCGCCGATACCAGTAACTCGCCTCATGTAAGCACTCCTGGCGCGCCCGCCAATACGTTCGCGTCCGCTTCGCCTTTCCTTCGACGGCTCAAAACGCCGGCGGATATGAGGGCAATAATTAGCCCCACCGGTAAAGGCTCCATGATTGTGAACGCTGCATTGTAGAGCGGGTTCTGATACATCACGGCAAACTTGTCCATTTCCGCTTTTCGCGTGGCGATTTGCTCCTCGCTTGCACCGCTCGCACGTGCCTTGGTCACTTCGTGCGCCGAGTACTTGTCCATGAAGTCG
Organism: Gemmatimonadaceae bacterium; assembly: GCA_035525855.1. Classification (GTDB taxonomy): domain Bacteria; phylum Gemmatimonadota; class Gemmatimonadetes; order Gemmatimonadales; family Gemmatimonadaceae; genus UBA4720. The sequence continues at coordinate 17,899 of DATLDN010000285.1, forward strand.
GGCATGAACTTGTAGTACATAACTTCCCACGTGGCGACGTAGCACAGCGACGACACCGCGGCAATCAACACTCCAATTGCCAACGCTCGGCCAAATCGTACGGTCCCGCCTCCGATAGTGTCACGGTACGAACGCACACCGAAATAGATCAACACGAACGCGAGAACCATCGTCGTGTAGCCAACCACCAGGCCGGTGGTCTCGAAACCGATTTGATCATGAAACGGAATCGTGAGCACCATCATCACCGAGATGAGGGCTCCAGACATCAGGCCGTATTTGATGACTGTGTTCTTCACGGGAGGATCACTCAAATAGAAGGGATTGATGCGGCGACGAGCACATACTTACGAAATCAGTGTCGTTCTCGCATCACCCGAAAGGATGATTTTTCCGCTAATCCGCTGGAAATCATCAGTCGAATCACTGCGGCGGCGGGTTTGGTGGCTTCGGCGGCATGTGTGGAAAGACGCGACGGAGGGTGAGATTCAATCGATACCCTTGCGGCCGGTTCCTGGTCAGCGTTTCAAAATCGAGATTCGCAATTGCGCTCCAAAAACCGGACGACAGCACAACGCCAGGCCCAAACGCAACGACTCGCTCTTTAGAGTTCGGAAGTGACGACCCGCCGAATCGATGATCGCTGATCTGTTGAAACGCATATCCGTTAGCGCCAAGGCGAAGCGATCGACTTACTTCATATGAAACCGCATAGTTCGCGTGAATCGCCTGCCCCGCTTGTGTTGTGCTGGTCGAAAACGCGGTGAACGGCTTGGAGTTTTGGCGGTTCCATAGATAAAACAAGCGCCAGCTCGTCTCCACGCGAGGGCTCGGCATTAACGTGAGACTATAGTAGGCGAACGCGCCGCCCGAATTGCTGCCCACATTCACCGGGCGAGAATCGGAGTATGTACCGGTTGGAAGCACTGCAAGCACTGAGAACCGTGAGAAATACGGTTTTCCGAACAGCGTTCGGTTCGGCCACTCCAATATCAACGGGCTCACGATAAGATCGCCCAGGCCTGACTCCTTTCCCTTGGGACCGAAGTCAGTATCGACGTCGATCGATGCAATTGGCAACAAAAATTCAGCGCCGTAGAACGCGCCAAACAATTGGCGAGTCGTGATGTATCCAACATGAAGCAGATTCGACCAGACATCGATGGAATTACTTCCAGGGATTGTGTTCCCTTTGTAATCGAGGAAACGGGACGCGTGATAGTGTTCGATCACACCGGGCTCGACGAGCACGCCCGGACCCGCCACGCCGTCCATGAAACTCGTCCCGCCCATGTTGACGGGAGGCATTGCGACTTGCGCGTCAGCGTTGGATGACGTGATGAAAGTTGCTGCTAACAGCAGCGAGTATCGACCTCTACGCATGCGAACATCCTCAGATCATGTCGCTCGATGCTGCGCCGGGGAGAGCGAGTCTGCGAGACTTGGAGTAGATAGCGCTTAACAGAAAGAACAAATGCTTTTTAGCAGAGGCACTCTGAAACCCATTGAGTTTTCAGTCAATAGTTCTCGGCAATCAGCTAGCGAGTTTTCAGTATTGAGTACTGACTACTCATTACTCGACAGCCGAAGGCCGAGAACTATTGACTCAAAACTCGATGGGTTTCAGCGGCTCACTGTCGCATCGCAACCACGTCACATCTTCTTGCTGCCAGTGATCGTGTAGCGCACGACGACCGAATCCGGCTTCGAGGCAAGCTTCATGGCGCCGGTCCCCTTCACATTGTTGCCGTCGAAGTGCACCACCCAGTTGTCAATGAGCTTTGTGCCCTTCGGCATCTTCATCGCAGGATCCTCAAACGGCTTGCTCTCTCCGACGGCGCTGTCACCAGCTAACGTGTAAGAGGACGGAATAGTGATCTTTGATTCCTGCGACGTTCCGCTGCAGGAGCCTTTGCCACAAACCTGCGTCCAGTGGCCAACGATGGAGTCGGATCCCATGGGCGAGTTCGTGCCCGTCCATGTTCCACTGACCATTTCTTCAGTCACTGGTGCGGCTGCCGGGGCGGCGGCCTCGGGTGCCGGAGCGATCGCGGCGCTGGTGTCCGCGGGTGGAGTGTCTGCTTTCGTGCAAGCAACGAACAACGCAACTGCCGGGATCAGGTTTGCAATTCGACGCATGATCTCCTCGCCGTGTAGCGGTTGAAGGTAGTTAGCACCAATTGGTGACTGTGGTACCGCGCCGAAGCTACTCCTTTTTCACCAGCGCCGGAATGATGGAGCTACCAACAAGGCCGTAATAACCGCCCCATACTCCAAAGTTGCCGTAATCGCCGGCGGTGAAGACGACAATCATATCGAGCTCAGGCAACACGATGAGCAATTGACCGCCGTTTCCATTCGACTGATATATGCGATAGCGGCGCTCGCCGGACTTCATGTAACCCAGATGCCATGCGTAACCGTCGGTGCCACTCAGCGTATCGGCTGGTGCGCCAGGTGCCCGCGTTTGCCTGCTCGTTGATTGTACAACCCACGCTTTCGGAATAATCCGCTTTCCATTCCACACTCCGCCATTGAGATACAGCTGGCCGATCTTGAGAAGGTCGCGCGACCGCATGTGAACACCGCCGCCAGTGTACCCTTCGCCCGTCGGCATGAGATTGTAGTAGTAGCGTCCGAACTGAAGCGGCTCAGCGATTGTACGATCGAAAAATTCCGGAAGCCACGTCCTGGTGCCAACAGCGATCGCAGCGCCGACAAGATTCATCGAGCCCGAGCAATAAGCGAAGTGTGTTCCCGGATCGTGGATCATCTTCAGATCGAGCATGTATTTCCACCAATCCGGCTTCTCGGTCTGCGTTTGCATTTTGTCCTCGCCGCCGGGTGACGCGTCTTCGTTGTCGTCGCAGTCGAGCCCTGAGCCATGCGTCATGAGATTGGCGAGCGTGATGCGATCCTTTCCCGGATCTGGATTCTCGAACGGTCCCCGACTCGCGAGGACACGCGTTATCGGCGTCGACTCAGTAAGCGGAAATCCTTTTTGCATCGCTGCGCCCAGCATGACGGACGAAAACGTCTTCGCCGCAGACCGTGTATCGTGTGGCTTGTCGCGATCGAATCCCGCGAAATATTCCTCGAGAACGAGCTTTCCCTTTCTGGCGACAAGCAGCGAATGGATATGGGGAGTTCTTCCGGAAGTCTGAACGGTGTCGATGATTCGTTGAATCAAACGCTCTAGCTGGGCCTCATCGAATCCAACCGCCGATGCACTCGCTGATGGAAGCCCATCGTTACTGGCAGGCGGAACGACATAAGAATATTTGATGCCGCGCGGCAGTTTCGGGAAATAACCGATCGCCTGCGCGGGCGTTCGCGGAAATAAAATCAGCTGTCGCTGGATCTGCGGCCACCAAATATCGAGCTGCTTGTGCTCCGGGTCGTAGTGAGCAACGCGCCGAAGCTCCGGTTGGGTTGAATCGGGACGCGCGGTAAAGACAACTGAGTCTTTCACCAGTGTTACCCGAAACTGTGATGACCCTCCGCGAAGATTCAGCTCCGGATTTCGAAATGCTGCAGCAAGAACGCCGGAGGTTGCTCGCCAGATCTCGAGATAAAGCGTGAACGTATCGTCGAGGGGGACAATGGTCCCGGTCCACACATTCGGCTGCGCGAGCGTTAGCGTCACGCGACCCGCAAATGGCTGGCTCAATCCGCCCGGATCATGCGGTCCGTCCTGCTTCGTTCCGTCCGGTTGAATCCACCATCCATCAATTGTGGTGCGATTGTGCGCGAAGGCACCCCGGAATTCTCCGAGGTTACCCGCGAACGAGAAGCGAACGCTATCGCCTTTTGGGACGAAGCTTGTTTCGACACTCGATATTACTGCCTTCCATTTATTTCCATTGTGAGCAATCGTGATCGGACCGCGAAGATAAGGACCGATCAATGACTCGCTGCTCCAAATACCAATCAACGACTTTTCCTGCGGATCCTGCGCCCTTCCCTTCGCCACAATGAAGAGAGACGCCAGAACAACAGGCCAGTCGCGGCGCCTCACGATTTCTTCCCCGCTGCTGAACGCGATTTAAGCCAGGCAATGATCGGAGCCCGACCGGATTCCAGATTTGTCCGAAGAGCTTCGCATGCATCATCGAGCTCACCGCGTTTGAGAGCATTGATCACGGAGCGGTGATTTCTTGCGGCAGCGAGAATATTTCCTCTCTCTCGCATCAACGCGACCTCGTAACGATGCGTTCGACGCATGAACTGTTTGATGAGGTCGACAAGAATCTTGTTCGGACAATCAGCCACGAGCTCGATGTGCCATTCATCGTCAGCGTTGATCACTTCATCGGGATCGTCTGCCGCCGCGATTGATTCGTTGAGCTCGCGCAGGCGCACGATCTTCTGCTTCGACGGAATGCCCGCCAGTCGCAGTGCCTCGGGATCCAGCAGCGGGCGGATCTGATAAAGCTGTTCGAGCTCTTCGACCGTAAGTGCGCGGACGAAGTGTCCTATGCGAGGAATAGTGTCCAGCGTTCCTTCGTGTGCGAGACGCGCGAGGGCCTCACGAAGTGGAGTGCGGCTGACTCCGAGCTGTTGGGAGAGATGAACTTCGTTGATGCGCTCACCCGGCGTGAGCTCGCCGTCGACAATCATGTGCCTGACTGCGGAGGCGACCGTGTCGCTTGTGCTGCTATGAAGGAGAGGTTTCATACTGTATACAGTATACAACATCGCGCATAGCGCAAGACCTCGCCGTAGTGGCGGACTCGGGCTTCGACGATAATTTGAAATCATGATCGATATGATCGATCCGTTTCTGCTCCTTGCCCCACTCTATCTGCTGGGCGTAATGCTGCTTCTCGGCTTCGTCGGATGCGCGCAGATCCTTGGCCTGGAAGAGCCCACGGTCTTTATACCAGACCCACCGCAGAATCTTGTCGCTTCCCCCGGAGACGGTCACATAGAGGTGTCGTGGCAAACGCATCCGATGGTAAACGAATACCATCTCTTGCGCGGCGACACGAGCGGGACCGTCCCTGCAGACTATCCGCTCCAACGCGTGATTCACACCAATCAAATTCCATTCACGGACACGGTCGTGAATGGACGGACGTACTTCTATCGTGTCACCGCGCTGAGCGAAGATGGTTTTGAAACGGCTCCGTCAAATGAAGCAAGCGCAACTCCCGCTTGGCCGCATGGCGCTTTCGTCAACAGCTTCACGCCCGGATCAGTAAAGCCCGGACTGAATGGTTTTTATGGAATGGCGATCGAAGTCGGCGCCGAGGAATTTACCATTCAAACTCTTGGCCGAGCGTTTGGGGCGGGACTCGCTGGCGTTCATGAGCTGCGTCTCATCGACGCTGCGATGAATCTCGAGCGCGGCCATGCGATCGTCGACATGAATAGTCCCGCAGATGGACCTTTCAAATACGGCCCGCTCATTCCCGCACCCTTCACCGTTTCCGCACACGGCATCTACTATATAGTCAGCGAAGAATTCGCCGGCGGCGACGCACTCTACAATCGAAATACAATCGTCGACACGCGAATGGAAGCAAAAGTTACGTCGGCGGTTTCGAGTGTTTCGGAAGGAGTGTATGACATCGCAGGGAACGCAAATCAGGCATTTGGCCCCGTGAGTTTCCAATACTGACCGAGTGATCTACGGCCGTTCGTCGCAGTGACGTAAGACCTGCTGGCGGCGTCATCCACATGTTAGTCCACAATCCGTTGTTGGAAAGTTCAGTCCCCGCTATTACGTTGGGCGCGCTCACTCACAGGTCATGGTGACCGTGGTACGTGATTTCAGTACACTCAGGTCAGTAGGTAGGTATGCGTCAGCTGAAATTATTGTGGTCGAATTGCATTCGATCCGCGATCACCCCTGCAGCATTTGCAGGACTGATCGCGTCCGCGTGCGTCGATCAACCACAACCGACAGAACCCAAACTTCCCCGCCTCGCCCGCGACGCTAGCGTCTCGTTTGATAAGTTCTTCGTCGCCTGGTCCGACACTTATCGTTCAGGTCCAATCCAGCCCCAGATTTTCGCAGTCGACAGACGGCAAAACCGGCAGTACGCCGCATTCGAAGTGCATCAGGACGTCATTGACTTCGCGCGAGCCAACCCTGGGCGTCTTTATATCAATGGCGATGAGCCCGACCAGTACTGCATTACGCCGTCTGACTACGCAGCCGTCTACCACGAGTTCGTTCAGGCAATCCGCAACGTAGACCCGACAGCTCGACTGTCACCCGCCGGAGTAGCCGAACCGAATTACCACTGCTGTCCGCTGCCCGACGACGTCGTCACTCCGTGCTGGTACGAAAACCACTCGATCGGTTACATGGATCGGTTCTATAACGCATACGTCCAGCGCTACGGATCTCCGCCGCCGGTGAATGAATGGCGGTTCCACGATTTCGGGATTTTGTTCTGGCCGGGAGAGGTAGGTCCCTGGTGGAGTCGCGTAAACCAGGAAGCTTCATGGTCCGTCGCTCACGGCGCGCCCATGGTCCTCGGCGCGTTCGGGTTTAATGGCTGGCGGGAATCAGAGGCGGAGTATCAGGAGCATTTGAAACAGGCGATGGGTCTGCTCTTGAATGATCCGCGAATTATCGAAGTCGACTATTGGAGCTATGGTCCGTGGGATAACTCGCGTTTCCCACTCATGAGTGCAGATGGCAGTCTGACCATGTCGGGACATACGTATGTCAATCCATTGACAGACGTACCGACTGGTGCCAGAGCGGTGAGTCCGTCGGCCGGACGCGCTCAGCTGCAATGGACGAACACCACCTCGGCGTGGGCAGCCGAAGTTGAGTTCTGGGTGCAGGCAGCGGGAAGTAGCTCATTTGTCTACAGAAATACCGAGCGAGTCGCCGGACCAGGAGCAACGCAAACATCCTCGATTGCATTCAATCCCGGCGAACTTGTGAAAGGACGCGTTCGGTACTACAACATCTACGGACAGGCTGGGTGGTCGTCATTTAGCGACGCTGTCTCGATGCCGGCCGCCGCCGCGCCACCGCCGCCGCCACCACCGCCGCCGCCACCACCACCGCCGCCACCGCCGCCACCACCAGCCCCGCCACCGCCAGCGCCGCCACCGTCGCCGCCGCCTTCTCCGCCACCAGCACCACCCGCGGCAGCTCCCACACCCTCAGCGCCATCCGCGCCCGAACCGAAGCCAAAGGGATCTCGGAAGAGCCCGAGCCTTATTTGTATCGTGCGGAGCTGCGGCTAGAAGTTCAGCTCAAAGTGCCCGTCATTTTCCGGCGGGCACCCCACAATCCGGCTTTTCGCTCAGGGACGAGCTCCGATACGTCATTCCACGGGAGCTTTCGTCCAAATGACCGGATCGGATGCGCCAGCCTCTGTGCAATCCTCGTCTCGTGAACGAAAAGTCCGCGCGGGCTCAACACTCGCGCTATTTCCTTCAACGCTTTGCGCGCGCCGTCCATTCCTCCGCTGACGTGATAGCACGTCCCGAAATCGATAACGAGATCGAACGTCCCGGCATCAAATGGAAGATTGCGAACGTCCGCCTCGAGAATTGTCGCATCGACTCTCTCGAACCTCACTCGCTCGTTGGCGAGTGCGACGAGCTTCGGATCGATGTCGATACCTACGAGCTCGTGCGGGCCAAGCCGGGCCGCGAGAACCGGTAAAGCCACCCCTCTCCCGCAGCCAACTTCAAGGATGCGAGGCGTCGGATAGAGCCTGAGCGCGCGGATCAAAAGGGGGATCTCGATACTTGCCTGGATTCCGTTGCGTGCTTCGACATTTCCGAACGGAATGTATTCCGGGGCGGGTAAAGCAAGCGGTGTCGACAATTGGGCTCCATGTTAGTCTCAATAACTGACGCGGAAATCCCGCCGAAATCGGCTCAGCCGCGTTGACTCATTCCACTAAAGCGGGTATCGTCGCTCCCCAAGCGAGGAGGCACAGTGGCGGAAGGCGCGAAGCTCTCAGACCCGGATTTGACGCGTCTCCTGGCCGCATGGGGTCACGGGGATCGCTCCGCCGCAGATCAGCTCATCCCGCTCGTGTACGACGAGCTGCACCGTGTCGCCGAACGTGCGATGCGCAATGAAGATCCCGGCCACACGCTTCAGCCCACCGCGTTGATCAACGAGGTGTATCTGAAGCTCGCCGAACAAAGCCATGCGATATGGCAGAACCGCGCGCAGTTCTTCGGCGTTGCAGGACAAGCGATGCGCAGAATACTCGTTGACCATGCTCGCGCACGCAGCTCGGCAAAACGTGGCGGCGGCGAGCGGCCGATAACTCTGGATAATTTTTCAGATCCGGTGGAGACTCCCGGCGTCGATGTGCTCGACTTGAACGACGCACTTCAGAAACTCGAGGCGATCGATCCTGACCAGGCTCGCATTGTAGAGTTGCGTTATTTCACCGGCCTCAACATTGACGAGACGGCAGATGCGCTTGGAATCTCACCGGCAACGGTGAAACGCGAATGGGCGGTTGCTCGCGCATGGCTTCGGCGCGAGCTGAGTGTTGCATGAGCGTCGACCACTGGCATCAGATAAAATCGATTTTCGTGCAGGCGCTGGAAGTACCTGTGCATGAGCGAAACGCCTTTGTGAGCTCGGCGTGTGCAGATGACGAATATTTGAAAGGAGAAGTGGAATCTCTCCTCGCTGCAGCCACCGCCGCCGACACAATCCCCGAAGCTCGCGCAGCAATTGCCTCAGCCGCTGGATCACTCGTAGCGGAACAGGAGGCCACACTCCGAAGCGCTCTCGAAAAAGTGCTCGGTCATCAATACGAGATCGTTCGCCAGCTCGGCCGCGGTGGAATGGGCACGGTCTATCTCGCGAAGGAACGGGCGCTCGAGAGATTCGTCGCGATCAAAGTGCTGCGCCCCGACCTCGCGATCGCAGAGGGTCACCGCGAGCGATTTCGCCGGGAAGCGCGCATTGCGGCGCGACTTTCACATCCCGGAATTCTCAGCCTTCACAGTTTCGGAGAGATCGACAATCTCTGGTACTTCGTGATGAGCTACGTGCGAGGAGAAACTCTCGCTGAAAGAATTCAGAGAGAAGGCGTGCTGCAATGGGGCGAGGCACACCGGATTTTTCTCGAGGTTGTAGCCGCGCTGGAGACGGCGCACAAAAACGGAGTCATTCATCGCGATATCAAGCCCGCGAACATTCTGCTCGACGCTGAATCAGGGCGTGCTATCCTCGCGGATTTTGGCATTTCGAAAATGACTGGACTTGCGGAGAGTCTCACAGCTACGGGAGCGATAATGGGGACGCCCGTTTTCATGTCACCCGAGCAACTTTCCGGGGCGCCCGACATCGACGAGAGGAGCGACATCTATTCACTCGGCAGTGTTGTGTATCTCATGCTCACAGGGCGTCCGCCGTTTGGCGAATCGACGACGAGCTCGACGATCTATCGAAGACTTGTCGACGACGCGACACCCGCTGACCAGATCGAGTCGTCCATCCCGGCTACTCTTTCTGCAATCGTTCACAAATGCCTTGCGCGTGAGCGCGAGGATCGCTGGACGAACGTGACTGCTCTAAAAGCTGCGCTGGAGAGTCTGGTCAATATCGATCGCATGCCGGATGTGGTTCGCGACATTCGGAGCTTCGCACCCTACGCCTTGTTGTGGACGGCCGCATTTGTCGGGTTCGCATTCTTCGGAGCTCATTCAGCGAGCGAACGCATACTTCTGTTGGTGGCTGCTGTGATCGCGCCGATCGGACTCACGCTACACGTCTATAACACTGTGGGTGGCGAGATGCACTTCAGCGATATCGCGCAGGCGGCGGCATTTCCTCCCGCATGGTGGACGATGTGGTGGCCGTATTCGCTTCGCCGGCCCAATGATGTGTGGGGCCGGCTTCCTCGAATGTCGAAAGCGATTCGCATCGTGATCAGCGCGTCGGTTCCCGCTCTTTTTCTGCTGATTCTTGTGCGCGAAGGCGTCAACGTGCCCGCGATGCCTGACAGCGGCATGTGGGTGGATGTTGCCGAGTGGGCACTCCTCGCGGTTGCGGCAATCGCGGTAATCATAGGATTGCTTTGGGCGCGACGGGCAGGCCTTCCCATCGATCGATCACTGCACGTCCTCCTCGGCGCAACATTGACGTCTCCGCGCTGGGAAGATGCTCGCGTAAAACGCCTGCTCGCTCCTGCGTCCGGAAAGGTCCGCGCACCTGAGGGCGATACCCCGTCGGATTATTTGCGAGCAATCAGAGCGACTATCGCGCTCGTCGCTCCTGGCGATGGAAATCTTGCGTTAAGAACGACATCAACGGCCGAGCTGTTGGTTCGCACGATTAATGAGCGCGACCTCGAGCTGCAGAGAGTATCGCGCGAAGCTGGACCGGAAGAGGAATCACGTTTGACTGTGCGCCTTCAGTCGCTTGAAGGCGCAGGCGCAAGTTCACAGGAGGCGGTGGAGCTCCGGCAGCTCGTTCAGCACGAGCTCGAATTAGTCCGCAGAATGCAGACCCGCCGAGAAGTTCTCGTCGACGATCGCGGACGGTTGATGGAAATGTTGAAGGCGCTGTGGAACGTCGTTCGGCAAGCGAGTGATGACGACTCGAATCTGGAGAACAGGCTTGAACTTTTGTGCGGCAAAATCGAGACAGAGATCGGCGCCGCAGCATAAGAAGTTGGTGCTTCTGGAAATTCCGCAATTCAAACCACTCAGTTTGGTCAAATCGGCGTTGCATGAAGCCGTGCCCGTGCATATCCATATGAGGTAATTTTTCCGCTTACAGAAGCGCCATTGAGACTCCATCTCGCAACTCTCGCCTCCGCCTGCGCACTCAGCGTCTCTCCGTGCGTCGCCGCCGCTCAAGCGGCGCAAGCCGAACCGGAATTCGCCGTCATTGCCGGCGTTGCCATCGACAGCATCCGAGGCGGATACCTCCGCAACGCTACTGTCATTGTCGACGGGACCATGCAATCCACAACGACCGATTCGCTCGGACGTTTTGCAATCGACAGCATAATTCCTGGCGAGCACCGCCTGCGAGTACGTCATCCGTTGCTTGACACCCTGGGCGTGGTAATAGTCACGGCGCCCAAAAAGCTCGCACCGCTCGAGCGACTTGCGATGTTGATCTCCACGCCAAGCCCAAAAACCATCATCTCCGCGAAATGCTCGGCTAACGAGATCGCTCGCGGGCCGGCTGCGGTACTCGGCACAGTGTTCGATGCAGACAGCGGCGATCCGTCCGCGGGCGCGACTGTCACTACCACGTGGTCTGGTCTCCAGGTCTCGCAAAAAGGAGTGAAGGTCGTTCAGGAAAGACGAAATGCGCAGGTAACACCTGAGGGTATGTTCCGCCTTTGCGGACTTCCCAATGATTTAACTGCGGGCATCATTGCAGCTCGCGGTGCGGATACTACGGCAAGCGTAAAGGTCGATCTGTCATCGGGAATTGCAATCCTGGCGCTTCACCTTCCGGCATCGGCGACAGCGGCTGCCGTGTCGGCTTCACCTTCTCCTCGGACGGACACGCCGCCCGCTGCAGTAACGACGAAGAACGGCGGCGCGCTAGTTAAGGGGCGAGTTACTGATGCGAGCAACAAACCCGTCGAGGGTGCGCAAGTGCAGATCGAGCAGGACCGTTTGACCGCGATCACTTCCAGTGATGGCACATTCCAGATTTCAGGCGCGCGCGCCGGAACACGAACAATTACAGTTCGCAAACTTGGTTTTGAGCCCGCGCAAACGACCGTGGATTTGAAGCAAAGCGGCGCCGTGGATGTGAATCTCAAGCTTGCGAAGTTCGTCCCGATCTTGAAAACGATCGAGATCTCTGCGCTGCGAAATCAGGCGCTCGAGCGAAATGGGTTTTCTGCACGCCGCCATCGGGGAGAGGGGAGGTTTATTACACCCGAGGAAATCGCACGGCGGGTTCCCGTCCGTGTGAACGATTTGCTGCGCAGTGTTCCCTACCTTCACTTCACTCGATTATACAATGGGAAGGATATCGTCAGTGGCCGGCCGACCATCGCCGGTGGATCGACCGGATGCGTACGATACTATGTCGACAACGTTCTGTGGCTCAACACTATCGACAGTCCCGACGAGTACTATCATCCGTCCGATATTGGCGCGATCGAAGTGTATCCGCCAAACCTTGTGCCTGGGGATTTCATGGCGTTTTCGCGCACCGGGCAGCCCTGTTACGTGATTGTTTTATGGACGGCGTCGGGGTTGCAGCTGAGATAAAACGCTCGTCCGGAAGTTCCGTGAAGGTTCCTGGGGGAGACAAGTCGCGCGCGGGGTGTTGGGGGTTGTGCAATGACTGCGCGGGTCGCAATCACCGAAGCAACAAAAATCAGCGCGCATCTCATCATTCGTAGGTCTACGAATCGTCGAGACGCGGGTTTCAGGAGCTCCTCGAGAACGAAATTTCCGATCGCTGATTCTAAATGGGTATGAAGAAAATATTCATGATGGTGCTGGCCGTTGGATGCGGCGCCGTCGCATGCGCGACAGCGCAAGGTTCACGTGGAAGCGCAACGACCTCGTCAGTCGAACAGGTTCGCACCGAGCTGGCCCGATTATATCAAGTCAACGCCGATGCGTTCAGGCGCTATGATGTGCCGGGCGTGATGGCGTTACGCGCACCGGACTTTCACACCGTCGCTGCGGACGGCACCGCGCGCGATCGCGCGGGAATGGAGCAATACACCATCGGTCTAATGAACGGAATAAAAAAATGGAATGAGCTGACCTTTACGATCGACAGCCTGACGCTTGTCGGTGACACTGCGATCGCAATCGTCAGTCAACATCTCGATCGCATGGCGTTGCGTCCGGACAATCAGGTGCATCATGTAGAGACGTGGGTCACTCAACGTGAGACATGGATAAAGTCGAAGAGCAGCTGGCTGATGTGGCGTGTGGATCAGCTCCGCAATCAGCGACGTCTGGTGGATGGCACAGCGCAATAGCTACCGCATAAAACTCAGGCGAGTCCCCGCAATTTTTTTGAGCTCGGGTTGCGTCAGTGGAACGTGGCTCCGAAAAATTTCCCATCCGGCGTGAATGGACCCACCCGGCGGACTAAGATCGGACCCGTAGAGAACATGGTCTGCACCAACCTCGCGTATGCGTTTCGCAACCAGTGCTCCGTCTGCCGGAGTTGATTCCTGTGTAACGATTGTCGCCACATCGAAGTAGACGTGACGTAATCGCGCATCATGCGCCAGCCCCGCCGCCCCAAACTCGGCCATTACGGAATCGGCCTGATCAGGATAGCCCGGGCCCGCGCCACCGAAATGCGCGACGATGATGTCGATGTCAGGACTTTTTGGAATGACCTTTTCGATAAAAAGTCGGGCATCCTCAGCTCCGTAGTTCGTCCCGCCACGAGCGCGCATGTGCACGAGCACGGGAACACGAAGCCGCTCCGCGAGGGAGAACACTTGCTGTATTCGCGCAAGATGATCGGCGATACGAAGGCTCACCCCGGCGTTTCCGAAATGAAGCTTGATGCCTTTCATTCCCGGCAGATGCAGGCATCGCTCGAGCTCGGCAAGCGCAGCGTCGCGCAAAGGATTCGCGCTGCAGAAGCCAACCAGGCGCGGGGCGTTTTTCACAACTTCGGCTGACGTCCAATCGTTTTCTTCGCGTGTGAGCCGGTCAGGATCATTTAATTTTTTTCGCTCGTCGGCGTAGCTGTAGCCAACAGAGAGAACGAGAGCGCGCTCGATTCCCGCCTGGTCGAGCTCGCGAACCAGCGCAGCACCATTTCTCTCAGGCGCTTTTACGATCGGAGCAAAGGGCGCGCTCACCAGGTGCTCGTGATAATCTACGAGCGGGACAATTGGCTGATCCGTCTTCGCGAGCGGAGCGCATGCAGCGACGACAAGAAGAACAGCAGGCACGAATAATTTCATAAAATTATCTACGAGCAGGATTCGTGTCGGGTTACACAGCCAGAAAAAAGCTATTTTACGTGACAAGCGGACTTGACATCCGCATATTCCGATAGCATAATTCATGGAAAGCTAGCTTGACATGGCCGAGACAATAAAAAATCGTGTGAAAGAGCTCCGTGAAGCGAAGGGTTGGACTCAGCAGGATCTCGCCGATCAGGTCGGCGTCTCCCGGCAGAGCATCAACTCCATCGAGCGCGGGCGTTACGTGCCGAGCTTGATGCTGGCGCTCACTTTTGCGCGGATTTTCAAAGTTTCGACGGATGACATTTTCAAGATAGAGCACAAGCGATGATCAAACTTCCCGAATTTGTGGATGAGCGATTCCTCACGCACCGCCTTCGCTCGACCAGCACTGCCGGAATCGCGACTGGAATCGTTGCGATACTCCTGTGGCTATACCGGTATCTAACCGAGCATGTCATCCACTGGGATCTGTTGGGCATCGCGTTGACGTTCATCGTTGTGAAATACGCAGTATTCGCGTGGTACCGATTGAAAGATTAACCCTACCGAGGAAATTTCGATGTTGCGGAGAAAAATTGAGAATTCAAAGACGGCGTTTCGAGCTGCAATGGTTGCTCTCATTCTGGCGGCAGGCGCCAGCTGGTTTATCCGCCCCACGGGAGATTTCGCTGCGGGATTTGTAAATGGAGTTCGGATCGGGCTCTACATCGTTGCGCTGGTAATGGTTTGGCACTCTCGCAAGCTGGCTCAGCGAGCCTAGGGGAGTTGGCGGCTTTGATCTGATTTGGCCCGATTCTCTGCCGTCTCGACGTTGACAACTGTCAACGTTGAGCCGGCGGAATGTTCCGACGCAGTAAGGTGAGGTGTGAGCCGATCACCGCGTTTCCAAAGCGAACGGATCGAAATCCTTGAACCGGTGAGAGACAAATAAGCCCATCCCGCAATCACGAAACTCGACTCGCTTAAGAGCACGCCGATACCAGCTCGAAGTGCGAAACCATCCCTCCATATCGCTCGCTTCTTCGTCGATGTCGTCGTCCGACGTCATTACCTGCAGGAAAAGCACTCCGCGGCATTTGTCTGCCAATCGCACGATCGCAGTCTCGATGTCCGAATCGGAGATGTAGCGTAAGACATCACGACAAATGACCAGGTCGGCGCGCGGACGTTTGAGCTTCTCGAGTGGAACGTTTCGATGACCATACACGTCGCATGCATCCACACTGCTATCGAACGTCTCGATGTTTTTGCAGCGAGGATACTGCTTCGAGAATTCCCCCGCCCACCATCCCGTACCTGCTCCCACATCGGCGAAGCGATCGACGTCGAGCCGGATGTGCCGGCAAAACGCAATGACGAACGCAACCTCTCTCCGCTGCATGTCGCGCGTCATTATCGCTGTGTCGGCGCGATGATAGTAGCGCTGGTAATACTCGCGGTCGAAATGCTTTGAGGAGACCAATGTTGGTTAGTGGGTATGCTAGTTGCGCTTTGACGAAGCAACACTTGCCACGGAACTTCGATGACAACGTTCAGGGTTGGCTACTTCGTCGGCAGTCTCGCTAAAGGCTCGATCAATCGCAAGCTCTCACAAGCACTGATTCGCCTCGCACCGAAAAATCTCGAGTTTACAGAGATCTCATTCGGTGATCTTCCGCTTTACAGCTACGATTACGATGCAGACTTTCCGCCGCCGGCGAGAACGTTCAAGGATTCGCTCGATCGAGTAGATGCATTCCTGTTCGTCACGCCGGAGTACAATCGGTCGATTCCGGGCGCACTGAAGAATGCGATCGATTGGGGAAGCCGCCCCTGGGGTAAGAATTCATTCACGCGAAAGCCGTCCGCCGTAATTGGAACTTCACCTGGAAAAATCGGGACCGCGGTGGGACAGCAACATCTAAGAAGCATTCTCAGCTTTTGTAACTCGCCTCAGATGAACTCCCCCGAAGCTTACATACAATACGAGAAGGACATGTTCACCGATGAAGGCGAAGTGGCAAATGATACGACTGCTGAATTCCTTCGGAATTACATGAGTGAGCTCAGCTTGTTCATTGGCCGCGTGTACACAGTTCTCCCTCGTACCACAGCCGAATTCGTTGTTCCGTCGTGACGTCGTGAGCTGAGGCGATTACGAATCGAGACTTGGTATTCCCAGTGGAGGCGTAAACGTCAACCACGCGGCGCGACCGGGCGCTACTACCGTGACTTCTTCCCAATAGCTACCGCTCGCACTTTGCGTCACTTGCATTGACGCGCCCGATTTAGTCATCACCATCCACTCGTTGTTCTCACCAACCCCGATCACCTGGTCCACAGCCTCGGGCTCATCAGTTCCACGACGCGCGATCGCGTCACCCGGCTGAGGCTTCACGACGTTCGCGCGCGAACTTCCACTCAACTCATTTGCCTCTGATTCGACGAAATAGTCGAGCGAAAAAAGAGCGAGCCCAAGCGAATCGCGCTCATCGGCAAGCAGCGCGTGATCAGCATTGAATGATGGAGCGCCCCTGTCGGCGAGCTGAATCAGGAATTCGCAGCAACGTTTGATGACATCCTTCGGGTAAGGCAGCAAAGCAACAGAGCGATATAATGAATCCCCGGAGACATCGCGTTTCTCACGCACTGAATCGAACTCACCCACTACGCTCATCGCGAGCGAAACATGTTCGGGGACGTAACCGTCGAGCTGCGCCGGAGGAATTGTGCTCAGCGCCGACGACCGAATCGTTCGCCATAACCTCCAATACGCCGTTTGCTGCCGCTCTTCATGCGGCGGAAGCGATTCGATTGGCTTCGCGAGCTCGCGCCGCAGATCTTCGGCCTTCATTTCCGCAATCATCTGCGAAACGCCGGTCGTCACGGGCGCAGCAGCGTGCACCGCACGCTGCTGGCGGCCAAATACACGAAACAGTTTTGGTAAAATCACGTGGAGCTCTTCTCTGCCGGCATCACCATGTCCTGCACTGGGTACTCCTTTACAGACGAGCCAGTCGGAAACCCACAACACCGGAAGCCTATCGACCGACGAATTCCTCCAGCTTCCGAAGTCGAAGCGCCGGATTCGAAGCAACCATGTTGCGAAGCCAGCCGAGGTGACCCGAGCCGTAAATCACGAGTATTCGCTCGTCGGGACTTTTCTGAAGCTTCATGATGTTGTTGTAGATCCGCACGTTTCGCTTGAACCACTCGGCGAGGAGGTCAGGGCCCGCATAATCGCCATTCTCTCCGTATCGGGCTTCTCGATAGTAATAACCGACGTCTTCAGTGACTTTCGAATCAGCATTCATGTAGCGAAGTGTCTCGAGAACGCTGTGTTGGCTCAGGAATTCGTTCTGATTCTTCACCATCGTACCAATCTCAGCCAGGAGCGAATCGAGCTGCGTTCCCTGTCCATTTGCTTTCGCGTAATTCACCAGTCCGAGCCAGGGAAACTCGCCATCGATGTCGACGGCATACACGGTCTCAAGTCCAAGATCCTTAGCGACACGAAGGCCTATCTGGTCTACCTCATTCGCCGTTAGGACATATTGGCCTGCGACATACTTTTTGAAACGGTCGTCCAATCGCGACTGCCCCTGCCATTCGACAGCGACCTTGGTCGGCTTGAACTTCTCGAGCACCCGTGCAAGCTCTGCAATTTCCTGCTGGCGTTTGGGGGCAAGCACATCGTCAACTTTCGAGTTGAAGACGTCACGTCCCGGGCTCGCCATATGATAGACGCCGAGGATCAATACTTCGGGGCGCTTCGCTTCCTGAGCTGTTGCGGTCTGGGCCGCGAGCGCTAGGACTAACGCAATCGATCGTTTCATGGTCTCTCCATCCAGTGATGGAGATTCAGACATTCTGTAGGGCGATCTGGTTTGAGCGACAACCAAACTGCACTACTGACTACTGACTAACTGCGGTTCAATGACGAGTCCGGACGCCGTTCGAGGTATGCTGCGCGAGTCCGCAGTGGTCAGCAATCAGCAGTGCTGTTAGTCAGCAGTCAGCAGTGCTGTTAGTCAGCAGTCAGCAGTGCAGTTAGTCAGCAGTCAGCAGTGCAGTTAGTCAGCGGTTAGCCGGGCGGTCGCGCTACAGCCGCAAACTCGACCGTATACCGCAATTCAGCAAAACGCTTCAAGAGATCATTTACATCCAGACCTTCCCTCTCCTTCCCGAAAAGGTCGGCAAGGATTTCTCCGCGATGCATCATGATCGTCCGGTCACCCTGCTCGAGTGCCTGCTCCATACTGTGCGTGACCATCATCGTCGTCAGGGAATGCTCGCGCACAACCTGATTCGTGACATTGATCACCTGCTCGGCCGCACGAGGATCGAGAGCTGCAGTGTGCTCATCGAGCAGAAGGAGCTGCGGCCGTTTCAAAGTGCTCATGAGAAGCGTTACTGCCTGGCGCTGTCCGCCCGAAAGCGTCCCCATACTCGCCTTCAGCCGACTCTCGAGGCGCATGCCCAAACCTTTCAAAAGCGCGTGGTAACGGTCGAGCGCTTTCTTGTTCAATCCGAGCCGCAGTCCACGCCGTTCACCTCGAAGCTCGGCCATCCGAAGATTCTCGGCGACGCTCATTGTCGGACACGTTCCCTTGAATGGATCCTGAAACACCCGGCCAATCAAAGCGGCGCGACGAAACTCGGGTTGTTTTGAAACGTCGACGTCCGCAATTCGAATCGAGCCGCCATCCGGGAGAAACGTCCCCGCGATAGCATTGAGCAAAGTCGATTTGCCTGAGCCGTTAGTTCCGATCACGGTTATGAACTGACCAGTCGGAATAGTGAGATCGACAGATCGCAACGCAGGCACACGATCACCGCCGGGCTGCGTAAAAGTTTTGTCGAGTTTCTCGATCTCTATCATTGCGCCATCCCGACTGCGCCTCTACTGAACCGCAGCTTCGGCAGCGCGAGTGCGGCGAGAACGAAAGCTGCCGTCGCAAGCTTGAGATCGACCGGATTGAGACCGGCGCGCAATGCAAGCGCGACCATCAGTCGAAATACAATTGCTCCCGCTGCAACCATCGTGATGGTTATGCCGAGCCCTCGTTTGTTGAATAGCAACGTCTCACCCATGATCACCGCCGCCATATCCGCGACGAGAGTTCCAACTCCCATGTTGATGTCCGCAAATCCCTGCTGTTGCGCAATCAGTGCACCCGAGAGCGCGACAAGACCGTTTGCGAGTGCAAGCCCAAGCTCGATCATGCGGCGTCGGTCGACTCCCTGCGCAACAATCATCGCGGGATTATCACCGACAGCGCGCATCGCCATTCCGAAATCAGTTCGGAGATACCACGTCAGCAATCCACCGAGCACAATTGCGATGAACAGGAAAAGAATCCCCAGCGAGATGTCATCCGACCAGTTCACCGACGGAGGAATGACGCGGTGAACGTCGTTTACCAGGGTTCGAATGTCGAGAAGGGACACGTTCGACTTTCCCATGACATGCAGATTTACCGAGTACAACGCCGTCATTACAAGAATACCGGCAAGCAGATCCTTGATTCCGAACCGCGTATGCAGGAGGCCGGTGATGTACCCGGCAATCATGCCTGCGAGAATCGCAATGAAAGTTGCGAGAAGCGGATCTGTCCCCTTTACTATCAATGACGCCGCTACCGCTGCACCCAGAGTAAAGCTGCCATCTGGTGTAATGTCGGCAAAGCGCAGCACGCGAGACGACGCATAGACTCCCCATGCGAGCGCGGCGAACGCGAGCCCCTGAGTAATTGCAACAAGCCAGAACTCAAATGGATTGTTTCCGCGCCGTACCGGAGCCTGAATCGCATTTCTCTGCGCAGACGTCTGCGCTCCCGGTCCGCTACCGCCGAGCACCTTGTCAGCTCGATTTACAATCGCGGGCGGAATCGTAACGCCAAAGGCACGCGCTGCATTCAGGTCCACGACGAGATCACGCCGAGTTCCAATATGAAATGGAATATTCGCCGGACTTTCTCCACGTAACACGCGAATCATGATTACGCCCATGTCGTAACCGTTCTGGTAAAAGCTGAGCCCGAGCGCGATCGGGGCGTCCTTGTTACTCGTCGATGTCGAGATGAGCGGAAGGTTCGCCTGCCGGGACGACTTCACGACCGCTGCGTATGCGCCACCAATCATGACACTCGGGATTTGAACTACACCGCCCGCACCTTCCGACTTCAACGCTTGAATCCCCGCGGGAATGTCACCGGGGGATGTGCACGCTACGGTGATCAGATTAACCCCGATGTCTTTCGCTGCGTGCTTGATCTTCTCGAGATAAAACTCGGCGAACGGATCAGACGGATCGAATAGCGTTCCCCAGGCCTTTACCAATGGAAACGCTTCGTGAGCCAGAACGATCGCAGAGTCGACAGGCAGCGGGATCTCAGCGCCTGTAACGTTTGGACGATGACTCGTTGGAGAAGTGCCCGCGCCAATGACGTAGGGATTCGCGACGGCGCCGAAGATTACCGGCCGGTCTGTAATAGTTTTGATTGCCGCCTGTGTCGCAACAGACGAAATCGAGGCGACCTGCGTGACATTCTGCTGCAGAAACTCGTTGACGATCAGCGACAGAGCGGGAATATCACCCTGAGCATTTCGCTCGAGGATGGTAATTGTCGAGTCGCGAACGTACCCGGAGTCGTGCAGCGCCTTGAAGAATCCATCACGGGCATCATCGAGCGCGGCTGACGACGAAACTTGTATGTAGCCTATGACTTGACGCTTTGCGTCACGCTTACCACTGCACGCAGCGAGTGCGAGCAGCGCGGTAATTCCAAAAACGTGGCGCAGCTTTACGAGCGCATTATCGG
>DATLDN010000292.1:0-6309 GCA_035525855.1 Gemmatimonadaceae bacterium
TTCTCACCGCCTCACCGCCTCACCGGCTACCTATCAGATCCTTCACTACACGACGGCTAAAGGAGAGGTGACTTCATCCGTAGGTTTTAGCAACCGTGTTAAGAGCGCCCTCGATAACCTCGAGCGAATACGCCTCCGGAATCATCTCGATCGACGCCCATCCGGAGAAGTTCACATTTCGCAGAGCGTCTGCAAAGGCCGCGTGATCCGAACTGCTGGATGTGCTGATTGGTGCCAGGTTTCGCTCACTCACATGAAATGAGTGCAACACGTCTGCAGCATCCCCGATCGCAGACTTTGGATTCTCGCGCTCGAGCGACATCGCTGCAGCATCGAGATGCAAACGAAAGCCTTTGCTATCGACCGTCTTCACGAGTGCAACGCCTTCTGAAGATGTTTTGATCCAATCGCATCCGTTTTCCGCTGCGTTGGGCTCAATACAAAACGTGACATCGTGAAAAGCCGCGTGCTGGCCAAGCGAACGAAACAACGGAACGGCGGTTTCCATCGCCTCATCATCGCTCAGATTTCCCTTCAGCCGATTCTTCGGCGAACCGAAGACCATTCCAATTCCATTCGGGCCAAGCCGGGCTGCGAGGTCGATCATTCTTTTCAAATAGTCCAGCAATTCTGCTCGCTCGTCCTTGCTCCCGAACAATTTCAGATCCGGCCGACCGTAAAGCAGAGATTGGAGCGACACAATCTCGATTCCAAAACCTTTCCAGAATTGTCTGTAATCATCGATCTCGCTCTCGGGCGCCTCGAGTGGGTCAGCCCAGATTTTTGTCGGAGCGATTTCGACTCCCCTGATTCCGCGGGATTGCATCAGTGCTGCCACCGCAGCGTCGTGTTTGCTGTCCCACGCAAGATTGGATATCGCGAGCTTCATTCCGGGGGTGCCATTGTAGTCGCGACCCATGCTTTCATATCCTGAAGGACATCTTCGGCCGATTGCAGATAGCCAAATTTCCCGCCGAACAAACCTGCGTGACGCGTCCGCATATCATAACGCGCCGCGATCCTATCATCCGGCAACGCAAGAATTCTCGCAAAGATCTGGTGCGCGACCACGTCGATAGCAATCGGCTCCGTCGCAACATTCAACGATGACAGCTGTGCATTTTCAGCAATATCGATGTCTCGTGCAAGACGAGTCACGTCATAGAACTGATAGACCGCGCGCGGATCGATTGCATCAACCTGGTGATCGTGAAGCAAATCATAAAGCGCGTTCTTCTTGAGACCGGGCCCAAATAATCCGGGAAGCCGAATTATCAGAGCGTTGAAATATTCCGAAACAAGCCGCTCGAGCTCGAGACGGTGACGACCGTACGGTGTGCCCGCATCGAAATCGATCGGCGTAAGCTCATCGACATCAACCGGTCTCGGATAAACATCGACGGTCGAGATGAGAATCACTTTCTCGGCACGAGCGGCGCGGAGTGACTCCCATAGTCGCATCACGCTGGCTTTATCACCGTCGGGATCCCGATTCGCTTTCCATTTCTCCGCGCCGGGAGCCGCACAGATTAGTGTACGGAATTCTCTTCCGCGAATCTCGTCGATGTTAGTGGAACTGAATGTCGTGCCGAATTCCCGGTTGCGAAGCAGATTGCTTCCAACGAAACCGCTACTCCCGATCAGAGCGTCGGATTCCATTTTCCCGTTGTTGCAGCGAGCAAAGTTTTCATGACACGCAGATTGCCGCCAAGTCCGCGAATCTTTGTCGGTGTTTGTGTCTCGCGCGGGTAAGTACGTGTTACCGGAACTTCGCAGCAACGAAACCCGAGTCGCGCAGCGCGAATCGCAAGATAGTAATGAAGCTCGTAATCGGAAAACACGTCGCGAAAGGGTGCCACTCGCGGATCGAGCAATAGTCGACGGCTATATGCGCGGAACCCGTTCGTTGTATCTGTATAACGCAGTCCCGCTGCCCAACTGATGAGTGGTGCATGCACCAGCGTAACTGCGTAATGCCGCAACAGTGGCGTGTTCACTGCTTTGCCACCGGCGATGTACCTCGATCCTTGAACGTGATCGTATCCCTTGTCGAGTGCTTCGATGAACCGGTGGACCGCTGAGGTGTCATCCTTGTCATTCCCATCGACGGTAACAATACCTTCGTATCCCTGGGCGAGCGCATAGTCGAATGCCATTCGCATTTGCGCGCTCAACCGGCCGGGACCTGTCTTCACTAACAGCGTTCTAACGCCTGATCGGGCCAGCTTATCGGAATTGGTCGAGCCATCAGTGCTTCCACCATCGGCCACGATGATATCTACCGTTGCCTGCAACGACTGCATCCTGGACAATTGCCGCTCGAATCGAAGCCCTTCATCAATTACGAAAACGCAAACACAGTAGCGCCTGCGGGGTTCGTGGAATTCCTGCTTTCTGTATGCAGGGACGTCGCGCTCAGCGACGACTGTCTTCGGAGGCGCTGACGACGACATTGCGGCGATCGTTGCGAAGCTCCACGGCGCTCGACTTCTCGTCCATGATGTAGAAGGACGGGCGTCCAGCAATGCGGCTGAATATCCGTCCGGTGTATTCGCAAAGTACGGCAAGAACGAGCGAGATGAGAAAGAATTGAAGCGCACTTTGCAGGGAGAGTGTCACCCAGCCTTCGGCGACCCGGCTCTTGAAGAAATAGATGAGGATTACGTACACGGCGTAAATGACGTTGAGCACACTTGCTGTGAGCGCAACGAGGCTCAGTAACCGGAGCGGGTGAGACGAATTCTCTGTTGTTATTGCAATCGCGAGACTCGCCATCTCGCCAAAGCTGCGGCGGCGAGTACTGCCGCCTCTATCGATAGGCTTATAGGCGAACGGCTCGCTCTTGAACCCGATGTAAAGCGACAACACTCTCATGTAGAGCTCGCGCTTCTGAATCTTCAGTATCGCATTTACAGCCTGTCGACCGATCACGCGCAGGTGCGTCGCGTTTCGCTGCAGCGGCAGGTGCATTACACGATGGGCGTACCAGTAGAAAAGATTCGTCGCGATGCGAATGTGCAGCGGCTCGGGCGCCGGTTTGTCCCGCACACCATAAATCATGTCGGCGCGTTCGCGCGCGCGATCGACAAGTTGCGGAATGAGATTCGGCGGATCCGTATTCGGATCCATTACAACGACCCAGTCTCCAATCGCCAGCTCGAGCCCGGCGGACACCGCTGCGTCCAGTCCGAATCGACGCGATAGTCTTACAAGCCGAAGATGATCGAGTCTCGTGAGCGCTTCCTCAGCACGCTCGGCCGTACCGTCAGTCGATCCATCGTCGACGAGTATGATCTCGTGATGGTCGAAATGCCTTCGTAAAACTTCGGACATTTCCTCGACGAATGCGGGGAGAATCGCAGCTTCGTTATGAAATGGCGCGATGATCGAAACGAGAACATCCCCGTAACCGGGTCGAACATCACTTAGTGCGGGATTCAATGTCACGCGGACTTTGGCGCGCTCACAGGATCCAACTGTGCTTCGATGCTTTCGAGCGCGTCGTAGATTCCATCGATCTTTGCCCCGACAATGCTCCAGACGTCGGCATCGCGAACCCGCTGGATGACAGCGGGACGACTATCATCGTGCTCGCTATTTGGCAGCATCGTCTTGGTTTCCCACAGCGACTGAACGTAACGCGTTCCCGCAAGTGATGGAACGTAACGGACTGCATCGCGCAGCATGTGCGTGAAGTTCGTGGTGCGATCAGGAGGCGTTGCAGTCTGAGCGTAACCGCTTTCAGTCCAGGTCAGATGAGGGGTATAACGCACGTGGCTGAAACTGTGAAGTCCGGCTGGCGGAAATGGCATCATCGAAAAGAATGGTCCATCCATAATGGTGATGCCAATGTTCTTTAGATGATCCGGAACCTGGACAAGTGCCAGCTCAGCAAGCTCATGCCGGAGCGGCATCAACGGAGTGTTGGACACTGCGAGAAGCTTGTTCGTAGAAGAATAGGTGCAATTAAAAACTTTTCGCGCCTGTAGCTTCGATTCTTCGCCTGACGAAACGTTGCGAATCCGCAGCAGGTTCGGTGATCCCATGTCGATTCTATCGACGTGTGTGCTCACCGAAATTGGGACGCGCTCATGCTCGAGCGATTCGGTCAGGCTCCGCGCAATGACCTGTGCATCGAAAACAGATTCTTCTGCAATGAAAACAGCTTCGATGAGATCATCATCGAACAATCCTCTGAGGTCTTTCGGCGCAGGTGTGATTCGCGCACCAATGCGACGACAGAAGCGCTCGTATTGCTGTGCATTCACTTTCGATAAGCGCCGAGCGATGGCGTAAAGCTGCGTGAAGGAATTATCGATGGCAGTCGGAAAGTCATCGCAGAACCTCCGGTAGTTCTGCCGGGAGCGAAGTGCGGTGAGAATGCTGCGCGGGTAATGATATCCGTTGTGTACGCGCGCCTGATTCGCGAATGATGCGCGTTTCAACAGCGCATTCTCTCTTTCGATGAGAAGCACTCGCCCGAATCTTTTCCTCAACGCAAGCGCGAGAGTGACGCCGTAAAATCCGCCGCCAATGATGATCGCGTCGAAAGGCTCACCATCGTCCGGCAGCGTTTGCATTGAGTGACGAATCTGCCATTCACGACTGGACGGCGCCAGCGAAATCGATCGATGTCGCGCGTTCATTTCGGATGCAGCGTTGGTCGTGCACAGCTCTACTTTCAGCGCATGCTTGCAGCGAGACAAATACTCGGGGAGCGCGGAGAGGCAATCGCCGAACGGTTTCTTGTCGCACGCGGGTGGAAAATTCTCGCTCGGCGATTTCGAAGCGGCCACCGTGATATCGATCTTGTTGCCGAGCTGTTCAGGGCGTCGAGCCGTGAACGAACGGTCGCGTTCGTTGAGGTGAAGGCGCGGGTTTCTCCGGATTTCGGTGGTCCATTGGGCGCCGTTCACTGGAGGAAGCAGCGGGAGCTAACGAAGGCTGCGAGGGACTGGATCGGGCGATTTCGGGAGGCGGGGGATTCATATCGGTTCGATGTAATCGGAGTGATTTTTGGTCCTGGCGAGCCGCAAATAGTTCACGTCGAGAACGCTTTTTTGGTGAAATAAGTCTTGAGAATAGAAGGCGGCTTTCGTATTTTATTCGGGTAACGGCCGGGCGTGTTTTTCGGGACAATTGAGGGTCGGGCCAGGCGTTCAACGTCAACAGAGAGGGTGGATTCAATGGCTGTATCGGTGATGGGTGAGGATAAAAAGAAGGCGTTGAACCTGGCGATCGCGCAGATCGAAAAGAACTGCGGAAAGGGTTCGATCATGAAGATGGGGTCCGATTCGCGGGTGCGCGTTGATGCAATTCCGACAGGCGCGATCAATCTGGACGCTGCCATTGGCGTGGGCGGGATTCCCCGTGGCAGAGTGACCGAGATTTATGGCCCCGAGTCGAGCGGAAAGACCACTCTGTGCCTTCATGTTGTTGCAAATGCGCAGCGCGCCGGCGGTGTGGCTGCTTACATAGATGCTGAGCATGCGCTGGACACCGATTATGCGCAGAAGCTCGGTGTGGATATCGACAATCTGCTCGTTTCTCAGCCGGATACCGGCGAGCAGGCGATGGAGATTTGCGAAATTCTCGTTCGTTCGGGAGCAGTCGATGTAGTCGTCATCGATTCAGTCGCCGCGCTCGTACCACGGGCTGAGATCGAAGGTGACATGGGTGACTCGCACATGGGACTCCAGGCTCGACTCATGAGCCAGGCGTTGAGGAAGCTCACCGGCGCGATCGCCCGGTCGAAGACGTCGGTGATCTTCATCAACCAGCTGCGCGAAAAGATTGGTGTGATGTTCGGTAATCCCGAGACGACAACGGGTGGCAAGGCCCTCAAGTTCTATGCGTCAGTGCGCCTGGATATTCGTCGCATCGCGGCGGTGAAGGAGAAGGAAGACGTCATCGGTTCGCACGTGCGCGTGAAAGTCGTGAAGAACAAAGTGGCGCCGCCGTTCAAGCAGGCTGAGTTCGACATCATGTACGCAGAAGGAATCAGCCACGCGTCACTGGTGCTCGACATTGCTGCGGAGTCTGGCATCATCGACAAGTCCGGCGCGTGGTACAGCTACGGTTCTCAGAGAATTGGTCAGGGTCGTGAGAATGCGAAGATGTACCTGAAGGACAATCCGGTTCTGCTTGCCGAAGTCGAGGAGAAGGTGAAGACAGTCCTTGGAATTCGGCCGGGTGTCGGCGAAGCGGAGTCCGAGGCGGCCGAGGAATAGTTCTCGCCTTCGACGCTACGATTGGCGGTTTGGCACAGCGGGGTACGCGGATCATGCGGATTATCCGCGTGATCCGCGA
>DATLDN010000296.1:0-7375 GCA_035525855.1 Gemmatimonadaceae bacterium
ACTACAAGCTCGGGATGTACGGCAGCATCCACGTCTTATCCGATCGTTGAACGGAGGAGCCAGTAATGAAGCTGGTCGTCGTAATCGCTCTTGCAGCCATTGTTACGCACCACTCAGGCGGGCCATCAAGGTTCGCTGCGCCTCGGGAAGTGGAAATTATCGGACTTGATTACGCGTTCCGCGCCCCCGCTGAGATTCGCAGCGGTCCCACCACGTTTCGCTTCCGAAACGCTGGCAAAGCACGCCACGAATTGGTGATCGTTCGACTGAAGCAGGGCGCAACCATCGATCAGCTCGTGCAGCGCATGAAGGATTCGTTGCCGATCGCCGACGTGGTCGATGGAAATGTCGGTGTCCTGTTCGCGGACACTGGAAAGCGATCGACCGCCGGACTCACAACAACCTTGACTGGCGGACGAGAGTACGTGATCTATTGCCAATTCCGCGACACGCTCACTGCGCCCAGACATTTTCAAATGGGGATGTATTCTCTCCTGAAGGTGAAACCATCGCCTTCAATCGCTACTCTCGAGAGGATCAAAGTCGATACGATCGTCGCTCACGATTACGCGTTTGTGTACCCGCGAACGCTCGCGCCTGGCCCTCACGTCTTCGTGTTTCGCAATGACGGCAAGGTATTGCACGAGTTCAACATCGCTCTGCTGAAAAGAGGCGTTACGCTGCAGCAGTTTCTTGAGCGTCGAAGAACCAACGCTCCTACCAGGGATTTGGTGGATGAAGGCCTCGGCGTGTTACTTTCGCAAAGCCGGTCGGAATCGCTGGGGCGGCTGACCGTAAATCTTCTTTCTGGCCGCGAGTACAGAATCATCTGCATTTTTCGCGACGATCCAAAAGCTCCGCCGCATTTTCAGCTCGGGATGTACGGAAGCATTCAAGTTACCGGTAACCCAGGCGGTTGAATGGAGGCGTTTGCAGATTTCGACGAGTATCAGGAGCTCGCGCTTCGCACTGCATCGCCAACGAGCACTGAATCCGAGCGGTCATTGCTCACGAGTGCCGCGCTCGGCCTTTCCGGAGAGTCCGGCGAGATCGCTGATCACGTGAAGAAGATCATCTATCACGGTCATCCGCTCGATGACGAAACTCGTGATAAAATCGCCAAAGAGATTGGCGACATCCTCTGGTACTGCGCGGTTGGTGCTCGGGGAATCGGAGTATCGCTGAGTGAGATTGCGAGTGCGAACGTCGAGAAGCTGCGCAAACGTTACCCTGAAGGGTTCTCGACAGAGAAAAGCCTCAACCGACCGCACGGCTAGCTTGTGTTATTAACGCAACATTAACGTCCCATTACAGATGGGTAGTGGGAACGATTAGCAGTCAGTGAATCGTGTCAAAATCGCTGGTGAGCATCGTCCTGTTTGCAGTAACTATTGCAAACAACGGAGGCGCCATGCTCAACACATTGCTGGAATCGAAGCATCAACATTCGCGCGACCGACGCGGAACCACTGTAAGCATCGTATTTCACGCGGCATTCACCCTCGGTGCTGTCTACGCTACAGCTTCAGGAGCTCCCGCACCTGAACCCGTCGAGCGAGTCCTGAAATTTCCGTTAGTGGTTACCCCACACACCGTAACGCCAGCTGCTCCGACGCGCGCAACACCGAGAACAAGCTCGCTCCCTTCACCGCGCACCATCGATATCCCCGTCGAGATCCCAACATCGCTGCCACCGATCGATGTTTCAGGGGCGGAGATAACCGCCGGTGACTTTATTACTCTCTCGCGCGGGACACCAGGCGTTGGTGACACTGGCTCTACTCCAGTCGCTCCAGGACGTCGCGCATTCCAGGCATTCGAGGTCGAGTCCCAGGTAATGCCGATTGGAATTGTATCACCCGAATATCCGGCCGCGCTTCGCTCGTCGGGAATCGAGGGACACGTCACAGCTCAATTCATTGTGAATGAGCGTGGACGATTCGAAGAATCTTCGTTGGAAATCATATCCGCGACCAATACGCTGTTTGTCGAATCAGTCCGGCGTGCATTGCCGCGAATGAGATTCAGGCCGGCAAAGATTGGAGATCAAGCGGTCGCTCAGCTTGTTCGCCAGGATTTTTCGTTCGTGTTGAGCCGCTAAAACAGCCATCAGCCGTCAGCTACAGCAATCAGCGAGTTTTCAGTTGTCAGTTTTGCTGATGGCTGACGGCTGATGGCTGTTTTAGCCGCACTTCGGGCGATACCACTCCTGATGCACAGTGAGCGGTGGAAGGAATCGAACCTGCGCCCGGCCCGGGATATCGGTTCGAACGTCGATCACCGCGCGCTCGCTGGATATAGCATCGAATA
Organism: Gemmatimonadaceae bacterium; assembly: GCA_035525855.1. Classification (GTDB taxonomy): domain Bacteria; phylum Gemmatimonadota; class Gemmatimonadetes; order Gemmatimonadales; family Gemmatimonadaceae; genus UBA4720. Next base: position 2,311 of record DATLDN010000296.1, read on the forward strand.
TTCCATTGAGACTCGGTCCATCACTCTGTCGCACCGTACCGGAGGAGATGTCGTTCTGAAAATTCGACGCGGGGAAAACAAATAACGATTTCGATTCATCAGCCGCATCGCGAAGCGTCATGGACGTAACGTGTCCCCTGAGCGGCGCACTCGTAAGCCGCCAAACCATGAACTTGTCGGGCTGGTAGTCACGCTGCTCCTCGACACTCACGTAGGCGTAGAGAATCTCCGACGTCTCGATCAGTCGCCCCTCCACAGTGACTGTGCGCAGCTCGTACATGCACGAGTCGAAATCGAGCAGCCTGCATCCCGACGCAACCCAGAGAATAGCGATCGCGAGACTAACCTGCCTTTTCAACTGCCCCCACAAACTCGCGCGCTGCAGCGATGACATTATGCCGAACCTCATCCAGTGTTCCGGGAATGAGCGCACCCGCCGCGCGTGCGTGCCCTCCTCCACCAAACAATCTGGCAAACTCGTTCACGTCGACTTTACCGGTGCTGCGAAATGAAACTTTGATCTTCCCGTGGCCGAGATCCCGAAAGAACACAGCGAGGCGCGTGCCGCCAACAGACCGCGGATGTTCTGCGATTCCCTCGAGATCCTCAGAGCGCAATCCGTATTCTTCAGCAGCCCCGGCAGCGACTGAGATCCACGAGATGCCATAAGCCGGATCTACCTCGAGCGTTCCAAGCGCATCGCGCAAAAGATGCAGGCGGCCAAGAGGAAGCGATGCATATAGCCGCCTATACATCTCCTCAGGCTCGACACCGTGCGCCAACAACTGTCCCGCAACCGCCAGACAACGTGCAGTCGTATTCGCGAATCGAAATCCACCGGTGTCGGTCAGCATCGCAACGTAAAGTCCGGCAGCAATATCCGGCGTAATCTCTATTCCCAGAACTGTCGCAACATCGAAGATCAGCTCACCTGTCGCACACGCAGTTGTATCGGCCAGCATGTTCTGCGAAGGCGGCTCATCACTCGGTATGTGATGATCGATTACGAGCTTTGGAATCTTGAGCGAGCGGACCGTATCAGCCAGCGATCCGAGTCGTTTGACGTCGGCAATATCCACGACAATCAGAAGGTCGACGTCTTTGAGCGCGGCAGAGCCTTTGTCCGTCTCATCCTTCACATCACTGCCGAGGAGAAAACGAAATGTCTCGGGCCACGGGGTGGGATTGACGATCTTCGGCTTCATTCCCCGGCTCTCGAGCAGACGCGCCAGCGCCGTCTCGGATCCACACCCGTCACCATCTGAGTTGATGTGAGTGGATATTGCAACAGAGCGCCCCGCGCGAAACTCCCGCGCGAGGCGCTCTATCGCCTCAACTCTTTGGGGCGCTACCGATAGAAGATCAACCACTCGCGCTCGAAGAAGCGATTCGCGAGTGCGACTTTCCATAGAGGAAGTAAATAATGAGTCCGATGACGAGCCATACAATCAGCCGAACCCACGTATCACCCGGCAAGCTGTACATCATGTAGCCGCAGATCAGAATCGCGAGAATCGGAACGATTGGAACGAGCGGCGTCCGGAAAGGTCGTGGAATGTCGGGATGCGTTCTGCGAAGGACGATGATTCCCGCAGACACGATCACGAACGCGAGCAGCGTACCGATCGACACGAGCTCACCGAGCAGCGCGATTGGAAAAGCTCCGGCGATCAACGCGCAGACAATGCCCGTGAGAATCGTCGTGATGTACGGCGTGCGAAACTTCGGATGGACCTTACCAAACACCGGCGGAAGCAAACCATCACGCGACATCGAATAGAAAATTCTCGGCTGCGCCATCAACATGACGAGCACGACTGACGCCAATCCGGCGATTGCTCCGATGTTGATGATCGGCCCGAGCCAGCCGAGCGCCGGACCTGCTGCTGCGATCGCGACGAACACCGGATGCGGAACGTTCAGGTTCGTGTACTTGGTAAGGCCGGTCATCACGAGCGACATCAGGATGTACAAGACCGTACATATTGCCAGCGAGCCAAGCATTCCGATTGGCATGTCGCGTTGTGGATTCTTCGCTTCCTGCGCGGCCGTCGATACTGCGTCGAACCCGATGTACGCGAAGAAGATTACCGCTGCGCCGCGGACGATACCCGACCATCCGTATTGTCCAAACGTACCGGTGTTCGCCGGAACGAAGGGATGCCAGTTGTCGGAGTTCACGTACATGAATCCGAAACCGATGACGAGCAATACGATTGCCATCTTGAGAATGACGATGGCGTTATTGAATCGCGCCGACTCACGAATTCCGATCACGAGCAGCGTGGTCATTAGTCCGACGAGAATCATTGCAGGAAGGTTCACTACCCCGTGCACGGTCGAATACTTCGTCAGATCGCAAACCTGTCCGGCTGCAACGCTGATCACTTCGTTCGTTTGCGGATTGAAGCAGATCTGCGACGAGACGAGGTTGTGTGTTCCCTCGACCCCGAGCGGTGCGCCGGTGAACTGAACCGGAATTCGGAATCCAAGCTCGTTCATAAACGACGCGAAATATCCTGACCAGCCGACTGCGACCGTCGCCGCGCCGAACATGTACTCGAGGATGAGATCCCATCCGATGATCCACGCCACTAGCTCGCCGAGTGTCGCGTAGCCGTACGTATAGGCGCTGCCCGCGATTGGGATCATCGCGGCGAATTCGCTGTAGCACAGACCCGCGAAAAGACAGCCAAGTCCGGCAACGATAAACGAGTAAACGATTCCGGGACCCGCGTAGTTTGCCGCGGCAGTTCCCGTTAGAACAAAGATTCCGGCGCCGATGATCGCGCCGATGCCGAGTGTCGTAAGGTTCAACGCGCCGAGCGCGCGCCTTAACGTGTGCTCGCCTTCGGGTGTAGCGGCTGCTTCGGCTTGCAGCATTGCAACGCTCTTTTTGGTCCAGATACCCATGCGATTCTCCGGAGACCGGCAGTTGGTGGGGAAGAGGGATTAATTCCGGGCGATGCTCGCTGCAGTCGCCTGCTTTACAGTAGACAACGCGAAGCGCGGCTAAGTTGCTGTCGCTACGTCGAGACTGTCAAGGTGAAAACACGTTGAAAAGGGCGATCCCTTACAGATTCACAACAATTTTCGCGTTGATTGACTGAGGAGGGACGCTTTTACTAGACAACGTAATTCTCAGTTTGCGGGTTTGGAGATTTCAGTTTGTCACTTCGGAGATTCCAGTAGCATTGCCGGGGGGACGTATCCGGGCGCAAGGCTTGAGTGCATTACGCCGAAGGTTTCTTGGAGACGATGGCCAAGAGACGCGTGATGCGTCGTCACGGCAATGCTACTGAAATCGCCGAACTGTATAACTGAAATCTCTGAACCCGCAAACTGATCTCGTCAGACCCCAATCAAGGAAACGGCGGGTTATACCGAGTAGTTCGGCGCTTCTCGCGTGATTACCACGTCATGCGGGTGCGACTCACGCAAACCCGCGGCAGTGATTCGAACGAATTGCGATTCCGTCCGAAGCTCGTCGATCGTTCCGCAGCCTACATATCCCATCCCTGCACGCAGACCCCCGACCATCTGGAAGATCACGTCGCCCACCGGTCCCTTATAAGGAACGCGACCCTCGATTCCCTCTGGAACGAGCTTCTTCGGCGACATCTCTCCTTCCTGGAAGTATCGGTCAGCACTTCCGTCCTGCATCGCTGACAAACTTCCCATTCCACGAATCATTTTGAACCGGCGTCCCTCGAGCAAAAGCGATTCGCCGGGACTTTCTTCGGTTCCTGCCAGCATCGAGCCCATCATCACACTCGATGCACCGGCAGCGATAGCCTTCACGATGTCGCCGGAATACTTGATTCCCCCATCGGCAATTACGGGAACGTCTCCCGCGCCTTCGACCGCATCGAATACTGCGGTGAGCTGCGGAACACCAACACCGGTTACAACGCGAGTGGTGCAGATCGATCCCGGCCCAACGCCAACCTTCACTGCGTCGACTCCACGTTCGACCAACGCAGCGGCTCCCTCTCGCGTCGCAATATTTCCGGCTATCAGCTGAATCTCCGGGAACATCTCGCGCACATCGGCCGTTGCCTCCAGAACCCCACCGCTATGGCCATGCGCGGTATCGATCACCAGAACGTCGACGCCCGCATCAACTAGCGCTCTCGCTCTATCGGCGTAATCGCTCGCACCTATTGCGGCCGCTACTCGAAGCCTTCCATGCTCATCCTTGTTGGCATTCGGAAATGCCCGGCGCTGATGAATGTCACGGACGGTGATCAACCCACGAAGCGCGCCCTTTTCATCGACAACCGGCAGCTTCTCGATACGATGCTTGCCAAGAATTCGCTCGGCTTCATCGAGCGTCGTGCCGAGTGGTGCTGTGACGAGATTCTTCGACATCGTTTCGGAGAGCGGCTGGTCCAGATTCCGCTCGAACTGCAAATCGCGATTGGTGATGATTCCGACGAGCTTCCCGCCCTTCTCGACAATCGGAACACCGGAGACACGAAACCGTGTCATCAACGCAACTGCTTCACGCAGCGTCGCTTCCGGCGGAAGCGTGATCGGGTTCAGAATGATTCCACTTTCCGATCGTTTCACACGATCGACTTCTGCCGCCTGCCTGTCGATCGACATGTTCTTGTGGATCACACCGATTCCGCCGGCGCGAGCCATTGCCATTGCCATCTCGGATTCGGTGACGGTATCCATCGCCGCAGATGCAAACGGAACGTTGAGGGTTATCGCCCGCGTGAATCTGGAGCTCGTGCTGACGTCTCTTGGGAGAACGACAGAATGTCTCGGAGAGAGCAGCACATCGTCGAAGGTGAGAACGATGTCTTCACGTACCCTCGCGGGTACGGCGCGTTCAGGCTCGTCTACGAAACGCGAAGGCCCGCCGCCGGGAGTTGCCGGTTGAGCGGGCCTTGATGACGGACGAGTCGAGGTTGCCATAGTGGAATGTAAATCCTCGTCACGTGGGAGGGTAGAGGCGGAGATTGGGAGAAAACCCATTTTGTCGCGGAGGCGCGAAGGCGCGGAGCAAACAAAGCCTTTGTTAGGGGAACGGAAGTTCGGGAGCAGAGTGGGATCA
>DATLDN010000297.1:0-16333 GCA_035525855.1 Gemmatimonadaceae bacterium
AATAGCGAAGCGAATCCTCAAGACGCTCGAAGATTTGAATCTGGAATACCCGAAGCCCAAAGCAGATCTCCAGCAGTACATCGGTGAGCTCAAGGACGAATAGGGCGATACCCACTGGGTTTTGGGTCAATAGTTCTCGGCGTTCGGCTGACGAGTAACGAGTAGTCGGTCAAACCCATTACCGAAAACGCGCTAGCTGACTGCCGAGAACCATTGACTCAAAACCGAATGGGTCAAATCTCTAGACGAGCCCGGTACCTTGACCCTAGTGGTTTAACGAACACGGATGCTGCGCGTCTAACGCTTAGACCCTGCGATTCTGGAAGAATACCTATGCACCTGAAAGCTTCCTTCCTGTTCTTAGTCGCCTCTGCGAGCGTCTCAGCGCAGGCACCATCACCGCGTGTCGATCATCGCGAGCTCGCAGCCGATCAACAGATAATCCAGGCCCTCAATCGCCTGACATTCGGCCCTCGACCCGGCGATGCGCAGAAAGTGAGAGCAATCGGACTCGATAAGTGGATCGACCTTCAGCTTCATCCAGACAAAATTGACGACAGCTCGATCGATCTGTTCGTAAAACGCTACGACATTCTGAATCAGGATCAGAACGAGATCCTCGGACAATACGCGGAAGCGTTGCGCGCTCGTCGAATGGTTCGCCGCGATCGCACGGATTCCGCTCAGATAACGGCAGACGAGCGCGCGATGCAGCAGAAGCTCGGAACGCAGCGACGACAGTTCGTCGCTCAGCTTATGTCGGAGCGTGTGGCACGAGCCGTTGGCAGCAATCGTCAGCTCGAAGAAGTAATGACGGATTTCTGGCTGAACCATTTCAACATCTACGTCGCGAAAGGACCACCACAGCCGTATTACCTCGTGGAATACGAGCGCGAAGTAATTCGACCCAACGCTCTTGGAAAATTCCGGGACCTATTGGGAGCGGTTGCCAAAAGTCCGGCGATGTTGTTCTACCTGGACAACGCCCGGAGCATGGCAGACAGCACACGACCACGCCTTGCGGGTCCGGGATTTGGTGGAGCGGACGCTGTCGCGAGAATCGGCGAAATCGCTGGACGTGGCGCGCGCCGCAATCGCGGACCCGTAACGCTTGGCGGATCGATCGTCGGTTCGATGGGCAGAGGTCGCCGTGCGATCGACCCTCAGCAACAGCAGGAGATGCAGCAACGACTGCAACAGCTGAGAAACGGCGGATTGAACGAGAATTACGGGCGCGAGCTGCTCGAGCTTCACACACTTGGAGTTGACGGCGGCTACACTCAGCAGGATGTGATCAATGTCGCTCGTGCACTAACTGGTTGGACAATTCGCCCGCCACAGGCTGGAGGTGGATTCATCTTCCGCCCCCAGGTGCACGACGCCGGCGAGAAAGTCGTGCTCGGACACAAGCTCGCGGCGAATCGTGGAATCGAAGATGGTGAGGATGTTCTCGATATCGTCTCACGTAGTCCGGCAACTGCGCGATTCATCGCGACCAAACTCGCGCGACGTTTCATCTCCGACAATCCGCCGCAAGCCGTGATCAACGATGCAGCGGCAACGTTTACTAAAACGGACGGTGATATTCGCGAAGTCGTTCGCACAATTATCACATCGAACGAGTTCTACTCGCAGCAGGCATTCCGCAGCAAAGTAAAATCGCCATTCGAAGTAGTGGTGAGCGCGATGCGCGCGCTGAACGCTCAACCGGACAGCACTCCGCGAACAGCTGGCGCAATCGCATACCTCGGTCAGCCTCTGTTTGGTCATCAGGCGCCGAATGGATATCCGGAAACGGGTGACGCGTGGATGAACACAGGCGCGATTCTGAATCGCATCAACTTCGGAATGGCGATCGCTGCAAACAGGCTGCCCGGCGTGTCGTTCGCGGCGCTGCCGGCAATCGACACGCTGCGCAACGCTACGCGAACTGCACAGGTGGATGCCGTAGTCTCAATTCTCCTGTCCGGATCCGTATCAGCCGATACGCGCGCAGTACTAATGAAGGGTGAAAATCCTCTGGCGACCACCAGCGCAATGGCTAGCGTCGACTCTGGAGCGAAGGAAAACGATGAGGCGGGTAATGAAATGATGCGCCGAAATCAGAGAAATGGCGTTAATGGTGTGTTGGGGGGCGAAGGTCAACGCGGAAATCAGCAGCCGCGCGGTTTTGGTCCTGTCCCCCAGCTCTCCGGAATCGCGCAGATAGTCGGGCTCGCACTCGGCTCTCCTGAATTTCAGCGCAGGTAACGCAAGAGGCTTTATGGATAGAAGAGTATTCGTGAAATCCGGCGGATTGGCCCTCGTAACGATGGGCCTTTCCCCAACCTTTCTCCGTCGCACCGCGTTCGGCATGGACCTGGCCTCCGCTCCGAAGGGCAAAACCCTGATTTGCCTCTTTCAGCGCGGTGCGGCGGACGCATTGAATGTCGTCGTTCCTCACGGCGAGAAAGCTTATTACGCACTGCGGCCGAGCATCGCGATTCCGCGTCCGGTTGGACTTGGACGACCGCTCGGGGCTGCTGAAAGCGCAATCGATCTCGACGGGTTCTTTGGACTGCATCCGTCACTCGCTTCATTGAAGCCGCTGTATGATCGGAAGATGCTCGCTCCAGTTCACGCAGTCGGAAGTCCGAGCGCAACGCGGTCGCATTTCGACGCGCAGGATTACATGGAGACCGGCACGCCGGACATGAAGGGAACGAGTGACGGTTGGCTCAATCGTTATCTCGCAATTCAGGGAACGTGCGCGGAATGCTCACACAATCCATTTCGTGCCGTTGCTTTGACGCCGCAAACTCCGAGAATTCTCGAGGGCGGTGCCGAAACTGTTGCAATGAACAATCTCGATGAGTTCACGGTTCGTACAACGGGGTCACAGGCTGAGCGACTCGAAGCATTGTATCGAACCGGCTCAGCAGATCTCGTTCACGGAGCGGGAAGCGAAATGTTCGACGCGGTAAAGATGCTTCGCTCTGCGAATCCGCAGAAATATTCTCCGCGCAATGGCGCTGAGTATCCGCGATCGCAGTTTGGTCAGCGGTTGCTGCAGATCGCGCAGCTGATCAAAGCTGACGTCGGGCTGGAGATTGCCTTCGCCGACGTTGGTGGATGGGATACGCACGTGAATCAGGGCGCGTCCACCGGACAGCTCGCTCAGCGTCTCAATGATTTCGCGCAGTCGATCAGCGCACTCGTCACTGATCTTGGTGACAGAATGGGCGACGTTGTGATTCTGACGATGTCAGAATTCGGTCGCATGGCGCGTGAGAATGGAAATCGTGGAACTGATCACGGCCACGCTGGTGCGTTGTTCGTAATCGGTGGCGATGTGAAGGGCGGAAAGGTTTACGGAAAGTGGCCGGGCCTGGAGCAGGAGCAGTTATATGAAGGGCGAGATCTCGCACTCACTACCGATTTCCGATCGGTGTTCTCGGAGATTACCTCGAGGCACATGGGAGCATCGAAGCCGGACCAAATCTTCCCAGGTTTTGTGGCGGGAAGTGCGTTAGGAATCGTCTGAGTTGCAGAGACAGCACAGGGATAGAAGCAACCCGTTCGGTAATGGGTCAATAGTTCTCGGCAGTCGGCTTTCGAGTAATGAGTCGTCGGTGCAACCCAAAACTGAAAACCCACTAGCTGACCGCCGAGAACTATTGACCCATTACCGAACGGGTTGCCCTGCGACAAAGCTCTAGAACTTAAAAATCTTACCGAGCGCCTTCCCGATTTTCTTTCCGAGATTGTCCGCTTGCTTTCCGATTGTCTGCGGGAAATTCTCGTCTACTGCATCGACTGGATAAGCTTCCTCCGGCGCACCATGCTCGAGGCATAGCGTTCTTGGCTCACTCCCCGGCTTGAAGTATTCGGTTTTTCGCGCGGGGCACCAGTCATTTGCAAGCCAGCCCGTCGAAGGATCGATCACCGCCGCGACCATCCCGGGCGGTGGAGCCCATGAATTCGCCGGAACAGGCTCGTTCCACCCTTGCATGTAAAACTCCGCCCATGCCGGAGCCGCGAAACGACCGCCTGATGCCTGGTAGGCGATCATGTGTCGCTCGTCATATCCAAACCAGAACGCGGCAATGAGATTCGGAGTGTAGCCGACAAACCAAACGTCCGAGCCATCGTTCGTCGTTCCGGTTTTGCCGGCGATCATTCCCTTCGCACCATAATCGCGAACAGGACGTCCCGTTCCGTAGTCGACAACAGCGCGTAACATCGAAGTGAGCTCGTATGCGTTACGCGGATCCATCACCGGAACCGGCTGTTCGATCTCACTCGTCCACAGTGTTTCACCATCGCGCGTTTCGACGCGCTTGACGAGTCGAGTCTTCACGCGATATCCGCCGTTTGCAAACGGCGCGTAGGCACGCACGAGCTCGAGCGGTGTCACATCGACGGCGCCGAGTGCAATGGCTGGAAAATTCGGAATGCTGCTTTCGATTCCATTTCGATGTGCAGTCTCGATGATTCGCGGAATCCCGACCATCTGACTCACTCTCACAGTCGCCGCATTTGCAGAAAGGATGAGCGCCTTTCTGAAAGTGATGAGTCCCGCATAACTGTCATTGTAATTAGCAGGCTGCCATACACTGCGTCCCTGAATTACTTCGACTGGATCATCACGGATCTCAGTCCCTGGTGAGTATCCAGCCGAAAGAGCAGTTGCGTAGACAAACGGTTTGAACGCGGACCCAGGCTGGCGATGCGCCTGGAGCGCGCGATTGTAATTACCTCTCTCGTATTTTCGTCCGCCAACGAGCGCGCGAATTTCTCCGTTGCGCGGATCGATTGCGACCATCGCGCCCTGAACGGAATGCGATTGTCCCTTCCAATACCCGCCAGATTCGCCTTGAATTGCCGAAGCGCGACGACGCACTGCGCGATCCGCCGCTGTCTGCGCGCGAGCATCGAGCGTGGTGTAGACAGTTACGTCGGCGACGTCTTCGTCACCTTCACTAAGCACCGAATCCACGAGTGCCCGCACAGCGTCGAGCGCATATGAATCGCCGGAGCTGTCGGGACGCCATTCATTCTTTGCGATTTTAAGTCGAGTCGCCTGGAGACCAATAAGGCGATCCTTCGAGATGTATCCCTGCTGCACCATCAACTTGAGAACGAGATTCCTCCGCGCAATTGCCCGGGTTGGATTCCGTCGTGGTGTGTACGCAGACGGCGCTTTAGGGAGCGCTGCAAGCATTGCTGCTTCGGTTACAGTCAGATGGCTCGCGTTCTTCGCAAACAAATCGCGGCTTGCCGCTTCGATCCCGTAAACTCCGTTGCCCAGATAGATCGCGTTCAGGTACAGCTGCAGGATCTGATCTTTCGTGAGCGATTTTTCCATCAATCGCGCGACCCGAAGCTCGATGAGCTTCTTCGGCAATGAGCGATTCTTGTACTGACTGACCACGAAGCTGTTGCGCGCCGCCTGCATCGTGATCGTGCTGAATCCCTCGCGGACGCCAAGTGCTTTCACATTGCGCAAAGTCGCGCGAACGAATCCGTACCAGTCAACGCCGTTGTGCTTGTAAAAACGACGGTCCTCGACAGCGACGAACGCCTGCCGTACATGAACCGGCACCTGTGAAATCGGTATATTCAATCGGCGGACAATGGCGAGTCGGCCCATGAGGCGTCCGGTGCGATCGAAAATTCGACCGCCCTCGTCCGGACGATAGGCCTGAATCTCGCGTGGACTTGGGCAGCCGTTGAAACCGCACGTACCCAACCAGACATCCAGAGCAAAGACTCCGACTATCGAAGCAATCAATGCGACTTTGAGAATCCGGTCGCGCCGATTCCAAATCGCGGTTTTCCACCTCTCAATCTTCACATGCATCGTCAATCAGTGTTTGCCAGCATTACGACCGTCGCGCTCGCGTGCGTGACGGCACTCGCCTGCACCAGCAAAAGCGACGGAAAAGCTTTGCCCGATTCTGCGGCAGCTGCGACGGCCGGAAAAGCCTCTCCATCTGATACACCACGATCTGCCGCCAATTCCACGAGGCCCCCAGCGACCCTTACCGCCGCCGATCAGGCCCGCGTGCCGAACGAGCTCGGAAAGATACCGGTGGCCGAATACCACCTGATATCCGATCACGATGCACTGTACTCCCGCGAGCGTAATCATTTCCGAAAGGACCTTGAAGACATCTACGCGCGCGGATACCGGCCGGTGACGATTTCGCAGATTCTGGACCGGAAAATCGACCTGCCGAAAGGATTGTCGCCTATCGCGTTCGTTTTTGACGACGCCTCCCCCGAGCAGTTCAGCTACATCGAGCGGAATGGACAGCTCGAAATCGACCCGCAAAGCGGAATTGGCATCTGGGTCGATTTCCAGAAAAAACATCCCGATTGGACTAATTCAGCGACGTTCTGCATGCTGCCGGCAGCTCAGGCAGGCCATGCATTTTTCGGCGACAAGGGTATCCAGGGACAAAAAAGCGAGTGGCGCTTCAAGAAAGTCCAATGGCTGCACGAGAAGGGATTCGAGCTTTGCAATCACACTCTGTGGCACGCCAACCTCGGTAAATATCCAGACGCATTCGTGCAGGAGCAGATTGCGCGCGGCCAGATGGCAATCGATTCGGCGGTTCCCGGGTACAAGGTTCGAACATTCGCGCTTCCGTTAGGCGTCTGGCCGAAAAATCGCGCACTTGCAAAATCAGGTTCGTGGACCGATCCGAAAACGCACACCGTTGTGCGGTACGACAACGAAGCAATTCTCGAAGTGTCGGGCGGGCCGACGAAGAGCCCCTACGATCCTCAGTTCAATCCGTTGAGCATGACGCGCATCGAAGCGATTGGAAGTGATCCGGTCCGCACGCTCGACAACCTCGATAAGAACGGCACTCGATACGTTTCTGACGGTGATCCGAATACCGTCGCAAAGCCGGCTGGAAAATAAAGGAGCAGTGAAATGAAGAAGTTGAATGCAGTGATTGTTGGTGTTGCAGCCGCAAGCTTTGGGTGCGGAGGGGGAGCAAGCATCGTCACCGGTCCGGATCTCCTCACCTACACGGCGACTTCGCAGGTCACCTCGGCGAATCCGATGCGGTTTTCTACGACAATCACCATTGCGAATACAACGACTGAGACAATCAGCTTCACGCCCACGTGTCCCAATCCGCGAACGCTCGTGTACTCCACTGCGGCACGCACGGGAACACCAATATGGGATTCGAACACACGAAGTCCCGCGCTAAATTGTACGGCGACGCCAGCGACTCTCGCAGCCGGAAAGTCTGTGAGCTATACGCTTACTGCAACCGGTGCCGAGGCGCTTCCAACCACCGCAACCGCCGGGACGTATTATCTCGTCGATGAAGTGACACTCGATGGAGTTCCTTATCGCGTAAATGCGGGAGACCTTCCGCTCGCGCGTTGATCAAAAATCAGAATCTCCACTGCTTCAAAGTCCGTATAGCTGTTTCAAGAGCCTTCTTTTGTTCCTGTTGTTCAGTAGTCCCGAGGAGTTCTTCGTAAGTTGCGATAGCCAGGTCCAGCGCGTCGTAATCATGTTCGGCGCCGGCGAGCGAAGCAGCATTGTCTGCAACGTTGGCCCGCGCGAGATCATCGGCTGGAAAACGCGCTGATACCTGTTGCCATCGCGCTACACGTTGTCTCGGATCTGACTCCGACAAAGCCCAGAGATGCCAAGCGGCGCGATTTGCCGGATCGGCCGCCATGGCGCGTGACGCCAGATCGCCGACCACTTCGGGGCCGCTGCCTGAAAGCCAGTACGCATTAGCCAACGCCACCAACGTCTGTGCATCGTCGGGGTTCTCCGCCGCGGCACGCTCGAGATCGGTTATCGAATGAGAGATATCAGTCATTGCTTTGCTGGACAATTACGCAACACCGGTGTACCATTCTGTCACGAGCGCAGCCCTCAGTGGCGCGCCCCCGATGAAGATGAGGTCGCGGCACGCCGCGTGAGTTCAGCCCGCGCCTGCGACAGACTGTCGCTCCACTTGATTCCCTGCCACACCACAACTTAATGAACGAACGCCGACGTCCTTTTCGTCGCGGCCGAGGGCCACGTCCGTCCGGCCCACGCGCCAATGAACCGTACGGCGATGCTGATCCGTACCGAGAACCTATGGAACCATCCGTGCCTGGCACAGACAATTTCGACATACCCGCACCTCCGAGCGAAAGCAACGGCGGTGGGGCAAACGACGAAGGATCGTTCAGGCCGCCGGCCGGAGCGACTGAATCGCCTCCGCCCCCTCCTTCGTCCGATGCACCGGACAACCCGCCCGCTGCGCCCCCTCAGTACTCGAATCCGGGAAGCCAGCCACCCCAGCAGCAGCAATATCCGCGAGAGCAGCAGTACAATCCGCAAAATCAACGACCTCACCCTTACGGTCAGAATCGCCAGCAGAATGATCGCGACCGTAACAACGGTCGCCGCAACCAACGAAATCCGCGCGGGCGTGGACGAAACAACAATCGTCCTCAGCCACAGCGCGATCAGGCACCACGGCAGCCACTGGCGCCGATCGTTCCAGACAGTGAGACCACCGGCTGGTACGATCCGCAGCGCGACGGAGGCTTCATTCGTCGCGCATCGAACAGCTACTTGTCGGATCCATCGGATGCATACGTGCAACCAAATCTCGGTCGACAGTATGCGCTTCGCCGTGGCGATCAGGTATTCGCAACAACGGGACGTGATCATCGTGGACGTACTGTCGTTGCAGAGATTACACAGGTAAACGGAGCGGACCCCGCACTTTCAGCGCGCCGTCCTGATTTCGGATCCCTCATCGCTTCTTATCCCGAGCGAAAGCTCACGCTCGAAACAGGACGTCCGGCGAAAGGCGGCCCTGAGCTCACGCGACGTGCGATCGATCTCATAGCTCCGATTGGATATGGCCAGCGCGCATTGATTGTTGCCCCGGCTCGCGCAGGAAAAACGATGCTGTTGCAGGCAATCGTCGAAGGCGTTGCGATCAATCATCCCGAAGCAGTTCTTCTGGTTCTCCTCGTAGATGAGCGTCCGGAAGAAGTCAGTGAGATGATCACGTGGGGCTACGGCGAAGTCGTTGCATCGAGCTTCGATATGCCTGCAGTGCGTCACACCGATGTGACGGAAATGGTCCTCGAGCGCGCACGCAGAATGGTCGAGCTCGGCAAAGACGTCGTCATCGTTCTCGATTCGATCACTCGAATGGCGCGCGCCTACAACACAGTCGAACGTGGCACAGGCCGCACATTGAGCGGCGGACTGGATGCGACTGCGATGGCAAAACCGAAAGCATTCTTCGGATCTGCGCGCTCTGTCGCGCCCGAGCACGGTGGCGGATCACTGACCATCATCGCTACTGCGCTTGTCGAAACAGGGTCGCGAATGGACGACGTGATCTTCGAAGAGTTCAAGGGAACCGGCAATTGCGAGATCAAGCTCGATCGTTCGCTCGCGGAAAAGCGCATTTACCCCGCAATCGACGTTGCGACGAGCGGTACCCGACGCGAAGACAAGCTCTTCAAGCCGAACCAGCTCGAGCATGTCTACACACTGCGGCGCGGCCTCCAGCAAATGCCCTCGTCGTCAGCCATGGAGTGGCTTATCAAGCGGATCGCCGCAACAACCAGCAACGACGCACTCCTCGAAGGGCTCTAAGGTATCGGCCCACCCTTTGCTATTCCTGACCGCACTATGCGGTCCCGGCTTCATCGCCTGTTGGGAGTGCTCGCGACACTGCTGGCTCTCCCCGCAGTGCTCGGGTCACAACAACCCACCAGCAATCCTAAAGCTCCTCCCGTAAATCCTGAGGTCGTTGCCCTCAGCCTTAACGGCGTGCATGCCGTCAAGCAGAAGGAGCTTCTCACGAACATTGCGACCGACAGGTCGCACTGCGTGACGGTCATACTCACGCCAATCTGCTGGATCAGTAAATCGAAGTATTTCTATCGCCGTAAATACCTCGATCACGACGAGCTGAAGCGCGATGTGCTGCGCATTCGCGTGTTCTACTGGAAACGCGGATTCCGTGAAGCCCAAGTCGACACCGTCGTTGCCGACAAGGGAAAAAACAAAGTAGGCGTAACCTTCAAGATCAACGAAGGAACGCCGACGCTTGTATCCTCGATTGACGTTGTGCAATCGCAGCCGGTTCTTAACGATCGCGAGGTCAAGCGCCGACTTGTGCTCAGCGCTGGATCACCGCTCAATCTCTTACGGCTCGACACGACCGTTGTAAATCTCCAGCAGAGTTTGTGGGACAAGGGGTATGCGGATGCGGTTGTCGACACCGCGATTATGCTCGACTCAGCCGGCCACAATGGGGCGATCAAGATCTCGATCGATCCAAGGTGGAAAGCTACTGTGGGTGAGATTCTGATCGAAGGAGAGCAGCACGTCAGTGAAAAAACGCTGAAGAAATCTCTGACGTTCACGGAGGGTCAGGTATTTCGCCGGGCAGAGCTGCTCAAAAGTCAGCGCGCTCTTTATGAGTCGAACCTGTTTCGTCGTGCTGCCATCGAGGTTCCGAAACAGGGAGATTCGAGCAAGATCATTGTCGTAACGGTGCAGGAAGCGCCGCTGCGTGAGGCGCGACTAAGTGCGGGGTTCAACACTGTTGACTTCTTCCAGGTGGAAGGCCGCTTCACTCACTACAACTTTCTTGGAGGAGCGAAGAGACTCGAGCTGCAGGCGGTTGTCGGAAATCTTTTCGCCGGATCGCTCAGTGGAAATTTTATTTTCCGCGACATCAAGGATAACGTCGGCAGCGACCGCTCCCGTTACTTTGCGCCCACGTACAACCTGAGCGCGAATCTCAGAAAGCCGTGGTTCCTCTCTCACAGGAACGAGCTTGCACTCGGTTTCTTCGCACATCGGCGCAGCGCACCCGGCATTTATGTCGATCGTGGCTTCGGATCGAGTGCAACGTTCACGCGCGAGATTGTAGATCGTGGTCCGGCCAGCGCCAATTACACGTATGAGCTGACGCGCATCGATGCCGGAGACGTGTATTTCTGCGTGAACTACGGCGTGTGCGATCAACCCACGCTCGTTGCGCTTCATCAGCAGCGCACGATGTCGCCATTCGCGCTTACGTCGTCGGTGGATCGAACCAATGATCCATTCGAGCCATCGCACGGTTTGCGCGGAAAGGCCGAGCTCGAGCATGCGTCGACATTTACAGGGTCGGATTTCCGATACAATCGCGCGGCCGCCGAAGGCGCCGCGTTTATGCCATTCCGAAAGCGCGGATCTGTTGGCGGTCACGTGCGGCTCGGATGGGTTCATGCACTTCAGAGTACCGGCAATGCGGTCGGACTCGGCGCCGGAGAACCTATTCTCCATCCGCGAAAAAGATTTTACGCAGGTGGATCGCGATCGGTTCGTGGCTACGGCGAAAACCAGCTCGGTCCGCGAATTCTGACTATTCCTGCGTCGAAGCTACGTAGCGAATCCGGTGGATGCCCGGAGTCGATTCCGATCACATCGTGCAATCCGAATGCGCCGCTGCTCAAGGATCGTGACTTCGAGCCGAGGCCGCTTGGCGGAAATATGGTGATCGAGGCAAATGCAGAAATGCGTTTTCCTTTGGGAATGGAAAACATGGTCGGAGCTGTGTTCATCGACGGCGGATATGTGTCACAGCGAATCAACCCGACACTTCCGAAGAGCAAGCTTGCAATCACTCCGGGATTTGGCGCGCGTTATTTGTCGCCGGTTGGACCGATTCGTGTTGATTTCGGTATCAATCCGGGGCGTCAGGAGACGCTACCTGTTGTTACTGAAGCGATTGTGAACGGAGAAAAGAAGCTCGTCACACTGGATGGCCGACGGCTTTATCACCCCGTGCGAGGTGGTTTCGGGGGAATTCTCGACAGAGTCGTCCTGCATTTATCCATCGGTGAAGCCTTCTGATGCGTCCTCGCGTCGTTCATTTTCTCGCAGCTGTCGCTATCGTAGGAGTGCTCCTCCTGGTCGCCGTGTACGCGGTTACGAGAACAGATTGGGGCCACGAGCAGGTTCGCCGCCGTCTGCAGGAAGCATTGCAGGGCAGCTCGCACGGAATCGTGCGCATTGGCCGCATATCCGGAAATCTCTGGAATGGATTCACAGTTCATGATCTCGTCGTAACGGATTCGTCAGGGGCGCCGTTCATCGATGTCGACTCGCTGACCGGCAAATACACGCTTGGGATGTTGCGAAAGAAGCACGTCGTCTTCGACAATCTTACGCTGTACCATCCCATCATCGTTCTCGATCGAAAGCCCGGTGAAAAATGGAACTGGGACCGCATTTTTCCGCGTGACACTATCACCTCGAGAGGGCGTGAGAAAACGAGTTGGGGAACATGGGTACGGTTTACAAACCTGACCCTTGTCGACGGCGACGTGACTGTGAAGTCGCCATGGCAGGTGACCGATAAGTTCAAGGGCGCGGCTGCAGCAGCTGCATTGAAGCGGGCGCTGAGCGATAAGGGCCGATTGAAAATCGTGACGGTGCCGGGCGGTTATCAGAAGATCTCCTCGTTCCATCGTATTCAGGCGAAGCTGCCGCTTCTTCAGCTCGAAGATCCGTCACTCAAATATCGGTTTGCTGACGTCGCGTTTGCCCAAATGCTCGCCGAGCCGTTCAAGCCTCCGACGATTGCAATTGAATCGCTGGTGGGAAAATTCTGGTTCACTAACGATTCGCTTTGGTGGTCGAGCGCACGCGTCGTATTGCCGAACAGCAGGATTGCCGGCAGAGGATGGTACGACATAAATACGAACAACCTTCGCCTGCGCGTGCGAGGCGATCCGGTAGCGTCGAACGACCTTCGCTGGATTGATCCGAGTATCCCAACACAGGGATCAGGCCGGCTTGGATTCGGAATGAATTGGGTTGCCGATACAAGCTGGTATGTCGCAAAGCGAGCGGACGTGACGCTCGAGCGGTCGCGGATGAAAGGCGATCTGGAGCTCGTCATGAGCGACACGTTTGCGTTGCACAACACGAACGTCCAGGTCGCGAATCTCGATACGCGATTGATTCAGCGGATTTTCCCAACAGTGAAGCCGCCGCGTCATGGACTGATCACTGGTCATGCTAAACTCGAAGGTGGACAACACGCGCTCGATGTGAACGGCGATGTCACTTTCGACGAGCGACGATCAGGAAGGAGCCGGGTGGTTGCAGTTGGAAGAGTTGGATTTGGTGCCGGCACTTTCAATGCGCGCGACCTCCATCTGACGTTGCGTCCACTGCAGGTGGATCTCGCGAAAGTATTTGCTCCATCGATTCCGATTGGCGGAACGTTGACTGGAACTGCGGTTCTAAACGGATCAACAGCGTCACGGATGGTTGCGCGTGGAGATATCACACACGTCGAGCGCGGGTATATCTCGCATGTGACCGGTTTGGCGTCGATAAAAACGGCACCCGGAGCGACGATGGCGAACAGCTGGTTCGATATCGATGCGCGTGCGCATCCGCTGTCGCTTGGGATGGTTGGACGATTCTTCCCCGCAGCAGGACTTCGCGGTACTGCGACCGGCCCGTTCAGGCTCACGGGGACGACGCGTAACCTTGCAGTGAAAGCCAATCTGGGCTTCCAGGATGGGGGGACGGCGAATCTCACCGGGCGTCTCGATCTCGCAAGTAAGCAGATCGGGTATGATGTCGCATTCAACACAGTGCTCTTCAACGCCAACGCGATCAGCACGAAGGCTCCGCGCACGTCGCTTACCGCAACTGCCTCCGCTGTTGGTCGCGGGACAGATCCGGCGACAATGAACGCGCGCATTGTCGCTGATGTGAAAGCTTCGTCATACGACACACTTTCCGTCGATTCCGCCAAGGTGCGTGTGAGTCTCGCAAACGGATTTGCGCGAATCGATACACTCGCTGTCGGAATTCCGCAGGGATTTGCCAGTGCGACCGGTACTTTCGGCCTTCGTCGCGGAACGAGCGGCGAGTTGAGATACCATATCGCGATTGATTCGCTTCAACAGCTTGCCAGTTATCTCCCTGCGCAAACGGGAGAATTTCCGCCGAGGCCAGGGATTCTTCAAAGACGGATCAACCTGGCGAAAGCGGATTCCGCACGCCGGGCTGATTCGGCTGAGTTTCAGCGAATGGTCGGCGGTAAACCGCCCGCACCCGCAGCCGCCGTTGATACGCCACGCGTTGTGCCACGCACACAGTTATCGGGTTCGCTGCGTGCTGATGGCGTTGCGACCGGAAACATTCATGACTTCGGCGCGACAGGAACTGCAAGTGGCGACAACATTGTCGCGCTTGGAAATACTGCACAGCACGTAAAGGCAGACTACACATGGACGAATGCGCTGACTCCGCAGTCGCGAGTGATAATCAATGCGAATGCGACGAAGGTGAGCGCGGCGGGATTCGATCTGGATAGCGTTGGCCTCAAGGTGAATTACCAAAAGCCGCTCGGCACCCTCGCGCTGGTTGTACATCAGGATACGAAGAACACGTACGCAGCGAACGCGGATTACGTATTGAACAAAGATCGTAATGAGCTGCGACTGAGTAACCTGAAACTTCAGTTCGACACGACCGTCTGGGCGAGCATGCATCCTTCGGCTGTTCATTGGGGTCCGGCCGGCATCGAGATCTCGCAGCTCGAGCTGCGCAATGCACACAATGGACGACTTTATGTGAACGGTCTCGTTCCAACGAAGGGCAGCGCCAATCTCGATATTGCCGTCGACAACTTCAATGTTGCCGATGTGATCACACTCACGCAGAGCGACATCAGTGCAAGCGGTCTGGTTTCGTTCGATATGCATGTCACCGGAACTGCGGAGAATCCGACGTTCCGCGGTGCATTTGGGACGCAGAATTTCATTTACAACGGGACAGCAATTCCCGAAGTGCACGGAACTGTCAACTACGCGAATCAGACCCTGACCGGTCGGGCCGAAGCATTGAGACCGGGAGGACCTCCGATACTTGTTGCGGAGGGCACAGTGCCGATCAATCTCGCGCTTCGTGGAGTGACGGGTCCGCGAATTCCCACAAATCGGCAGATCGAGCTCGCAATACGCGCTGATACGTTGCCGCTCGACATGATTCCTCAGATCAATCAGTACGTGACGAATGTGAAGGGTCATGCGTTCACGAACTTCAAGGTTGGTGGAACCCTGAGTCACCCGGAGATTACGGGACAGCTTTCGCTGGCGAATGCCGAAGCTCGGGTGGTTCCGGTTGGAATCAATCTCAAGCGAATCAATGCATCGATACGGATGCTTCGTGATACCGTTGTTGTCGATTCGGTGGTTGCCTATAGCGGTGGGATAATCGACCTGCGTGGTGGACTGGCAATCGGGACCCTGCGAAATCCCGCCTTCGACCTGAAGCTCCACGTGAACAATGCGCTCGTTCTGAATAATGACAAAGGAAATCTGAAGGCGAGCGCTGATCTGGCGATGACTGGTCCGTTCAACCAGCCGTACGTGAGCGGGGGACTGCGAGTTCTCGACGGTGTGCTCTACATCCCCGAGTCGGATGGGAAAAAAATTATTGCCGACAAGGATCCCGCGCTGTTCAACGTTCTGGACACGGCGATTACGGGCAATAAGGAGATTTTCCCTGCACAGTCGCCGCTACTCGCGAATTTGCGGGCTGATGTAAATCTGCGTGTTGATCGTGATGTATTCGTGCGATCGCGTGATGCGAACGTCGAGGTCTACAGCGACGGTGATCTTGCGATTCATGTGAACCGTGCCAAGCAGGCGCTGATTTTCGACGGAATTTTGCTGACGGAGCGGGGAGAGTATCGATTCCTGACGAAGAGATTCGAGATCAAACGCGGATCCGCAACTTTCGTAAACATCGATGAGCTGAATCCGACGCTTCAGGTCACTGGTTCATACGAGGTGCGGCTTCCATCACGCGAGGCCATCAATGTCCGGATCCTCATTGGTGGAACGCTGTTGAATCCGCGCATCTCCCTGGAGAGCGACGCGCAGCCGCCGATTCCGCAGAGTGATCTGTTGAGCTATCTCGCGTTCGGCCGGTCGTCTTCGTCGCTGCTTCAGCTCGAGGCTGCGGGTGTCGGCAGCGGTAACAACCTGATCGGTGCTGGTGCCGCACTCGCAACGCAGCAGCTCGCTGGCGTTGCGCTTGGCGTTATCGCCGATCAAGCCGCCGGCGAGGCGGCGCGGTCGATTGGCGCGGATGTGTTCAACATCACGCCTGCGGATGTGCAGACCGATGTCGGCGGGTTCCTTCGCGGCACGGAGATCGAGTTCGGCAAATACATCAAGTCGCACACCTTCATCGGGATCCAGGTGCGTCCCGATCCCGAGGCGCTGAAGCGGCCCGGTTTGTATCTACAGCACCGTTTCGGCGGAC
>DATLDN010000301.1:0-4504 GCA_035525855.1 Gemmatimonadaceae bacterium
TCAACGCCTAGAATGGTGGCTTCGACCGCCGCGATTGTCCTCGCTTCATTTATCCCTGGAACCGTCCGCGCCCAGGCGTACCGCGCCCCACGCAACGCAGCCGTGAACGCCACGGGAGCGCGCACGATACGTATTTCAGCCGGCGCCGGATTTCTCAACATCAATGGGCGGCCCGGCACAAGCGAAGTCCGAATCACCGGCGAGGCGAGCTCATCAAACCGTCGGATTCTCGACCAGATCAAGCTTCAGGCGGAGCGACACGGCGATGTCGTTTACATCAAAGCCATCTTCCCGGACGAAGATCGTTCATTCTGGGACGTGATCCACGGCGATTACGAGCGCGCGCTCGATCTCACGATCGACGTTCCAGTGAACATTCCATTGGAAGTCGAGGACGGCAGCGGTGAAATCCATATCAAAGGCACCGCTGGTGTAACGCTCAACGACGGTTCGGGCGATCTGGAGATCAGAGGTATTACAGGCAATGCGCGAGTCAGCGATGGGTCCGGCAACATGACTCTGAGCGGCATCGGCGGCGACGTATACGTCGATGATGGATCCGGAAACATTGACGCGAGTAACATCACAGGGAATTTTACGATTGGAGAAGACGGCTCCGGTAACATCGACGTTACCGGCGTGAGCGGTACGATGCGCGTCGAGGATGACGGATCGGGAATGATCAACGTCAACCGGATCGGCGGCGATTTCGTGGTCGACAACAAAGGCAGCGGATCGATCGACTACGAAACCGTGAAGGGAAGCGTGAATATCCCCGAGCGGAGACGAAGGGGCCGTCGCGGCGAGTAAACTTTTTGGAGGGCATCGATGGCGACAACCGTTTCGACTTTTGCGAGTCCGACAACCGAGTCGCGCGTACGCTCGAGAGCCCTCTCTATTGAATGGCCGATCTACGCTGTTGTCTCCGCATCGACGCTCATCGTGGTCGGCCTTTTGTGGGACATCTCGTGGCATCGCACCATTGGACGCGACACTTTCTGGTCCCCCCCGCATCTACTCGAGCAAATCGCGGCCGTAATCGCGGGCCTGAGCTGCGGATACCTCGCACTTCACACAACCTTCGCGGGCAGTAACGAAGCGCGAGCAAATTCCGTCAGGTTCTGGCGATTCTTCCAGGCACCACTCGGTGCATGGGTGTGCATCTGGGGGACGATCATGATGATCACCTCCGCCCCCTTCGATAACTGGTGGCACAATGCGTATGGGCTCGATGTGAAAATCATCAGCCCTCCGCACATGGTACTCGCCGCAGGCATGATCGGCATCGAGCTCGGCGCAATGCTCATGGTGCTGGGGGCACAGAATCGTGCGGTCGCTGAAGCCGATCGCAAACGATTGGGCGCCATCTTCGCGTACGCATCGGGCATCGTGATCGTAATGGCGACTGTTCTCATCGAGGAGTACGCGGCGTTCGGAAATGAGATGCACGGCTCGTCGTTCTATCAGCTCACGGGCGCGCTGGTTCCGATTTTTCTCGTTGCATTTGCGCGCGCGTCCCGGTTGAAATGGCCGGCGACAACAACTGCAATTCTCTACATGGTGTTTGTGCTGATCAACATGTGGATCACGCAGCTCTTTCCTGCGCAGGCACGTCTCGCTCCGATTTACAATCCAGTGACGCACATGGTGCCGACGCCATTTCCCTTGCTTCTGGTGTTTCCCGCGATCGGAATCGATTTACTGATGAAAAAGTTTGGGGCAGAGCGTGACTGGACATTATCGCTTGCGATTGGTGTTGCGTTTACGATCGTGATGCTCGCTGTCCATTGGTTCTGGGGCGACTTCCTTCTCTCACCGTATGCACGCAATCCTGTATTTGCTGCGGATCAGTGGGATTACACGAGCAGGCTCGGTCGTTGGCGTTATCAATGGTGGAATCTGGACGTCGATTCAACAGGAAAATTCAGTGTGCTGCTTCTCGCTCAGGGAATTGGAATCGCGGCGATATACGCAACGATTTCTTCCCGCCTCGGACTCTGGTGGGGCGCGGGAATGGCGCGCATCAAGAGATGAAATCGCGATTCGCGCGCGGAGGATTGCGTGCAGCTGTTCTCACGGGAATGTGTGTCGCGCTGAGCGCACATGTAGGAAGTCCCGATGCGTGGTACGAGGGAAATGCCGGACCCTACAAGATTACGGTCCAGGTTCAGCTAGCCGGCGTTGTTCCAGGCGTTGCGCAAATTTTCGTTCGCGTTCCGGGAGAGAAGGTCGATCGTGTAACACTTCTCGCGAACAAGTTCGACGCCACCGGTGGCGCGCCTCCTCCCGAGCAGGCTTTACCGGATGAAGCAGATCCTGCGCTTTACGCGGGGAAGTTGTGGCTCATGAGCGGCGGATCTAACAGCATCACAGTCGACGTGTCAGGTCCCAAAGGGAATGGAAAGGCGATCGTCCCTGTGGTGAATGTCGCTCTTCGACGACTCAAGTTCGATCCAAAGATGGGACTCGGCCTTGGAGCTGTCGGACTTTTTCTGTTCGTAGGACTCGTCACGATCATCGGCGCTGCGGTCCGCGAGAGCACAACCGCGCCCGGCGCGGCGCCCCCGTCGAAGAATCGATTCCGCGCGCGAGTTGCAATGTCAGGTACTGCGATTTTTCTCGCGCTCCTTCTCTTTGGTGGATGGAGCTGGTGGAATTCCGAGGATGCGAACTTCAATCGCACTATGTTCAAACCCTTCGCTGCAAACGCGCGAATTAACGAGACCGCCGAAGGCGAAGAGTTGGTTTTCACGATAGAAAATCCGGCCTGGATCCATCGTCGCGATTCCGCATGGCTTTCAAAGAATGGCGGCAATGCGTGGACTCCACTCATCGCCGATCACGGAAAGCTCATGCATCTCTTCCTGATCAAAGATGACATGAGCGCTTTCGCGCACGTGCATCCAATGACTGTGGACTCCGTCCGATTCTTCAGGCGGTTGCGCGACGTCAACCTACCGCGGGGACGGTACCGAGTATTCGCCGACATTGTTCACGAAAGCGGATATGCGCAGACGTTGGTGACTACGGTCGACAAAAAGTACGATGGCGGTCCCAAGCCATCGTGGACCGACCAGGACGAGTCGTCGTTTATTGGAATTCCAAATCGCGGAGCGGCGATCGCCACGCTCGCGGACAGCTCCACATTGCGGATCCACCGTGAAAATTCACCGGTGATCGCGGGACGTGAAGCTGGACTTCGTTTCGACGTTCTCGACAAAGAAGGACGTCCCGCTATCCTCGAGCCATTCCTCGGCATGGCGGGACACGCTGTAGTCGCCAGCGGTGACGGATCCGTATTCGTACATCTTCATCCGTCGGGCACTGTATCGATGGCATCACAGATGGCGTTCCAAATGCGGCAGCCTGGGGACACGATCGCAGGTCGTCTGGCCAAGCGACTTTCCACCGCAGAATATTCCGCGATGAATCACGCCACCGTCGCAGGAAACGAGGTTTCATTTCCCTACGCGTTTCCCAAGCCGGGCAACTATATGGTATGGGTGCAGGTCAAACGGGGCGGACGCGTTTTGACCGGTGCATTTCCGTTCGCTGTGGCTTCTGGCGTAAAGAGTGCACACTAGGAAAGGCAATCAACAACGCCAACAGGAGCTACTAAGTGAACCGGAAATTTATTTCGATAATGACAGCACTTGCTGTCATTTCAACGTCGACCATTGCAAGCGCACAATCGCCGGCGCCAAAGGCCGTGCAACAGAGCGCGGGGCCAACGGTATCTGCGAGTCAGGCCGGAATTCGTGCTCCTGCTACATCGCGCGCGCTTAGCACGAGTGCGGCAAAGGACGCGCACATGGGCGCGGGGCGGAATGTTGCACTGATGGTTGTTGGCGGGGCCGCGCTCATCATCGGCGCGATAATGGGTGATACGGCGGGACTCCTGATCGCAGTTGCGGGAGCAGCAGTCGGACTCTACGGACTCTACAACTTCATTCAGTAGCGTTTTATAGCAGGAACGGCGCGTTTATCAGTAGGAGAGTATTGAGTAAACAGTGATCCCGTTGTCAGTCTCGAGTCCTAACTCGGAACTGATAACTGGATCACTGATTACTCGATACCCTCCTACTGAACAACGCCAGTCGTTGTTTTTGGCTGTGCATTTGTTTGTTATTGCGCGTAATTGTTCTCCGGTGAACATTGGCACATGCGTGGAAGCACAGTGGTGATCGGCTTCCACCGTTATCCCCTCCAATCGGAGCCACCCGGATGTTCAAACGCTCACTCGTCAGCATCGCGCTGTTCGCTTTAACCGCGGCTGCAGCGCACGCTCAAGCACTCGCGGGTCGCGTAACGGATGCCGCTACATCGCAGCCCATTGCCGGCGCACGCATTTCGCTTGTCGGAACATTACAAGGGACGCAATCGCGATCTGACGGATCGTACCGCCTTCCAATTTCCGGCGGAAGTCAGGTCGTTCGCGTCAGCTACATCGGTTACTCGCCGATTGTAGACACTGTGATAGTTGGCGGCGATGGCGCGCAACGAG
>DATLDN010000303.1:0-3541 GCA_035525855.1 Gemmatimonadaceae bacterium
ATATTCTCCGCGTAAGTGAAATTACGCCCGGCAATTATGTCGCCGCCCTCGACATCGAGCCATCCTGCACTGTACCCCTCGACACTTACGCTCCGACTCTGTCGGTCCTTATAGCGAATGCCCAGACCCCAGCCGGGGACATGCGGAGTTACAGCGAGAATCTCGGGCAGGCGAGCGATGGCCTCGGTTTCCGCCAGCGTTATTGGAGGATTCCGCCGTTCGGGACACGTCTCATCGGTGCCATCGCAAATCGATGCAAGTGAAACGGGCCGTCGATATACGAAGAAGCTCGTAGGTCCGGCTGACTCGAGATCTTTTGCGACACTCGCATTGATTCCATGAATTGCCGCGGATAGCGCAACAACAACAAATACTCCAACCGCAACGCCGAGGATCGTTAACGCCGCACGAACCTTGTTCGAGCGAATTGCATCGAACGCGATTCCAACTCCTTCGGTGATGTTGAAGATCTTGGACGAGAGCGACATTTACTCCTGCCTCAATGCAGCGATAGGATCGAGCCTCGACGCTCGACTCGCCGGATAAATCCCTGCCGCGATTCCTACTCCTGCACCCACGATAACGCCGGCGAAGATCGACCACGGCGCCACAGAAGCGGGAAGTGGAGACGTCGCCGCTATGACTTGCGAGATTGCAATACCAAGCGCGATGCCGAAGCCTGCCCCAACCGTGCTCAGCGTCGCGGACTCGACAAGAAATTGAGACAGAATGTCACGACGTCTCGCGCCCAGCGCTTTCCGAATTCCGATTTCGCGGGTTCGCTCGGCAACTGCAACGAGCATGATATTCATGATCACGATTGCGCCAACGATGAGCCCGATCGCAGGAAGCACAACACCAGCGATGACAAGCTTCGATTTAATTCCCTGCCAAAAGCTCAGCGCTGATTCAGAGCTCTCGAGCACGAAGTTGTCTGGCTGCGACGGCCGCAATCCACGACGCGATCGCATCACCGAACGAACTGCTTCCTGGGCGTCCACGAGGTCGGCGGGATCAGCTGTCTTGATTTTGATGCCGTCGATGACGCCCGCAGGATTCACGAGCCGGCGAAGCGGCGAGTGAAGCGGCCCAATCACGAATCGGTCGAGTGAGATGCCGAACACCGATCCCTGCGCTGCTGCAACACCAATTACGGTGAACGGCATGCCGCCGATGCGAAGAGTGTGTCCAAGCGGGTCCAGATTCGGGAAGAATTTCTCCGCGATTTCTTTACCGATTACTATCACCGGGGTTCCGAGCGTAAGCTCTTGCGGTGAAATCAATCTGCCCGACGCAACGTCGAGATTCCTGATCTTGAAATAGTCGCCGTCAACCGCCTGCGCCTCGAGTGTACGCGGCTTGGAGTAGGGCGACTCCATCTTCACGTTGTCCATGCCCTGCGCGGACCACAGCGTACCTGGCGGCAGTGCAGCCACTACGGGCTGGATGTCGGTGTCTCTGATTCGCGGCCGTCGCATCCACTCACGCCACATCTCTTCGGTTACATCGCCGCCGCTGAAGTCCGGACGGCGGCGAAGCTCGAACGTGTTGATTCCGAAAAGCTTCGCGGCGAAATCGTGCTCCATGTAACTGCCCATGCCTTCGACGATCGACACGACAGCGATAAGAAACATCACGCCGATCGTTACGCCGAGCAGAGTGAAGAAGCTCTTGAGCTTCTGCACGCGGATCTGCGCCAGCGCCAGGCGGATGGCGTCTATGAACGGCATCGAGCGGTGCTATCGGGTTGAGTGCGCGCCGCCGGACTCGATGCGAGAGACGAACTTTTCCTTGTTCTCGTCGCTCGCGATCATTCCGTCGCGCAATACAACAACTCGTCGTGCGTGCGATGCAATGTCCGGCTCGTGCGTGACCATGATGACTGTCTGGCCGCCGCTCGCGAGCTCTTCGAACACTCGCATAATTTCTTCCGAGGTTCCCGAGTCGAGATTTCCGGTGGGCTCGTCAGCGAGAAGAATCGAGGGCTCGTTAACTAAAGCGCGCGCGATTGCAACTCGCTGTCTCTGTCCACCCGACAATTCGTTGGGACGATGCTGAATACGATCGCCCAATTGCACACGCTCGAGCGCCGCTGTCGCACGACGGCGTCGCTCATCTGCCGCAACTCCGGCATACACGAGTGGCAGCTCCACGTTGTGAAGGGCGCTCGCACGCGGCAAAAGATTGAACGTCTGAAAAACGAATCCGATCTCGCGATTCCTTACACGCGCCAGCTCGTCGTCAGCCATTGCTGAAACGAGCTCACCGTTCAGCCAATACTCTCCTGCATCGGGAGTATCGAGGCATCCGATCAAGTTCATCAGCGTCGATTTACCCGAGCCGGAAGGGCCCATGATCGCGACGTATTCGTTGCGGCGGATCGCGACGTCGACTCCACGCAATGCACGCACGATTTCACCGCCCATGTCGTACTCGCGTTTCAAGCCGCGCGTTACGATTACCCAATCCTGTCCGGGTACAGCTCCGTGCGTTCCTGTGACGGCCTGGCGCTCAGCAGTAGTGCTGAGTCCCGGCTCTTGCGTTGTCGGCGTCACGTTTTCTTTACCTCTGCCTTCTTGGTGTCCTTCTCTTTCGTCTGCTTCACGAGTGCACCGTCCTTGAGATCGCGAATTGCCTGGTAGGTGCCGGCGACGATTTTCTCACCGGGCTTGAGCCCATCGAGAATCTCGAAGTACTTCTCACCGGCTATACCAACTTTTACGGCACGGAACGTCACTTTGTTGTCGGCGCCGACAACGAACACACCTTCTGCTTCTTTCTTTCCAACTTCCTTTGCCGGTCCCTTGGTACGGCCGAGCGTGATCGCACCGCTGTCGCCCTTTGCAATCGGCTCGGGCTCGCGCACTGTCAGGGCGATGATCGGCACCGACAGAACATTCTTACGTGTGTCGGTAATGATTTTCGCTGTCGCCGAAAAATCCGGACGAGTTGTTGGTGGTGCATTCAAAAGTTGAATGGTCACTTCGTAATCGATCGCCTGATCCGTCGCTCCACCGCCACCAGTTCCTCCGAGTCCTGCTGCTTTCACCGAGCTGTTGCTGATCTTCGTCACGCGGCCGACGAATGTCGTATCCGGGAATGCATCGATCTGAATCACCGTCGAATCGCCGAGGTCGATGCGCGATACGTCGGTCTCATCGACTTTCACTTTCGTCTCGAGGACACCCATGTTGGCGATCGTGAGCAGGGTCGCTGCGTCCTTGTTGAGCGTCCCCATAATCGCGGTTTCGCCCTCTTCAACGTTGAGTCTCGTGACGCGGCCCGACATCGGTGCAAACAACGTGGTCTTCGCGAGAAGGCTTTGTGCGTCGCGCAGTGAAGCTTGCGATTGAACAATTCCATTATTCGCCGACTCGAGCTGCGCCTCTGCAACTTCAACCTGCGTTTTCAGCTGCTCCACCTGCTCGTCAGATACAAGCGTTGGATTCTCTTTTTTGAGAGCGAGCATACGAGCGTAGTTTTTTCTTGCCTGAATGAGGTTTGGACGTGCCTGCGCGGATGCGGATCGGGAGCTTGCAAC
>DATLDN010000312.1:0-6190 GCA_035525855.1 Gemmatimonadaceae bacterium
GCTAAAGAAGCTGTTGACGCCGCTTCAGTATGCGGTGACGCAGCGCGACGCGACCGAGACGCCGTTCAGAAACGAGTACTGGGACAATCATGAGCAGGGCATCTACGTCGATGTCGTTTCAGGAGAGCCTCTGTTCAGCTCGCTCGACAAGTACGAGTCGGGAACCGGTTGGCCGAGCTTCACGAAGCCGCTCGAGTCGAGCAATGTTCGGCGGAATGGTGGATCGCTGTACTTTGGCGTCGAGGTCCGGTCGAAGGGTGCCAATTCGCACCTTGGCCACATCTTCAACGATGGTCCAGCTCCAGCGGGACTACGTTACTGCATCAATTCCGCTTCGCTCAGGTTCATTCCGGTGAGCAAGCTCGCGGGTGAAGGTTACGGTAAGTACCTGCCGCTCTTTCAGAAGAAGTAGCCGGCGCTAGTCGTATTCGTCCGAGCCCTGGACCCAAAGGAATGATTGAATGTCGATCATGTCCCGCGGGTCCAGATCCGACAGATCTCGTCGCACAACTTCGGCGAACTCCAGAAGATTTTCGTAGGTCTCCCAGTTGGGTCGGGACCGATACTGGAAATCAAACCCATACTCGCGCGCGGCGAGCTTGGTCACCATCGGCTTGAGGAAGAAATGTTTTTCCGGTAGCGCGAGAAAACCAAAGACTGTTACGAGGGGCCACGTGAGAACTCTGGTTTGCCGCCGCGGCAGCGCTGCGACTACTTCGCACCATTGCTCGAATTTCTTTCTGTCGTCGCCCGCGCTGTACACCCAATCGTAAAGCCCTTCAGCGAAGGCGCGCGCACCTGCTTCGCTCTTTACGGCATCCCGCAGCGCCATTTTCTCGAATGAAAAAAGAAGGTTTGTTCTCGATTCGAGGTTCACGGCGCGTCGAGCGGCTTCCTGATATTCGCCTGATTTCAGCAATCCGCGGAATTCGGGTTGCCCCAGCGTGGATTCCCAGCGCTCATGCGCTTCCCATTTATAGTCGCGCTCCCAGTCGATATACGTTTCATCGGCGAATGCATCGGGAAAGAATTTTAGAAACTTCTTTCGACATTTTGCCGCGCCGGGATACTCGGATGATGGGGCGCTTTTGCGGGGGCGTGTGGCCGTGGTCATATGTGCGATAAATGCAGACCTCGCGCCGCTAGGCTTGGAATCGCACGGAAGGAACACCGGGGGGTACGCGGATCACGCGGATTTCGCGGATTTACGCGGATCAAAAACAAAAACCCGGAGCGTTTTTGTTTTTGATCCGCGTAAATCCGCGTGATCCGCGTACCCTCGCTGTTCCATCTGCACAAACCAATGCCCAGGCATACCGCGCTTGCGCTAAATTGAAGATCGGAGGGCTTTCCAGATGAAGAATCGTCTTAACGAACTTTCAGAGCTTGGTCAATCGATCTGGCTCGACAACATTGACCGCACAATGCTCCACAACGGCGACCTCGAGCGACGTGTTCGCGAGGATGCGCTGACGGGCATGACGTCGAATCCAACTATTTTCGAGAAGGCTCTCGCTGAGGGATCTGCGTACGACGAGCAGCTGCTCGGTACCGACGCCGGACTTTCGCCATTTCAATTGTTCGAGCTCGTGGAGACAAGCGACGTTCGGCGCGCGTGCGACATCTTCGGAGGCGTTTACCAGTCGACGCGAGGCGCCGACGGCTACGTGTCGATCGAAGTTTCTCCGGGCGTCGCGAACGATGAGCAGGCGAGCATCGACGAAGCATGCCGTCTATGGAAGGAAGTCGACCGTCCGAACGTGATGGTGAAAATTCCGGGAACGGAGAAGGGAGCCATCGCTGTACGCGACCTGATTTCGCGTGGCATCAACGTCAACATCACGCTGCTGTTTTCGCTCGAAGCGCACGAGCGCGTGATCGATGCATACATGTCCGGCCTCGAGGATCGTATCACAAAGGGCGAGCCCATCGACGGAATTTTTTCTGTCGCGAGCTTTTTCGTGAGTCGCGTTGACACCGAAGTAGACAAGCGACTGGACGCGATGATCAAAACTGCGAAGGGCGGCGACGCGGATCGCTTTCGCATGCTCAAGGGACGCGCAGCGGTCGCCAACGCAAAGCTTGCTTATCGTCTGTTCCGAAGAAAATTCGACGAGCCCCGATGGAAAGCGATCGAAGCGAAGGGTGGCCGCGTTCAGCAGCCATTATGGGCAAGCACGAGTGTGAAGAACCCCGCGTATCGCGATGTGATGTACGCAGAGGAGTTGATCGGCCCCGATACGATCGACACGATGCCTCCGGCTTTGATCGACGCATTTCGTGATCACGGAACCGTGGAACGCACTGTCGACAAGCGACTGGGCGCCGCCGAAGGGCTGCTTCGCGAAATCGAGGCTGTCGGAATTTCGATCGAGGATGTTACGGACACACTGCTCCGCGACGGCCTCGCCAGCTTCCAGAAATCCTTCGATACTCTTACTGCGGGAATCGCCAAAAAAATGAGCTCACTGGCTGCGTCTACTAAGTGACCGGCACGTACATCCCGCGGGCGAAGATTGTTTGCACCCTTGGCCCCGCGAGCTCGAATGAATCAACGCTGAAAGGACTTGTCGAGGCGGGCATGAACGTGGCCCGCCTCAATTTTTCTCACGGGACGCACGAGCAGCACAAAGAAACGATTGGGATGATTCGACGCGTCGCCGACGAAGCGAATCGGCCAATCGCAATTCTTGGAGATTTACAGGGGCCGCGGATTCGGGTCGGAGACATTCCAGCGCCAAAGGATGTCGCTACAGGTGACGACGTCATGCTCGTTCATGAAGGCGAAGAAAGCCCCGGCGAAATTCCGATTACTTACGATCATCTCGCAACCGACGTTCATGTCGGCGACAGAATTCTGATCGACGACGGTTTGATCGAGCTGATCGCAATGGAGGTTCTCGCGCCGAAGGTTCGTGCACGCGTGGTGCACGGCGGGGTGATCAACCCGCACAAAGGCTTGAATCTGCCCGGTGTGCACGTATCCGCTCCGTCTATTACGGAAAAGGACGCGGCGGATATCGAGTTCGCGATCGCGCAGGGCCTCGATTACCTCGCCCTCAGCTTTGTGAGACGTTCGTCAGATATCGAGCAGCTCAAATCGCTCATTCCGCGCACGATTCTCGTCATTGCGAAGATCGAGAAGGATGTCGCGCTCGGAAATATCGAGAGCATTCTGCAAGTATCCGACGGCGTGATGGTGGCGCGCGGCGATCTCGGCGTCGAGCTGCCGTTCGAGGAAGTTCCGAATGCGCAGAAGCGAATCATCGGTCTCGCGAACCGAATGGGGCGACCTGTCATCACCGCAACGCAAATGCTCGAGTCGATGATCGAGCATCCGCGTCCTACCCGCGCGGAAGCGAGCGATGTTGCGAATGCAATTCTCGACGGTACTGATGCGGTAATGCTTTCCGCTGAAACAGCGGCAGGCGCGTATCCGCGTCTCGCCGTCGAGGCGATGACGCGCATCATTTCACACGTCGAACAACACCAGCCTCCGTACCCGCGCCGCCGCTCGGAAATCCCGATGATGGTCGGCCTGGTTCCGACTGAAGTTGCGATTGCTGCGGCGACCACCGCGGCAGTCGATATGCTTGGCGCTCCATTGGTTGTCGTGTTCACCAAGAGTGGCTTTTCTGCGCGCATTGTCGCATCGCATCGCCCCAACGTGTCGATTCTAGTTCTTACCGACGAGGCGCGCACGTACAGGCAGCTCGCACTCGTGTGGGGAGTCATTCCGGTGCTTGTTCCGCACTGCAATACATACGACGAGATGATGCAGCGCGCCCGTCAGGCACTTGTCGAGCGCGAGCTCGCAATGCCGGGGGATCGAATCATTGTGACGGCGGGTGTTCCGTTCGACGTTCCCGGCACGACGAACCTGCTCAAGGTCGAGACGATCTGACCGGATCGCGATGAAGCTCACCTTCCTTGGAACCGGAACGAGCTTTGGCGTCCCACAAGTCGGATGCGGATGTGCTGTTTGTCATTCGCCCGACCCGCGCGATAAGCGAACCCGAGTCGGCGCTTTGGTTGAGAGCGATCATGGAGTTCGATTGCTTATCGACACTCCGCCGGAGCTGCGTATTCAGCTCATTGCTGCCGGAGTGGATAGAGTCGATGCAATTCTATTCACTCACGATCACGCCGATCACACGCACGGAATAGACGACATTCGTGCGATCTCCAACCGGCGAGACGCCGCGCTCGACATGTACGGACCCGCGGATACGCTGTCGCGACTGGCAAAGCGGTTTCCTTACATTTTTGACGACAACATCAAAGCGCTCCCGGGAACATCGAAGCCTGAAGGCCACGCCATTCCTCTCGAGAATGGCGAGACCGTATCTATCGGAGACGCGGAAGTGAAGGCGATCGCGGTGCCGCATGGCCCATTCAAGGTGTTTGCGTATCGAATCGGGCCGCTCGCTTACGTGACCGACGCCAAATCGATTCCGGAAAAAGCGATGGCAGAGCTTATCGGTTCCCGCGTTCTCGTAATCAACGCTCTTTTTCGGACAGGACATCCCACGCACCTGAGCATTCCGGAAGCAGTTCGAGCGGCGCGCACGATCGGTGCAGAGCGGACATACCTCACGCATCTGACTCACGACAACTTCCACGCCGATCTCGAGGCCGAGCTGCCGCAGGGCATTTCCCCTGCGTTCGACGGTCTCACAGTTCGGATAGACTGAAATGACGATAAGAATCGATTTCACGAACATGATGGGCGAAGCCGTCGGTGGAATTTCCGAAGGCGAATGGTCTGATGCACAAAAAAAGTTTGGAGAAGCTTACGCCGGGTTCGAGAAACTTCGTTCTGGCGGAAATGTCGGTTTCGTAGACGTCGCAAGCGACGCGGCGCTCCGCGATCAATCGATCAACTTCGCAGAGCGAGCACAGGGCCGCTTCGACGATGTTGTGATTCTTGGAATTGGTGGCTCTGCACTCGGGCCGATTGCACTTCGTACTGCGCTCCGACCGAGTGCGTGGAACATGCTCTCCTCAGAAGCTCGGCAGGGAATGCCGCGGCTTCAGGTGCTGGACAATGTCGATCCGGAGACGATAACGGCGCTGCTCGAGCGACTCGATCTATCGCGAACATTATTCATCGTGACATCGAAGTCCGGCGGTACCGCTGAAACGATGTCTCAATACATGATTGTCGAAGACCGAGTTAGAAAGCTGGGCCTGTCGGAGTCTGATCATTTCGTCTTCGTCACCGATCCGGCACAGGGAGCGCTTCGACCGCTGGCAACAAAAAGAAATATTCCGGCGCTCGATATTCCTCCGAGCGTCGGCGGAAGATTCAGCGTGCTCACACCCGTCGGAACTTTGCCGGCGGCGCTGATTGGGATCGATGTCGCGGCGCTGCTCAACGGCGCGGCAGAAATGGCGGACGCGTGTGTTACCAGTGATCTCGCGAAAAATCCGGCCGGCACTTACGCGATGTTGCAATGGCTTGCCGACACGCGACATGGAAAGTCAATCGCAGTGCTGATGCCGTACTCGGATCCGCTTCGCGATTTTGCTGACTGGTTCGTGCAGCTCTGGGCTGAGAGTCTCGGCAAACATTTACCCGATGGGAGTTCTGTTGGCTCGACTCCATTACCCGCGCTTGGCGCAACCGATCAACACAGCCAGGTGCAGCTTTTCATGGAAGGCCCGAAAAACAAAACCGTCACATTCATCGCTGTAAAAAACCGCGCGACGAATCTCACGATTCCCAAAAGCTTTTCCGACGTAAAGGAGCTCGGATACCTCGGCGGTCATTCGCTCGGCGAGCTCATCGATGTCGAGCAGCGTGCAACTGCGGGTGCGCTCGCGAAGCGCGGGCGACCGAATATGACGATCCATATCGATCGCGTCGACGAATGGCATGTCGGCGGTTTGATGATGCTCTTCGAGATCGCGACTGCGTATGCGGGTCAGATGTATGGCGTAGACGCCTTCAATCAGCCCGGCGTCGAGCTGGGAAAACAATTCGCATACGCGCTGCTAGGGCGTCCCGGCGCTGACGCCGCGAAGAAGGAGTGGGATACGCTGCCCCAGCCTGATCCCCGCTGGTCGGTTTGATGGTAGATGATACGGATTAACCATTCGGTTTTGGGTCAATGGTTCTCGGCCTTCAGTTGTCGAGTAATGAGCCGCGGGTAAACGCAAGACTGAAAACCCGCTAGCTGACTGCCGA
>DATLDN010000321.1:0-3058 GCA_035525855.1 Gemmatimonadaceae bacterium
AACGTGAATCCGGACACCTGCGTGAAGTCGATGGTGCCGGTGCGCGAGTTCACTGACACTCAGTTCCTCCTTTTCTGCACAAAGAATGGAACTGTGAAAAAGAGCGCGCTGTCGCAGTACTCGAACGTTCGTGCGAATGGAATCAAGGCGATCAAGATCGAGCAGGACGATGAGCTGATCGACGTTCAAGTGACGAGTGGAACGAATGACATCGTGCTGGCGACAAAGCACGGACTGTCGGTGCGATTCCACGAGCAGGACGTGCGTGAGATGGGTCGCGACACGACGGGCGTGAAGGGAATCGAGCTTCGAAAAGGGGATTCACTCGTCGGAATGGTCGTCATTAAACGCGACGCGACGATTCTGGTCGTCACTGAACGGGGCCTGGGCAAATGCTCCAACATCGACGACTACCGTGTTCAACGCCGAGGGGGGAAGGGAATCATCACGGTCAATCGCACCGAAAAAACGGGCGATGTCGTTGGCGTGATGGAAGTTCTCCCCGAGGACGAGATCATGTTGATAACCCGCAATGGGGTAATCATCCGTTCCTCGGTAGCCCAGATCAGAGTAACAGGACGTATCGCACAGGGGGTCAGACTCGTCCATTTGGATGAAGGAGATGTGCTGACCGCGGTCGCCCGCGTCATTCCCGAGGATGATACCGAATCCAACGGAGACGACGCAGTCGTGTCCGATGAAGCTGAGGTCGTCAGCGCCGAGGAGGAGTAACACTCACCAGAGGCAGACGCTTGGATTCAGAAGTCGTCAACGAGCTGCAGTCATTGAGATCGGCACTCCGCAACGCGGAAGCCGAGCTTCAGCGCGTGCGGGATGAAGGTGAGACTCGTCGTGATCTCGTGGACATTCTTCACGAGGTAATGGGTGATCTCCCTACGGATGAAATTTTCCACTTTCTCGCGCGCCGTCTGGCGCGCGCGCTGCGTCTATCCCATGCATCGGTAATCCGCGCGAAGCCCGGCGAGAAAACGGGAATTGTCGCGACAGCCTTCGAGCAGCCGCATCTGCATCACCTGGAAATCGAGCTCGATCGTTATCCCGAAGTCGTTGCCGCACTCAATGGGCAGATTCCGGTTTTGATTCCCGATCTCGACACATCTCCATTGTATGCGGCGTTGCGTCAGGGTTGGGCGAAGGAAGGAACGCAGGTAATCGTTCGCTCGGTCATGGCAATACCGTTTCACATCGACAGCGACAGCCTCGGCGTCTTTCTCCTTCGTCGCACTGCGCAGGAGCCGAGGTTCGATGCGGCGGATGCGGAGTTTGCGTCGACTGTCGTGCGCAGTGGTGTTGCTGCAATTCAGCGTGCCTACGCGATCGAGCATGCCCGCGCGGACAATTCACGCCTTGAAGCACTCGCCCACACCGATCCATTGACGCAGCTCGTGAATCGTCGCGCGTTGACGATTCGTCTCGTGACAGAGATGGAGCGGGTTCGACGATACAATGCTCCGCTCTCGATGCTCCTCATCGATCTCGATCATTTCAAGCTTGTGAACGACACCTACGGCCACATGGCGGGTGACGATGTCCTCGCCGGAGTTGCGACACTTCTACAACGCGCAGTGAGAAGTGTCGATATGGTCGCGCGCTACGGTGGCGAAGAGTTCGTTGTTGTTCTTCCCGAAACCGGCCGTCAGGGTGCGATGGCCTTTGCAGAGAGAGTCCGCGAAAAGATTGCGGCTCACGGATTCTCTATTGGCGAGAATCAAAAAATTCACGTGACGACCAGCATTGGGGTGGCGACTTATCCATCCCCCCGGCTCGATTCGGTCGAAGATCTGTTCCGCGCTGCGGACATCGCGCTCTATCGCGCGAAAGGGAACGGGCGTAACCTAGTTTGTAGTTAGACTGCGGACTCACGACTGAGAACAACAACCGGTATCCGGCGCCCGATGCCGCGTGCCGAGGCCCGATCTCCGAAACTGCTACCAGGACTAGTTTTTTCTCGGGCATCTGCCCTCGGCACGCGGCATCGGGCACCGGATACCGGTTGTTGTTCTCAGTCGTGAGTCCGCAGTTCTGAGCCGAACCGTTCTTTACGGATAAGCAATGAATCTCAGTCGTGTGGGTGTCCTGTCTATTTGCTCAGTTGTCGCTTGCGTCGATACGTCGAGCAAGCCGTCAGGGGCCGCAACCAATGTCACTCGCGCTTCTCCAGCAGTGAGTGCGACCTCCGTCAATCAGGCGACAAGTGGCATGCGATCGCAGATCCGTTGGGTGATGCCACCAGACAGCTCGGCGATTCTGGTCGTGGTCGATCCGGTTGGAATCGAGAACGATGCAATTCCCAACGCGTTTTTCTTCGGGAGTGAGACCCGAAACTTTCAGGCGCGAATGGATAGTGTGTGGGATGTTGCGCCGTCACCGGATTGGCAGGCCATCGCGTTTTCGCGAGCCTATGTTCTTCGCGGTGATCAGACTGACACCATCCCGCCGGCCGAGTGGGTTGCGCTGTCGCGCAGAACGGGAATTGATACTGCGACGCTGGTACAGAGCTCGTTTCCAACGAGTGGAATGGCAATGATGCGCGGAATCGCGCAGCCTGGAGTGATTCGAATTCCCGCAGACATCCGGGCGCCGAACGCGGCCGATCAAGCTGCGCCAAAAACTTTTCCAGTTGCGCGGGGGTGGCAGGTGCGGTGGACACCCGACGGTGCGTCGATCGCGCTTGGAAACAATCCAGCGAAGTCGGATGACAACGAACAGTCAGTTTCGTGGACTGATCTCGACGCAAAGACAGGCGCGGTGCACGGGACGTTTCCCGAGGGAGCCAAGCTTGCTGTTGCACGTTGGGTAAAAGGTCCGGTGCTCGAGCAGGGGACTTCTATAGATATGAATACTGCGCCGCCGATTAGAGTGAAGGTGGGCGCTAAGACTTATTCGGTTGAAAGTTCGCGTGGAGTTATAACCGCGCGTGAAACAACTGCGGGCGCGGATTCATCTGCAATTCCCTTTACGATCGGATCCGGGAAGGCTGTCATTGCAACCCGAGGTGGGCGATACATCGTTGCGCTGGCGCCACGGAGGAGCGCGG
>DATLDN010000141.1:0-11571 GCA_035525855.1 Gemmatimonadaceae bacterium
CCAATGACTGTTTTGCATTCACGAGCTTCGATTCGCTGAGTCCGCCTCGGGATAGTCATGCAAAACTGCCATAAAGCTCACTAACAACTGCCCTACGCTCAGGCCCACCTGCACCTCCCTCAACGCATTTTATTTTCCAAAAAAAAAACGACGAGCCTGCGCTCCGCGCGCGGTGCTATTCGCACACGCGGAAATGAGATGGTACCGCGAGAGCGCCGCGCGCGAAGCGCGCGATCGTCGTATAAAAAAGGGGTAGAAAAAAGCCTGGCAGGGAGGGAGGGCGTGTAAATCGAGCGTAGGGATTTGTTAGTGAGCTTTATGGCAGTTTTGCATGACGGTCGCGACGTGGACGCAGCGAATAGAAGCTGATGAATGCAAAACTGTCATTGGGCCCGCTAACAAATCCCTACGCTCGATTACACCAGCACCCGACCGATGCGGACGAGTGGTTGCTTGTGCATTTCATTGATGGCGGCCCTGACTTGAAGCAGCTCTAATGATTCAAGCAATCTTGTCTTGGATTCATTCAAATGGCGTACAGTCTTCATGAAATTCCCGCAGCTGAGCGACCACGTGAGCGCTTAAAGTCTCACGGTCCACGCGCGCTAAGCTCGGCTGAGCTCCTCGCAATTCTTCTCGGTCATGGCTCCGAAAAAAATTCAGCCATAGGCATCGGTCATGAAATTCTCGCGAGTGCGAGAGGCTCGTTGCGCCGGTTGTCGGCGCAACCGGTTGCAGCACTAACGAGCCTCGCAGGCGTTGGAACCGCGCGTGCCGTCGCAGTTCACGCTGCGCTCGAGCTCGGACGCAGAATGGCTGCAGAAGATCGCGATGAAGGAGCTCCTGTGCGTTGTCCGCGCGACGTACACGAAATCTTTGGTCAGCGACTGCAGGATCTTCCTGTCGAAGAGTTTCATGTTGCGGTTCTGGATTCACAGCATCGACTCGAGCGAGACATTGCAGTAACACGCGGTCTGCTCAATTCGTCGCTCGTTCATCCGCGAGAAGTATTTCGCGAGGCAATTGCGGAAAATGCGGCTGCGATAATTCTCATTCACAATCATCCGAGCGGCGATCCAACGCCCTCTGCAGATGATCGCATCGTCACTGAGCAGCTCGTACAAGCGGGCCGGGTACTCGACATACCTGTGCAGGACCACAGTATTATTGGAAGGGGACGCTATCTGAGCTTCGCGGAGGCAGGACTGTTGTGACGGCGATCGAATCCCGGGCGATTATCCCCGGTTGGAACGACAGCGGTAAGCCGCTTCCCGAGCGCCTCGACCAGGAGATGCTCCTGCGTGCCTACCGCTTCAGCGAAAACGCGCACGAGGGGCAGAAACGCCTCTCGGGTGAGAATTTCGTTTCGCATTGCGTCGAGGTCGCGAAGATTCTTGCGGACCTGCAACTCGATACAGTTACTGTCGCGAGCGGCCTGATCCATGACGTCGTCGAAGACACGCCGGTTACGATCGACGAAATCGAGCGCGAATTCGGAAAAGAAATCGCCGAGATTGTCGACGGTCTGACCAAGATCGGTCATCTGCCGATCAATTCTTCGCAGGACCGCCAGGTCGAGAATTATCGGAAGCTGCTGTTATCGATCGCGAAGGATGCACGCGTAATTCTCATCAAGCTCGCAGACCGTTTGCACAACATGCGAACGCTCGAGTTTCTTCCCGCCGAAAAACGAAAGAGAATTGCGCAGGAGACTCGCGATCTTTACGCGCCGCTCGCCCATCGGTTCGGAATGGCGAAAGTTCGATGGGAGCTCGAAGATCTCGCGTTCAAGCACATCGAATCGGCGGAATACAAAGCGCTGGCGAAGCTCGTCGCGCAAAGACGCACCGAGAGAGAGTCGACGATCGCGGCGCTCCGTGATCCGCTCGAGAGGCTGCTGCTCGAAGCGGGAATCATGAACGTCGAGATCACCGGACGTCCGAAGCATCTCTGGTCGATCTATAAGAAAATGACGAAGTGGGACAAGCCGTACGAGGAGATATACGATCTCATGGCAATTCGCGTCCTCGTCGATTCCGTCCCGGATTGTTATCACGCACTAGGCGTGATTCATGAGCGCTTCACTCCGCTGCAGGAGCGAATCAAGGATTACGTCGGGCAGCCCAAGTCGAATGGATACCAGTCGCTGCACACGACTGTGTTTGGCCCGAACAAACAGCTATTCGAGATTCAGATTCGTACACGCGAGATGCATCGCACCGCGGAGTACGGAATTGCCGCGCACTGGAGATTCAAGGAAGACGCAAAGAGTGCGGACGAGCTCGATCGCGCGCTGCATTGGTTCAGGCAGGTGCTCGAGCTTCAGCTAGATGCGAAAACGCCGGACGAATTTCTCGAGTTCCTGAAGCTGGACTTGTATCAGGACGAAATCTTCGTCTTCACGCCGACTGGTGATGTGATTCAGCTTCCAAAGGGCGCAACGCCAATTGATTTTGCGTTTGCGGTCCATACGGAAGTCGGATTGCACGCGTGTGGCGCGCGAATCAATGGCCGGCAGGCAACGCTGGCGCGCGAGCTGAAGAATTCGGATACGGTCGAGATCGTAACGTCACCCAACGCGAGACCCAGTCGCGACTGGCTTGCGCACGTTCGGACAGGTCGTGCTCGACACAAGATTCGTCAGCGAATTCGGATTGAGGAGCAGACTACGTCCGAAAAAATCGGACGTGAAATTCTTAATCGTGAGGTAAAGCGGCGCCGCTTACCCAAGCCGGACGATGAGGTGCTCGAGGCGGCGGCAAAGGCGCTCAACCTCAACGACGCGGATCATCTCATCAAGTCGATCGGTCAGGGTGATCTCGGAATCATGCAGGTGCTGAATCACCTGTATCCGGAAACGCAGGTGCCGGATACTCCCGTGAAGGCCGGACCGCTCGACTGGCTCGTCGACAAGATGCGCGGAAGCCCGAAAGGCGTGCGCATTCAGGGCGTCGATGGGTTGATGGTGCGTTACGCGCAGTGTTGTCAGCCCGTTCCTGGTGATCCCGTTGTTGGGTATGTCACGCGCGGTCGCGGCGTTTCGATTCACCGCTCTGATTGTCCGAATCTTCTGATGCTTGTTCTGGAACCAGAGCGACGACTCGACATTGATTGGAAAGAGCTCGAGGGTGAGCGGTTCATGGTGCGGCTCGTTCTCGATGCAACTGATCGGCGTGGATTGTATGCTGATCTCGCGAAGGCGGTGTCAGCTACTGACACTGATATTCGGAGCTTTGAGCTAGCGAGCTCTGATGGTCATGTGACCGGAGCGCTTGCTGTTGAAGTCGAGAACCTCGCGCATCTGCAGCGTGTTTTAAAAGCTGCGCGTCGTGTGAAGGGAGTAACTGAGGTTACTCGAAAAGAGCGTCTCGCCTCGGATAACTAACCACGCGGTACCCGGTGCGAGATGGCGCGCGCCGATGCCCGATTTCCGAAACTCCACAGCTGCGAGATTGCCTTTCCCGGACATCTGATACCGGCACGCGGAATCTGGCACCCGGTACCGCGTACTTGGAGCCAGTTTGCTGAACCGAAGAGAAACCGCAACCCTTCGATTATATTTCGGGGATGCCCGGCGCCGAATTCGATCTCAGAGCACCCTTCCAACCAGCCGGAGACCAGCCGCACGCAATCGCCGAGCTGACCCGCGGGCTCGAGCGCGGTGATCGCTTCCAAACGCTCCTCGGAGTAACCGGATCTGGCAAAACGATGACGGTCGCGCACGTCATCAAGAACTTCGGGCGGCCGACGCTCGTTCTTTCGCACAACAAAACCCTAGCGGCGCAATTGTACGGCGAGCTCAAGAGCTTCTTCCCGCACAACGCGGTCGAGTACTTCATCTCGTACTACGACTACTACCAGCCGGAAGCGTACGTCCCAACGACCGACACGTACATCGAGAAAGACGCATCGATAAATGAAGACATCGATCGCCTGCGTTTGCGCGCAACATCGAGCCTGATGGAGCGCGAAGACGTGATCATTGTCGCAACGGTGTCAGCGATCTACGGACTCGGCGATCCCGTCAGCTATCGTGAGCAGATGGTAACGCTCACGAAAGGGCAAATCATTCCACGCGACGAGATTCTGCGATCGCTCGTGAAAATTCAGTACTCGCGAAATGACGTTGCATTCGAACGCGCAACGTTCAGAGTGCGTGGCGACACCGTCGAAATTCTCCCGGCGTACGAGGAGCAGGGAGTTCGCGTCGAGATGTGGGGCAACGAGATCGAAAAGATCTCGAAGATCGATCCCCTCACTGGAGAAGTGATCGCGAACCTCGAGAAAGCCGCGATCTATCCTGCGAAACATTTCGTCACATCCAGACCGACGATACAGCGTGCAGTCGAATTGATTCGTGCTGAGCTCGATCTGCGGCTCAACGAGCTTCGTACGACAGGAAAGCTGCTCGAAGCGCAGCGTCTCGAGTCGCGAACGAATTTCGATATCGAGATGATGCTCGAGATCGGAACATGCGCGGGAATCGAGAATTACTCGCGTCATCTTTCCGGTCGCGCAGCGGGAGAAAGACCCGCCTGTTTATTCGACTATTTCCCCGAGGATTTCCTCGTCGTCATCGATGAATCGCACGTCACGCTTCCGCAGATCGGCGGAATGTTCAACGGCGATCGCGCCCGCAAGCTCACGCTCGTCGAATACGGTTTCCGTTTGCCGAGTGCTCTGGATAACCGCCCGTTGATGTTCGATGAGTTTCTTTCGCTTACTCCGCGTGCGCTGAATGTCTCCGCTACACCAGGTGACATAGAGCTTCGACTTTCAGAGGGAGCAGTTGTCGAGCAGATCATTCGGCCGACTGGTTTGATCGATCCTGAGATTGACATCCGTCCGGTGCGTGGACAGGTCGATGATCTTCTGAACGAAATCCGAATTCGCGAGCGAAAGGGTGAGCGTGTTCTCGTGACCACGCTTACGAAGCGGATGTCGGAAGATCTCACAGATTATCTCCAGCAGATGGGAGTGCGAGTTCGCTACATGCATTCGGACATCGATGCCATCGAGCGAATGGAAATCGTAAGAGGCCTGCGCCTCGGCGAATTCGACGTGCTCGTTGGAATCAATCTTCTGCGCGAAGGCCTCGACATGCCGGAAGTGTCTCTGGTTGCAATTCTCGATGCAGATCAGGAAGGATTTCTTCGCAGCGATCGCTCCCTGATTCAAACTGTCGGCCGTGCTGCGCGACACGTCAACGGTCGCGCGATCTTTTACGCAGATAAAATCACCGGCTCGATGGAACGAGCGATCGGCGAGACGACACGCCGTCGAGAGATGCAGAGGGCGTACAATACCGAACACGGAATAACTCCAATCGGTGTTACGAAAAGCACCGATCAGGTTCGCTTCATCACACGTGTTGCGGATGCGAGAG
Organism: Gemmatimonadaceae bacterium; assembly: GCA_035525855.1. Classification (GTDB taxonomy): domain Bacteria; phylum Gemmatimonadota; class Gemmatimonadetes; order Gemmatimonadales; family Gemmatimonadaceae; genus UBA4720. The sequence goes on from DATLDN010000141.1 coordinate 5,387, forward strand.
AAGCGAGAGAAGCACGTGAAGAAGACCGTAGTCGTCGTGTTGCCGAAGCTCGGCCTGGTTACGATCCAAAGAACACCGCGGCGCTAATCGCTGAGCTGGAGAAAGAAATGAAGGAGGCGGCGACGGCGCTCGATTTCGAAACTGCTGCACGATTGAGGGATCAGCTGTTCGAGATCAAAGCAAAGTCTGATGGAACGCGTGCTCGATCGCGCGGCGCCCTCGCCGGAATCCAGGTTCGGCGATAGTGCAGGCGCATCGACATGTCGTGCCGCCCCTCGCACAGAGAAGTCGGATCGTTCTCGACGAAAAGGCATTGCGCGATTGGGGATTGGAGCTCGGTCGCGCGAGCTCCCCGCCGTTAGTGATCACGCTTACCGGTGATCTCGGCGCAGGAAAGACGACGCTCGCCCAGGCAATTTGTGCCGGATACGGCGTCGAAGAGCCGGTAACGAGCCCGACCTATTCGCTCGTACACAAGTACGCTGCGCCAAAGTCGGTGGTATACCATGTAGACCTGTATCGCCTCGATAATCATTCGCAGCTGACGAATATCGGCTGGGACGACCTTATCTGCGAACATGCGCTTGTCATTGTTGAATGGCCGGAGCGTGCGGGACCGAGAATGCCGGCGGATCATCTGCCGATCGATCTCGATTACATCGCCGACGATCCCGATCGTCGCATTCTCCTCGCAGGCTGATGGCGGACTACACGCTCGCGCTCGAAGGATCGACATATGCGGGAAGCGTCGCGCTTATTTGCGATCGTGAAGTGATCGCAGAGCGAACGCTGGAGGACACAGGTATTCCATCGCGTGGCGGACGTGATGAAAGAGTTCTGCCGTCCGTTGCGGAATGTCTCGAGACCGCGAATGTCTCGCCGAAGGAGCTTACCCGAATTGTTTGCGGCGCCGGACCCGGAAGTTTTACAAGTCTTAGAGTTTCTGCATCGGTAGCAAAAGGAATTGCTGTCGGAACTGGACGTCCGTTGTATGCGGCGTCGTCACTACTTCTCAGTGTGAGCGCTTCGGCCGAGCTCCGCCCGGGAGTTTATTTGTCGGTGCTTCCAGCGATGCGCGGTGAATTCTTTGCGTCGCAGATCGAAATTCTCGATTCGGGAGAAATGCGCGCTGCCGAGACAGTGATCATTGCCGAAGCTGATCTCGCAGTAGCTGCGCATAAGCTCGATGCGCAGATCGTCGGGCCGGGACGCGACATCGACAGCATGCCTCGCGCACGCGGCGTATCACGATTGCTCGATCAAATAATTTCGATCGGCCCGGTGGATATCGACACGTGGGAGCCTGCTTATGGACGACTTGCCGAAGCACAGGTGAAATGGGAGGCGACTCACGGGCGCCCACTTGGAGCCGGGGCGTGAGTCAGCTGGTGCGAGCCGACACGACGATCCGCACAGCAGCACTAGAGGATCTTCGCCTGGTCGCGTCAATCGAAAGCGAATCGTTCACTGATCCGTGGTCCGAGCGCTCCTTCGCCGAGATTCTTCTATCGCCGGCAGCTATCTTTCTCGTTGCGGCGCGGAGCGATTCCCGAAAACTCGTCGGGTATATCATCGCGCTGGTTGTTGGCAGCGAGTCGGAAATTCTAAATCTCGCGACGGCCCCATCAGTCAGACGACAGGGATTGGGAGGCGACCTACTGGACGCGGGAATGGCGGCAGTCGATTCGCGCGGTGCGAACGAAATCTTTCTTGAAGTTCGTGAATCGAATCAGTCCGCGCTTGGATTGTATCGATCTCGCGGGTTTTTGCCGATCGGTCATCGGCCGAAGTATTATCGAAATCCGGTTGAAGACGCACTCGTATTGCGGCGCGCAATCGAACGATGATCCGCGTGCACTTCCGAGTGTGCGTGGCAGTTAATGAGCGTTAACATGATGAGCGAGCAGAGAACTCTCGCCGGGAGGCAACGTGAGTCGGAGTCTGAATAAAGCGAGTCTGATTGGAAATCTTGGAAGCGATCCTGAAGTGCGAACGACAACGGGCGGCGCGAAGGTCGCCACGTTCTCGCTTGCGACGAGCCGTCAGTGGAATAGCCAGAGCGGCGAAAAACAGGAGAAGACGGAGTGGCATCGCTGCGTGGTATGGAATACGAAGGGTACCGGCCTCGCCGATGTCGTTGAACGTTATTGCAAGAAAGGCGATAAGCTGTTCGTCGAAGGGCGCATCGAGTATCGCCAGTGGCAGGACAAGGAAAATCAGACCCGCTACACAACCGAGATCAACGTGCGCGAGCTGATCATGCTCGGCAGCGCGGGTGGTGGTGGAGCTCGTGGGGGAGACTTCGATTCGGATTCGGAAGGCTCGCGCGGACGCGCTCCGGCGCGTACCGGCGGGCGCCCGGCGTCGAATGAAAACTTCGATGATTTCCCGTCGGCCCTGGAAGATCAGGATGATGATTTGCCGTTCTGAGAACAAGACGACACCGAGGCACCGTGATTCGGTGCTTCGGTGTCGTCTTGGTTTCGTCTCGTGACGGCGGGAACCTTCGGATAGTCTACTTACCGGCGTTATCCCGCCCGCCAGGATAGGCGTATCCGGCGTCCCGATTTTCGTGGAGCGAGTCAAATGCAGTCGATTACCGTGCGTCCCACCCTCGTGGTGTCACTTCTCGCGAGTTTATCCCTCGTAAATGCTGGAATCGCAGTCGCTCAGAATCCCGCGCCCGATCCATCCCGGAAACCGGCGCCGACGATTGTGCCGGCAGCAGCTCCCGCTGAAGGCGAGGTCACGCACGTCGTCAAGAAGGGCGACACTCTCTGGGATCTCGCGAAGGAATATCTCAAGGACCCATTTCGATGGCCCGAGGTCTTTCAGCGAAATAAGGACATCGTCGAGAATCCGCATTGGATTTATCCCGGCGAAGTGATTCGCATCGCGAGCAGCGAAGTACGACCAGAGGTGCTGGCCAGAGTAACAACGAAACCCGCTCCGGTCGCTCCTGCGTTCGACCGGACGGTCTTCACAACGCAGCCGGCGATCGTTTCCGATCGTCTTCAGTCGAACGGCCAGGTACTCGGCCGAGAGCGTCCGGGATCAGTGCGCGTGGGCGAAGTTGAAGCAGCTCCATTTGCCGATCGGGTCGGCGGGCCGCGTGGCGCGGGGCGCCTTGCAGCGGCATACGATCGTCCCGGAATCGACGCAGCATCCGGCGATCAGCGCTTCGGACTTCAGGATCCGATTTTTGTCGAGCTCCCGGCAGGTCGCGCCGCACGCGCGGGTGATCGGTATCTCGTATATGTCCCCGGTCCGCAGCTAACGGACGATTCGCAGCTCATGATTCCTACAGCAATCGTCGCAGTCGAAGAAGCTCGGCCGAATCAGCTCACTCTTGCACGTGTCGTACGACAGTTTGCGGAGATCAAGCTCGATCAGGCGCTTGTTCCGCTCGAGGTGACGGTTCCTCCGGCGACGATGAGCGCAACACCGGTCTCCGAAAATCGTAATGCACGCGTGCTTTGGGTTCACGAAGATCCTGTTTTGCCTTCGATGCAGAGTTATGTCGTGCTGACACGTGAAGCAGGCGCGGACATTCATGTCGGCGATCAATTCACACTGATGGACGCGACAGTCGATGAGCGACATCCAGCGCCGCCGGTTCCGGCAGCGCGCGCACAGGTCGTTCGCGTGACACCTTATGCACTCACCGCACTTGTCGTCGATCACGATCAGCCATCGATTCGTGCCGGAATGCCCGCCACTTTGACTGCGCGAATGCGGTAATTGTAGTGAAGGCGTAAAGCTTTTTTTGGGTGCTCAGAGGGTAGTCGAGGATTAGATTAGGGCGATGATTGCGATCGCCCATTTCATCGCTATCTCGTGCTATATCGCGGCGGCAGCGCTTGCGGCGCTTCCGTTCGCGCGCCGAGTGTCTGCGCCGGTCAGCGCGGTCATTGCGTTGCTCGCAGCCGGCGCGGCTATTCATTTCGTTGGACTCGCTCGCCTAACCGTCCACGCTGGCTCAGCTTCACTGACGGGATTAGGTCCCGCTCTTTCATTTGCGGGTTTCGTTCTCGCCGTCGCGTTGATTGTCGTGGAGACCTTCGCTCACGAGGTCACGCTTACGATGGCTGCTGCGCCGCTGGCAGCGCTCATGACAACAGCTGGAAACGTGACGGGATTGCGTCCGCTTCTCGATCCCACCGGCTCGCGCGCATCCTGGCTGGTTCTTCACATCGTGCTGAGCTTTGTCGGAATCGCGGCGTATGCAACGGCCGCAGCTGCGGGAACGATGTATCTCGTTGCCCGGCGAGAGCTGAAATCGGCGCGGTTCGGAGCGATTTATCGCTTCTTTCCTCCACTCGACACCCTCGATCGCGTAAATCATTTCGCGACGATTGCCGGATTTCTCGGGCTTACACTCGGCGTCGCCCTCGCTGGCGCTTATTCGATTGCGTATCGCGCTGTGGTGATGCCGCAGATTGTGTGGGGAATGGGCGCGTGGATCTGCGTTAGCGCTCTCGCACTCGGACGGATATTGCGAGGGTGGCAGGCGCGACGGGCAGCTTTGCTGTCAACGATCACGTTTGCCAGCGTCATCGCATTGTACATCGTGTTCCGCGTTGCAGTTCTCAATCGCGGACAATTCCTGTGAGCCTCATTCCTCTCGGCTTCGAGGGAGAGTATCTCACGGCGGTTGTCATCGGCGCAGGAGGTGTGGGCGGGAGGCGCGCGGTCTCACTTCTCGACGCAGGGGCGCGCGTCAAAATAATTGCGCCGAACATCCGTGCGGATATCGATGTCCGTTCGAAAAACGACAAGAAACTCTCGATCGAACGCCGCGAGTATGCGGGGGCAACTGATCTCGCTGGTGCAAATCTTGTCATTGCTGCGACGAATTCGCGCAGCGTGAACGACAGCATTAAATGCGATGCCATGTCGAAGGGAATCGGGGTGAATGTGGCCGACGCGGGGGATGAGGGAAGCATCGTATTTCTGGCGACGCATCGGGCCGGGCCGGTAACAATTGGCGTTTCCGCGGGTGGAGTGCCGAAAGCGGCTGCGCGAATTCGCGATTTGATCGCCACGCGCATCGATATGCGCTATGCAATGGCTGTCGCTAAATGCGGAGAGATACGCGAGCGGCTGATCGGTACGAGCGGAACCGATGAATGGCACACTGCCGCAAGCGATTTGATCGGCGAAGAATTTTGCGCGAGCGTGGAAGACGGCACATTCGACGAACGGGCCGCGCGATGGCGTTAATTGCTGCCGGGGTCAATCATCGGACTGCTCCGATTGAAATTCGCGAGAAGGTGGCATATTCGCGGCCGGATGCGGATGCGGCGCTCGCTCACCTGAAGGCAGAATCGGGTGCGCGCGAGGCAATCGTGCTGTCTACATGCAATCGAACTGAATTTTACTTCGTCGAGGGGAGCGACCCCGCGGTCGGAACTGCGGCGCGCTTGATGTCGGAGCGCCTCGGCGATGACATCACGCCGTATCTGTATACGAGGAGCGATCGCGATGCGGCGTCGCATCTATTCCGGGTTGCATCGGGACTCGACTCTATGATTCTCGGCGAGGCTCAGATCCATGGACAGGTGCGCGACGCGTGGGAGACATGTCGAGGGCATTCGGGAGTAGCGCTTAATCGGCTGTATCAAACTGCGCTGATGGTCGCGTCACGCGTTCACGAGGAGACGGGAATCGGACGCGGCGCTGCATCCGTCAGCTCTGCTGCGGTGCAACTCTCCAAGAAAATATTTGGGTCTCTCGCGGGCCGTCGGGCGATGGTGCTTGGTGCCGGGGAGGTTGCAGCGATTGCCATCGATTGTCTTCGTCGCGAAGGCGTAAAAGTGTCGATCGTGGCGAACCGCACGCATGAGCGCGCGCAAACGCTTGCTGCCGAGCACGGCGCCACCGCGATGCACTACGATGAATGCTGGAGACAGCTGCATACAGTTGATGTTGTGATCTGCTCGACGGCATCCCCTCACGCTATAGTCGGTGTCGAACATGTTGCGCCGGCGGTTGCGGCGCGGGGTGACCGGCCTCTTTGCATCTTGGACATCGCGTTACCGCGCGACGTGGAAGCAGATGTCGGCCAGCTCGAGAACGTTTTTTCTTTACGACCTCGACGATCTGAAAGCTGCCGCGGCCGCGACGCTTGACCGACGGAGTGAGGATATTCCGTTAGCGGATTCAATAATCGCCGGGGAAGTCGA
>DATLDN010000030.1:0-4510 GCA_035525855.1 Gemmatimonadaceae bacterium
TGGCCTCGGCACGCAGAATCGGGGACCGGGTACCGCAGCAGTTCAGCGTTAATGCGGTCGCTACCCAACTAAAGCCCGTAGACGCTCACTATAGGTTCTGCTCGATGTGAGCGTGGTCCCGTCATGCAAGGTGACTACGTATTCACCATGAAAATACGGCTGCAACTTCTTCAATCGATCGACGTTGATGATCGCCGATCGATGAACACGCACGAACTTCGACGGGTCGAGCCGCGATTCGACTGATTTGATCGTCTCACGAACGAGATGAGTGCGCCCGCCCGCGTGGAGCGCCACGTAATTCCCTTCTGCATCGATCCAGTCGATGTCTTCCGCACGCACGAAATAGATCTCGCCGCGCGACTTCACCGGAAATCGCGATTGGTACGCTGGAGCGTGTGACGCGAGATCGCTCAATAATTTCCCGATCTCGGGCGAGAACGTTTGCGCACCCCGCATCGAGAGCCGCTCAGAGACGCGCGTTAATGTTTCCTCAAAACGTGCGCGGTCGAACGGCTTGAGCAAATAATCGAGCGCGCGTACCTCGAATGCTCGTATCGCGTAATCATGAAACGCCGTCACGAACACAATCACGGGCATCTCGACGTCGCCGGCCGCTTCAATTGCCTGAAAGCCGTCCAGGTCGGGCATTTGAACGTCGAGAAACAGAACGTCCAAGGCATGGTTCTGCATCGCCAATGCTGCTTCCGCACCGTCACTGCATTCCACAACAATTTCAAATTCCCGCCGGCCCGCGAGCAGCGAGCGAATACGCTCACGCGCAAGCGGCTCGTCATCGGCAATGCCAACTCTAAATACGCTCACACTGAACGTCGCGGCACCGAAATCAGCACGCGCGTACCGCGCGCAGGCAGCTGCTCCAGCGACATCGACTGCTCGGCGCCATACATCTGCTCCAGACGCAGACGGGTATTCGTCAACCCGATGCCATTGCCGTTGTCGCGCGTTGACTTTCCGTTCGACGTCGCGCCATCGTCGCTCACCCACATATCCAGTTTTCCATTTCGACACGATGCGCCAATTTCCAGGCGACCCGCTCCAGGAGTGCGCGAAATTCCATGCTCGAGCGCATTCTCGACAAGTGGCTGTAGAATGAATTGAGGCACGAGAGAATCGAGCGCGCCCCTATCCACGTTACGCGCAACCGTAAGACGATCGCCGAAGCGCACGCGCATGATCTCGATGTAACTGTCTATCAACGCGAGCTCATCGCGAAGTGGAATCTCGTCGGACGCGCGATGCTTCATCGTCATTCGCAGTAGATCGCTCAATCGCGTAAGCATCGTATCGGCAGCGTCGACATCGCGGTGCATCAATGTAGAGATGCTATGGAGCGTATTAAAAAGAAAATGAGGATGAATTTGCGAGCGAAGAGCGTCCAGCTGTGCCTCGGACAAGCGTGCGCGCAGCTCCGCAGCTGCAACTTCGCGTTCTCTGTAGCGACGATTGAACTCGAGAGCATGCACTACCGCGATCACCGCCCAGAATGCCATTGACTCATTCGCGAAGTTGCGTGCGAGCTCGCTGCCAAATGATGACTGGAGATGCATGCCTATCGCCTGTTCCATCGGGACGAGGATCGCGTACTTGGACACTACGCAGGCCGAAGTGAGGACGAGTGCAATCGGCACAGTTCTCTTCCAGCTGTGTTTGTCGATGGGAAAGCGACGAACCTGCCAGAAGAAGATCGGTGTGAAAAGCGCGCACGTGTACCAATCGAGGAAGCGACCGGCCAGCAAATCGCGCCACACAATCGGATCTCCGCGCTGAGCGAGATAGATGGCTGTTTGACTGCTCGAGAATGCGGCGAGAAAAGTCCACACTGCGAATACGGCTAATACCTGGATCGCCGTTCGGCGCGATGAGTCATCGAATCCAGGGAAATATCGAGGCATTGCCTCTAACCTAAGTAGCAACTCTGGCGAGTGCAGTCCGCTCGTCACCTCGGAAGGCCACACCGTCACATCGTATTTGCCGATGGTTCGTTCCGGCGGCATTTCTCATCGCAAATGATTCTGCTTACCCTCGCATTCATCCAGAGCGTCCTGATTTCAGGACCAACGATTCCACCCGCGCAAATCGATTCAGCCGAGTTGGCGCGGTTTGTAGATCCACTGATCACTGCGCAGATGGCAAAGGAAAACATTCCTGGCGCGGTTTTCATTTTGGCTCAAAATGGAAAGGTGGTTTACGAGCGCGGGTATGGTTTCGCGAACGTCGCGAACCGAACACCTGTTGACCCGGAGAAAACAATCTGGCGAATCGGGTCGATCAGCAAAGTTTTTACTGCTACTGCGGTCGTTCAGCTTGCGGACCGCGGCGGATTCAAGTTGACGGACGACGTGAATCGTTACTTGAGGCAATTTAAAGTGCCGGCAACGTTTCCCCAGCCGGTAACGTTTCACCATTTGTTGACTCACACTGCAGCATTCGACGAGATACGGCCCGGCACACGAGCCGACACCGAAGCAGAGCTCCTCCCACTCGGCAAATTTCTTTCGACGAAGCTGATCCGCCTTCGGCCTCCCGGCCAGGTGATCAGCTACTCGACGTATGGAATGACGTTGGCGGGACATCTCGTCGAGCAGGTGTCGGGAGTCGACTTCGAGACGTACATGACTCGAAATATTTTTCGCCCGCTCGGAATGCTTCGCAGTAACATCACCGTTCCCGATTCTCTGAAAAAAGATCTCGCTCAAGGGTACGAGTGGGACAACGGAGCAAATCAACTCGCGAGCTGGGAGTGGTATCACACAACACCTGCTTCATCGATCAACGGAACAGCGGCAGACATGGGTCGGTTCATCATCGCCCATTTACAAAATGGCCGACTCGGCTCAACGCGAATAATGTCCGAGGCTGCTGCTCGTGATATGCACAGGCGTCACACAGGGTCGCATGCGGAGCTCGGCGGCTTCGCCTATGGATGGCAGGAAGCATTCGTGAATGGAGAACGAATGCTTCAGCACGGCGGAAATGTGGAAGGCTTCGCCGCGCAGATGGCGATGATTCCCGCTCGCGGCGTTGGCTGGTTCATCGCATCACAGCACGAGCCCGCACAGTTGAAAGACGTCATTCAGCAGGCACTGATCGATCATTACTATCCCGCGAAGAAGCAACCGAAGCCGGCAGTGGCGATGGCAGGATATCAATCACGCGCGCAGCGCTTCGTCGGCACCTACGAGCTAAATCAGTTCTGTCACACATGCGGAAGTGATCGTCGTGTGTACTGGCGAGCGGAAGTGAAAGCAAACCCGGATGGAACGTTGTCCATCACCGGTCAGCGCGAGCCGTTCGTCGAGGTAGCGCCACTGCTCTTTAAAGGAGTGAGTGGGCGAGGCACTGTGGCCTTCCGCGAAGACTCCTCGGGAAAAATTACTCAGCTTGCGGGGGATTCATGGATCGTGTTCGAGCGCATCAAGTGACGGAGGATTCCACGTTGAAAAAGTTTTTCATAGCGGCCGTATTGTTTTCTGCGATCGGGATGTCGCGCGTAGCAGGCGCGCAGTCCGCTTCGGACTCAGCGGCAATTCGCGCAACCGCCCTCGACTACATACAAGGGTGGTATGCTGCCGATGGTGCGCGAATGGAGCGAGCCCTGCATCCAGAGCTGGCAAAACGAATCGTGCAGTCCGATACGCTCGGACATTTTCGACTCGACCAGCAAAGCGCGATGACGCTCGTTACTAACACACGCGCGGGCGGCGGATCCAGGACGCCGCAGGCAGACCGTCGCGACGATGTTCGCATTCTCGACATCTTTGGGAATGCGGCTTCAGTACGCGTCGATGCGTCGTACTGGGTGGACTACCTACAGCTTGCGAAGTGGAAGGGCCGCTGGGTAATCGTCAACGTGCTCTGGGAGCTCAAGCCAAAAACCTGAGCTCCGGTTACCAGGGCCTGATCTTTTCGTTTGCGAAGTTGCAGAGAGCGGCGAGCGTCATGTCGTCGGCCTTGTCCCAATTTTCAGGAATCGGCGCGAGCCGCTTTCGTTCCTTCTCCGGACCCTCACGTTCGAAGCAAAGCCAGCCCGCTTGAAGCTGCGGCACAGCGGGAAATCCCGCGATCGCAGAACTGCGCCTGTCGGCGGCGCGACGTTCGGGGGAATCAGCTCGCGTTCCTCGGCGCCGATCCGAACCGCGCCGCCGCTCCAGCTGGCGCAATTCCGAATCTGCCGGATTCGTCTGCCAAACTTCCCAACGTCGCCCGAGATAATCGTCGAAAGTCCGGTATTTCATGGGCGATTATTTTGGCGAAAAACGTGCCAGTTTATAGCCGGGAGCCATCAGCCGTCAGGCGTCAGCTTTTTACTGCGAACTGATTACCGGTGCCTCCCGATGGCTGATGGGCTATCAAGAGTTGAGTAACACTCGCGAAATGTCTAAGTTGCGTGACCTCTTGGAGAGATGGCCGAGAGGCTGAAGGCACCGGTTTGCTAAACCGGCATACGTGGAAACGCGTATCGAGGGTTCGAATCCCTCTCTCTCCG
>DATLDN010000031.1:0-5729 GCA_035525855.1 Gemmatimonadaceae bacterium
ACCTTATGCATTCCAGCTGCTAGAAGCTTCAACGCCGGTATGTAACCAATTGCAAAGAGGTACCAGCGCCAATCGAGGTGAACTTTTACGATTCGACCGAGAAGCTCCTTGCATCCGCTTTCGCCCTGGTTCTTGAATGTCAGAGCGAGGGCGAGAATTCCTGGCATGAATGTGCCGAGGAGAAAAACAGCCTGCGCCATCGCGGGTCGATCGAGATTGGCAGCGATCGTCCACAGAACCCACGATGCTACAAACGTCAGAAGGAAGTAGGCGATAGCCGATCCTTCGTGTCGTTGCAACTGCTCGAGCGATTGATGAGATTCGCTTGATGATTCGATCTCTGGCATTACTTGCGGCGCTCGCATGCTCGAGTCTGGACGTCGAAGCGCAAACTCGGGCGGCGCCAATCCGCGTACTCACGGTCGTCGCTCACCCTGATGACGAAACCGATTTCGTCGGCGCTGTCTACAAGCTCACGCACGTTCTTGGCGGGAAGGCCGATCTCTGCATTATCACCAATGGTGAGGGCGGTTATCGGTATGCAACCTTGGCGGAGCCTATTTACGGGCTCAAGCTCACGCAGGAATCCGTTGGTCGCAAGGCGCTTCCTGCCATTCGAAAGAGGGAAGCACGCGCGAGCGGAGCGATAACCGGAATCAGCAACTTTTATTTTCTCGATCAGTTCGACAAGGCGTACACACTCGATGTGAACGAAGTGCTCAAATCGCAGTGGGATACTGCGTTCGTTCGCCGGCGTCTCGCGCAGATTCTCAACAACGGGCACTACGATTTTGTGCTTGTATCCGAGCCGTCGAAGACCACACATGGTGCGCATCAGGCGGCGGCCTTGATGGCAGTCTCGGCCGTTGCGGCGATGCCAGCCAATCGACGGCCCGTGATTCTTGCGACGAATAGCTACAAGAAAGGCGACCCTCCGCCCAATTACACAGGCCGCGACGACTTTCCATTTGCCGCTGCGCGACCAATCGATCCGCCGCTCGAATTCGACTTGACCATGCCGTTCGGATATCAGGACAAGCTCGATTATCGCATCGTGGGGAATTGGGTGATCGCCGAGCACAAGTCGCAGGGTGTGATGCAGATCTACATGAACACTTTCGATACCGAGCGATTCTTTCTATTTGCGATCGACAACGATGCGGCCGTCGCAAAGACCAAAGCACTGTTTGCGAAACTGAACGATCGGTCTCTCAAGCCTTAATCAGTTTCTTCGAGTCCTTTCCCGACTCTGAACACGTTGAGGATGGGTGTAAGTCCCTGGACGAACATTTTATTCATGGGGGTTATTGGTCGAGGAAAGGAATCACGGTCGCCGCCAGCTGAGGCGCGGCGAAAAGCGTGTAGTGCGTGAAATTCGGAATAATTGCGAGCTGATGTTTTGGTCGAAGAGATCCGTCCCAGCCTCCATCACGCTTCCCGCCGCCGAGCAAACCGAATAGCTCGACAGCGTGTGAGGGGGGAGCAATATCCGCATCTGCTGCAATGATTAATGTGGTAGCTGTGATCTTCGGGACTTCACTCGTGTAGTCGTAGTCTCGTTTCATTTGATCGCCGATCTTCTGCAGCAAGCGCGGCCAATCCTCGGGCCGCGGAGCAATACTGCTATAGAGCTGATACATCGGCGTCTGCTTCATTGCCTCGGCGGCGGCGGCGTTGACGTGCTGCTGCTGTTCGAGGATCTCGGGATAAAACGCGTTTCGCCTGGCGATTGTGGATGCAAGAACGAGCTTGCCGATAAGATCCGGATGACGCGCCGCCGTCAGCAGTGCGACTCCTGCGCCGAGTGAGTAACCCATCAGATCTGGATGGTCGAGCTCGAGATACTCGATCAAAGCTGCGATGTCCTCTGCCATCAGCTCCGGATCCAAAGGCCGGTCGATATCGGCGGTGCGTCCGTGTCCTTGCAGGTCGACTAGAATCAGCTGCCGTCCTTTGGCCAGAGCGGGCAGGTTTTGCCCAAACATCTCGTATGACCCGAGTCCACCGTGCAACAGGATCAACGGCTTTCCTGTGCCGACGATCTCATAGTAGAGCTTGATTCCATTTACGTCGGCGTAGTTGCCCGCGCCCATTCGCTTCCCGCCCCACGGTCCCTGCGCGTCGTTCTGAGCGCCTGCTGTCGTCATCATCGGCTCCGAAAGTGGTTCTACATATACGTCGAACGGGGTGGGTCAAAATCGACACGCACCTCATTATGCCGAAAAAATCTGACTGGTGGAATGCGAGATGCGCTTGAACGGTCCAAATGAGAGAGAAAGCCATCAGACGCGCTTCGACTAAGTCCAGTGAACGGCCGATAATCGCCGGAATCTCCGTTTCCAATCCGGATCGCGTTGTGTATCCGGCGATTGGGATTACCAAACTCGACGTCGCCAGATACTACGAGACAATCGGCGACTGGATTGTCCCGCACGTGGAAGGTCGTCCCCTCACGCTCGTTCTCTGTCCCGAGGGGATGTCGGGACAATGTCTGTTTCTCAAACACGCGAAAGTTTGGGGACCAAAGGTCATTCGCCGGATCCGGATTCAGGAAAAGAAGAAAATAGGCGAATACATGATCGCGGATTCTATCTCCGCCGTCGTCGCGCTCGCACAGATGGGGATACTCGAAATTCATACATGGAACACAACCTCTAAGCATATCGAAAAACCGAATCGTATCGTGATCGATCTCGATCCGGGCGAGAACGTGAAATGGACGCAGGTAATTTCCGCCGCTCGTCTGGTGCGAAAGGTTCTTTCTGCCGTCGAGCTCGACTCATTCGTTAAAACAACCGGCGGCCGGGGACTGCACGTCGTGGTTCCGATTACGCCGAGGTGCGATTGGTCGAAGTGCCTCGAATTCTCGCGGAGTCTTGCGTACGCCATCGCACGAAATGATCCGGATAATTTCACAACGAACTTCTCAAAGGCGGGAAGGGAATCGAAGATCCTGATCGACTTCATGCGCAACAATAGAACGAACACTTCGGTGTCCGCGTTCTCGACTCGTGCAAAGGATACTGCTCCAGTCAGCGTACCGATCACATGGAACGATCTAAAATCGTCTCTCAATCCTTCCAGCTTTACAATTCAAACAGTTCCACGCCGGCTCGCAAAGCTTCGTACAGATGCGTGGAAGGGTTATTGGACAACGAAACAGCGTCTGACCGACTCTATGATAAAAGCCGTCGGCAATCTTTAGCGGACGCTGCGCCACCATGGAGTAACTTCGGCAACCGCCGAAGGCTCGATTGCACGACCAGGCGGAGGTGTTATCACCCGCGTCCCGTTCCCTTCGGCAATTCCAAGAAGTGTTTCTACGGGCTCGTCCCATTTGTGCAGCGCGAGATCGAACGTCCCCCAATGGATCGGCAGGAATGTTCCTCGGCCCAGCATCTCGAATGCACTCATCGCGTTGACTGGTCCGAGGTGAATGTCTGCCCATGCCGGATTCGATGCGCCGATCTCGAGCATCGTCAGATCGAAGGGTCCAAGGCGTTGGCCGATTTCCGCGAGCTCATTGGTCAAGCCAGTGTCAGCAGAAAAAAAGATTTTGCGTCTCGGGCTCGCAATAACCCATGATGACCAGAGTGTTGCATTCCTGTCGCGAAGACTGCGCCCTGAGAAATGCTGAGCCGGTGTTGCAGTGAGCGAAATATCGTTCTTGATCGTGTGAGTTTCCCACCAATCGAGCTCGGTGATGCGCGATGGATCTACGCCAAATTGCTCGAGGCGTGCACCGACGCCAAGCGAAGTAACGAACGGCACCCGCATTTTCGCGAGCTCTCGAATGCTCGGTTTGCAGAGGTGATCGTAGTGGTCGTGCGATTGAATTACGATGTCGACCGGCGGCAGCTCCGCAATTCTCACCGGTGGCGGATGAAATCTCTTACGACCCGCGAATGAAACAGGCGATGCGTAATCGCCAAATACCGGGTCCGTGAGAATTCGAACGCCGTCGATCTCGATCAACAATGTGCTGTGACCCATCCAGGTCACACGGAGACCCGATTGGGGAGGCGTCTTCCACACTTCCACGGGATTCTCCACGGGAAGAGGCCCGCGCGGATTCCGTTTCTTTCCACCAAAGAAGAAGTCGGCCATCATCTTTGCGGACGGACCACCCATCATCGGTTGTCGTCCGCTCGTGTTGGCGAATCTCCCGTTTTTGAACTGCTTCGATTTTTGCGCGCGCTCCAGACGAGAGCCCGTCAGCTTGAACATCAGCTACCGCCTTTCAGTCATGCTGCGATTGAACTCGTCTGATTTCCCAGGCGGAATGCTGAGGTAGTTCCAGTTATCTCCACGGATGCTCTTCGCGATATAGACGATCTGGCCGATGTGATAACTGATATGGGCGAGCGAGCGATGTAATGCGGCGACAACGCTCATCGGTTGCGAGCGAATCGTAATGGTACGCTGGAGATCATTGTCCGTGAGCGATGACAGGGTGTCGATCAAAACATTCCATCCCCCATTCCATGTCTCGAGCACCTCGTCGCGAGTAACAGAACGCGGTTCGAATTCTTCCTCGCGCTGCCGCCACGGCTTCTCTCCGTCGCTAGTGAGGAAATCCGAAAAGCGCGATCTCAAATTTCCGGAGATGTGCCAGATGATCGTCGCGATGGAATTACCGCCCGGCGCTCCCGCGCGGGAAAGCTCGTCGTCAGAAAGCTGCGCGATGGCCTTCTCACCAAGGTCCTTGTACCTAACAAACTCACCACGCAGGGAATCAACCACCATTGTCATTTTGATTGCTCGTCAGTTTGGATGCATGTTTTTGCTCGACATCACTCGGGAGCAAAAATGCTGCTAGTCCGGGAAGTCTTCCATTGCAAGCCGGGAAAAGTCCGCGCGCTCACTGACATGTTCAAAGAGATGAATAAGCTTCAGGACAAGGCAGGGATGGGACGGCTCAGGTTGCTGACTGATTTCTGTGGGGCGCGGTACTGGACGCTCGTTGCAGAAATGGAGGTATCGAGCCTCAAGGCATTTGAAGATATGATGGCCGGCGTGGGCATGGACGAAGCGACAGGCAAGGAATTTGAGAGAGCAATGAAAGGGTATCACGACCTCGTCGAGCAGGGGCATCGCGAGATTTACAAGATCGAGGCAGAGGCTTAACTAAAAATCATGAAACATCCCATTTACGCGATTTCGTTTCTTGTTGCGGCATGCACTCCCACCGTGCAGACGACAAACACCACCGTTGCCGGGGGCACCCCGCCGAATGCTGAACGGATGGCGACCGACATCAAGACTCTGTCGTCGGACGCGTTCCTCGGCAGAGGTCCCGCAACGCGCGGCGAAGAGCTCGCGACGACGTACATTCGCGACCGTCTGATCGCAGCCGGAGTTCAGCCTGGCGGGCCGAACGGCTCGTGGTTCCAGGACGTTCCGTTAGTGAAGGCGGATATCTCCGGAACGCCATCGCTGTCGTATTCCGTGAACGGTCAGACGACGCAGCTGGGATCACGGCTTAAAAATGCGATCTTCTGTCCCTTCACTACATCAAAAGAAATATTATTGAACAAGGTTCTTCCTTCAATTTTTTTAGAAAGCTTCTGAACATTTAAGATCTGGTTACCCGGGTCTCTTTCAGGCTTAAAAATAATTCCCGGGTATTTCCTGTTGCTTGGTGTGATGTCTTCAAAAACCAGTTTATCCAGGGCTTTTTTACGGGAGGTTGCCTGTTTTGATTTTGATGCATTAGCGCTGAACCGTGC